>CAYPRD010000016.1:0-24628 GCA_964413195.1 uncultured Candidatus Peribacteria bacterium
TTGACAAATATATATTTATTATATTATAAATAATATTGTCATGCCTTTAGTACTCGACTTACCATCAGAAACAAAAACAGGGGAATCTGCACCTCCAAGGATACGAAAGAGGAGAGATGGGAAATGAGATAAACCACAAAAATACCTCTATGTCTGTGGAGAAAATCAAACGAAAGTTGAAGAGATAGAAAGCTTTATTGTTCGTACTATTCCTGATATTAGAGAAAAAGTACACTTACTCACATATACTGATGCAGAAGAGTTTTGATCTCATGCTCAAAGAACACTTATTACCAATGTACGGTCAGTAGTTGGTATATGTATAGGACTTACTCCAAAAACAGTCGATGATTATTTTGCAGAAATGTGCCGTCTAGCAACTGAACTACTGCCAAAATTCAATAAAGAAGCAAATCCTATAGATTTGAGATTAGCATTGTGTAGCCTCCTTACTTTCGGCAAGTCAGGCAATGAGTTTACTCTTTCTCCAAAAAACCATACTGCCTGGGATCATTTTCTAGAAATTCGTGGTCAGCATGGTGAATCTGCTTGGGATATACATGATAGGTTCCAGAAACCCCTTATTCGTATAAACGAGCAAGGTTGGGAGCATTTTATACGATTAATGATTGGAATGAGGCTCGATTTCTAGTTCCTTTTTTGAGGTGTCCCATTTGTCCCATTTTTGAGTATAATTGGTGCTAGACCCGACTGCTCCACCAAAATATATAAATGATAAATGTAAAATGATCTAACTTTATAGAAACATGGCCAAAGTGAATACTTATCTTTATTTGAAAAAATGATTCAATTTCCCCAAATCAAATATTAGTATTAATACTAGATATGAAGGGAAGGAGCTAAGAATTTTAAATCCTGAGACTGCTGTTAATTTCCCTAATATTGATTTTGGAATTATAAAAATACCATTCGGTAATGGCGGTGGTCACTCAACAGAATTAAGGTGGCTATGGATGGAATATGGTAATGTTGGTGGCGATGTTATTAAAATATTTAATGACACATATTATATTACTGGCTTTCTCTCTTTACTTGTGGGGAAGTATTATTTTGAGACAAGCTCAATGGATATATATACTATAAATGCCGGAGGTATAATTAGCTGATGTAAATTTAACTATCCTCTTTTATACGAAGGAATTCAAATTTATTCTCCTAATAAAAGGAAGACAGAGATTGAGATAGTAGTGCCTAATTCTGATGTAAATAATTTAATGACAAGGATTTCATTTTTGTCTAATGATGACCTGCAATACTTTAAATCCGCAACTTATCTGATCCGAGAAGCCAAAAAAAAATTTTTCAAAGGTGAAGATTCAGGTGCTTTAACAGATGCTGTAAGTTCAGTAGAGGCTCTCTATTTGAGAAAAAATGCGACTAATGGCCATTTTGATACTAGAGATCCTAGATTTTGAATACTTAATACAGAATCGAAACAATCTGCTTTTGAATTTCTCTTTCGTGGCGCAGGTGGTTCTCAGGCCTTACTAGACTCATTTCATCCTAGAAACATATATGGTATACGATCTGGACATTTGCACAGTGGGCAAATTGATTTTCATGTTTTGCCCCATCCGAGAAATGATAATGATCCAATATTGGATATAATTCTTATCTGCCAGAAAATTATTATAAGCGCCCTGTATGCTCTTGGAGCTTAGTTTATAAAAAAGTAACTGGCACTATGGTTTCAGAATTTTAGAAAACTTTATTTACTTTATTAGATCTTAGTTAAAGGTAAATTTAATTATTATCTCCAGCCTCTCACAGAATTCTTCCAAATCTGAGAGATGAATATGTTCACGAGTCGTGTGCATATTGTGACAAGTTGCGCCGATCGAAACCCACTGTGTATCTGGATATTTTTCTGCAAGAGTTCAGGCTTCCATAGTCGCATGCATCGTAATTGCTGGTATTGGTGAGGGGTTATTCTCATTGATGTTTGCCAGGATCTTGTGTATAAACGGGGAAGATGCATCTGTCAGCCATACTGGTCACTCATGACTGCAATGCTGTGTCACTCAGTATTGCTCTAGTGCTGTTGTTATTTTTTCTTTCATGGGTTGTATTCCGTGAGGTATATTTGTACGTAGAAAATAACACCAAGAAAGTATATTTTTTGTGGTCTTCATTTTTCCGAGATTCCAGGAAGAGAGAGGAGTATTTTCTGGTCCCAGAATTTGCACTCCCGTACCAAGAGCATGTAGGTGAGTAAGTATTCATGCATCGTACCAAGACAGGGGAGGAGGAGTACTTTCGAAAGAAAGATGAATGTCCGTGTTATACGTATCTCGGAGGTGCTGTTCTTGGGTGTGTATTGATGTTTCCAATTTATCTCTGTTTTTATCTGAGGCAATGACGATACTAGCACTATGGGGGATAGCATTGTCTGCCTCGCCTCCGCGTAGGTCGCTAAATTCTTGTATTCATAAAACATCAATCAGTCGACATATTTCTATGAGAGCGTTGCCACGATTATACTGTATTTCGACGCCACTGTGACCGCCGAGCATACCAGTGATGCTCAGAGTATAGGGATTTCACTGTGGTTTTTTTTCTGTGAGAAACACAGACATGTCCATGAGAAGTGTCCCGCCACATCAGATTCCGATACTGTCTGAATGACACCAATCGAGATTGATCGCATAGGGCGCCGTGAGAGGGAGGTCGATGTTGTGGGCACCGATGAGTCCTACTTCTTCTCCCATAGTAAAGAGGAGTTCGAGAGTTGGGCGTTCTGTTGTCTCAGCGAGTGCCATCATGAGAGCCACCCCGATGCCATTATCAGCACCCAGGCTTGTATTGTTTCCGTATAAAATCCCATCTTTTTCGAGAACTTGTATTCCTTTTGTGTGAAAATCATGATCGTAATCTGCGACACACACCATATCCATATGGGATTGCAGCGCGAGTGTTGTTTCTATTTTTCCTGGGGCGACTATGAGGAGGTTTCCGATAGTATCTTCTTCGTATCTCCATGCGTGCGTATCTGCCCAATTTTTGAGCCATTCTCGTACCAGTCTTTCATGGTGAGAGAGACGGGGGAGAAGAGAGAGTTCTTGGAAGAAATGAAGAGTAGTTGTAAAGAGGGACATAGCCTCATTCTAATCGTACTTTCCAAGAATCCAAACCAATACTTGCGACTTTCGCAACTTCTGTATAATCAGGGGACTATGATACGACGCATTTTTCTCTTTGTACTCACCAATATCGTTATTATTGTGATGGGTACGATCGTGCTGGGTCTTATCCAGCGTTTCTTTGGGATTGATATTACGGGAACTCTCCATGCAAAATGGTCTTCTCTGGCTCTCTTTGCTCTCTTTTATGGATTTTTTGGTTCTTTTATTTCCTTGTTTCTGTCTCGATGGATGGCCAAACGAGCCTACCCCATGAAACTCATAACCGAAGAAGCATTGGCCTCTTTTCATCCTCAAGAACAGCTGGTCTATAGAACTGTCTCGAATATTGCGCAGCGAGAGGGTATTACCATGCCAGAAGTGGGGGTCTATGATTCTCCTGAAGTGAATGCGTTTGCTACTGGTCCGACCAAAAATTCTGCTCTTGTGGCTGTTTCTCGAGGACTGGTTCAGAAGATGCAATCCAACGAAGTAGAGGGAGTGGTTGCTCATGAAATGGCTCACATTATGAACGGAGATATGGTGACTATGACTCTCTTGCAGGGTGTCATCAATGCTTTTGTTATTTTTCTTTCGCGAGCGATCGCACATCTTATTGCGAGTAGAGGTGATGGAGAAGGTAGTTCGGGGATGGCTTATTTTACAACTACTATTGTTCTAGAAATCCTCTTCGGTCTTCTCGGAACCCTGGTCGTCATGGCCTATTCGCGCCGTCGTGAATTTGCTGCCGATGCAGGAAGTGCCATGTATGTTGGTAAACAAAAAATGGTTCATGCACTTCGATCGCTTCAGAAAATGCATGATACCAACGTGGCTATCCCGAGCGATGCTCGTGTCGCAGCATTCAAGATTGATGGGAAAACCACAGGATTTATGCATCTTTTTGCGAGCCATCCTTCTCTAGAAGAGAGAATCGAGCGTCTCGAGTCTTCACAATTTTAATTTTTATTATGAGTTTTCTATTAGTGTATGAATTGATCTGGGTGGAAATTATCCTCATCTTCTTGGGAATTTTTTATATATTTTTTCATACTGGGCATGGCCTCTGGTCCAAGATCATAAATATTCGAGAATTTCATCTCTTTCGGAAAAAAGAACGAACAAAGATACTGCGCCGACACACTATAGAGCAGAAAAAAATTGATACGCAGACACGTCGTGTTGATGTGTCTTTGAACGGCGTCAAAAAACGTCTTTCCGCCAAAGAAAAGCTTGCTCTCGAAGCAATTCTCAAATCTATCCAGGGGAAATTGGTTGTCCGAGAATATGAAGAAGCACGATCACAAATTATCGAGTGACTCATGATTGACCGTCATAATCAGGATCTGAATATCCTCTTGGCACAATTGTATGAAAAAGAACAGGACTTCGAGAAAGCAGAAATTCTTTTTCGAGATCTCATTGTTTACCATGATCCCAAGAAGGCTGATCTCTATATCTATCTGTGAAATAACCTTGTTGCTCAAGGAAAACAGGCTTTGGCGTATGATATTTTCAAAAAATGACTCGAAAAAGAATCCAAAAATCAGCAACTCTTGGAAACGCTTGCTGAACTCGGATATGTACTCCATGAGTATGAAGAATCCCTCCTCTATGCACGTCGTCTCGCAGAGAGTAACCCAAAACATATTCGAGCACATGAATTATTGGGATTGGCACATTTACAGGTTGGTTCTGATCAGAAGGCCTACGATACATTTCTCGTACTTCGAAAACTCGATCCATATAATGAAGTTGTTCATGTGTGGTTGCCAAAAGTAGAAGAAAAACTCGGTGTTCATCCTGATGCGAAGCGTCTTTCTGACCGGTAATTTTTTTCTCTCATGACTGCTAAAGTTCCTCCATCATCACTCGAATCTGAGCGAAGTCTCCTCGGCTCCTTGTTGATAGAAAAAGAGAGTATCATAAAAGTTGCTGATCTTATTACAAAGGATGATTTTTATGATGAAAATCACGGTGTTATTTATGCGGTTATCATCGAATTATATCGAAAAAATCGCCCTATTGACGTCGTGACTGTTTCAGAAGCGCTCGGAAGTATCGATCAGCTTGAAGCTATCGGAGGAAATATATACCTTGCAGATCTCACGATGTCTGTGCCAACGAGTGCACACGTCTTTGAATATGCTCAGATTGTAAAATCAAAATCTATTCTTCGTAAACTTATCACCACAGGAAATGTCATTGCTTCCTATGGTTTTGATGAAGTTACCGAAATAAACACACTCCTGGAGCGTTCTGAACAAGCGCTTTTTCAGGTAACACAAACATTTATCAAAAATAAGCTCACCCATATCCGGGACATATTGGATATGCGGTATGAAGAATATGCTGGCATTCATGAGGATCCAAAACAAATAGAACATTCTCGTATCATGACAGGATTTCGCAATCTGGATAGTAAAATTCAGGGGCTTCGATGAGGAGATTTGATCATCTTGGCTGCCCGTCCTTCTATGGGGAAGACTTCCATGGCCCTCAATATTGCTCAGCATGTTGCCAAGAAAAAAAATGTTGCGATCTTTTCTCTCGAAATGAGCAAAGAGCAATTGACGGATCGTATGGTATGTGCTGCAATGGGTATTGACTCTTGGAAGTTACAAAAAGGTGAGCTGACAGATGATGAATTTGCTCGTATTGGCGACGCTCTTTCGGAGCTTTCCACGTCACATATCTATATTGATGATTCTGCCAGTATGAATTTATTGGAGATAAAATCCAAGTGTCGTCGTCTCAAAATCGAATCTGGTCTCGATATGGTTATGGTCGACTATCTTCAGCTTATCAGTGGGGCGAATCCTCTCAATCGAGTACAGGAAATATCGGATATTTCACGTGGACTCAAGTCGCTTGCGAGGGAATTGGGCATTCCGGTCATGGCTCTTTCTCAGCTTTCTCGTGCTGTCGAAAGTCGAGCCAGTAAGGAACCGATACTTTCAGATTTGCGAGAATCAGGCTCCATCGAGCAAGATGCTGATATTGTACTTATGATTTATCGAGAAGAATACTACAACAATACAGAAATGCATGAAAGCGATATGAACAAAGGGAAGACAACGATATTTATTCGAAAAAATCGTAATGGCCCTGTAGGATCTTCTGACTTTATTTTTGATGGGAAATACATGAAATTTCGAGAAATTGATACATCACGTGTAGGCTTTTAGTTGTACTTTTTATCTCTGGATTATGAAAAAACTATTCTCTCTTCTCTGTCTCATGAGTCTCTCTTTTCCAGTTTTTTCTGGTCAACAAGAGAACCTGGAATATGCACAGTATCTTGCATCAAAAAAAATCATTAAACATTGGGATGATCCAAAAAATTATCGTTTCGATGATACAATTGTTCGTTCTGAAATCATGGGTATGGCACTTGCGATGGCGGGGATCACTCGTAATACTGTGTGTCGATGAGAATTTGCTGATGTTCCGTACTCTCAAACTGATTGGGTCTGTCGTACTATTGAAACAGCTGCGGATCATGGGTTTATCAATGCTCAGTGGGATAAACCAAAATCATACAGAAAGGTGCGACCATATGATTCTATTACTCGATCCGAAGCGCTCGGGATACTTTTGAAAGCGGTAAAAATAAATTTTGATGTTGAGAAATATTGTTTGGAACATGCAGTTCCAGATACTGACCTTGGTTGCACGGCGCTTGGTATGATTCAGTCGAATTTTCATACAAAAATAATACAGCCGTGGCAGTTAGATGTCTTTATTACGTACTACGCGTGAGTGTTGCAAAAATTTATCCTAGAAACAGATAGCACCTATAGTTTTCGTGTTCATGACCGAGCTCTTCGTGCAGAAGTCTTTGAGTTCGCTTACCGGATTATGCAATTTTCAGAAAATGCATGCAGCACAGAACGTATCTATGGAAATGGTTATTCTTTTTGTCTCCCGCCACACCATACTTGGACGAAGTGAACGACGCAAAACCCGATTGATACAGTAGGTTTTACCTTAACGTATAACAAAGTAGATTCAATGCGTGGAGAAACGATTACCATCAAAGAATTTGCGGGTTCTTCATATACTGATAGGGATGCAAAATTTTGAGATGCGACTGTCTCGTTTAATGTTGGTATGAATAAATGGGTAACGACTAAAACCTGCCAAACTCCTGGATGTACATCACAATTTATCATCAACTCTCTTCCAGTGTTTCTGGGAACTTCTCGGTGGTTGACCTATATTGTTCCTCTCAAGATCAACCATATCCTTGTTATCAATAGTACGGGTGGGGGATATACGGAGCCATTGGAAAAAATGATTCAGACGCTCCGTGCAGAATAACTATGTAATACCGAGAGCTTTGGCACCTGCAATGTATTGCTGAATATTGACACAGGCATTTGGTCAGAGTGTTTCGTAACACTTATAGGCTTCATCAATTAAGGTGTGTGCTTGAGAAAATGTTTCTACTTGTATCGCGAGAGCTGATTCTTGCTCTGAGAGAAACCCGCGTTCAACGACTGATTTTTGAATAAATTTTTTCAGATCCGCGTATTCTGACCCAACTAAAATAATTGGTGCTCGGCATATGTGCCCTACCTGCATGAGTTGCCAAGTATAGAAAAGTTCGAGGAGCGTCCCTATGCCTCCGGGTGTCACCACAAACATATGAGAGAGCACCATAAAAGTATCAAGCCTCGCAGAAAAAGTGCTTGCCGATTCAGTGATATCAAGGTATTTATTTGGTTTTTGTTCAAAAGGAAGTTCTATATTGATACCAATCGATTGGCTATCATCACATCATTCACATGCGAGATGGTGGCCGAGTGATGCTGCCTCCATGGCACCTGGTCATCCACCAGTAATAAGATCATATTTTTTACTGGCAAGCTGAAACGAAAAATTACGTATTTCTTCGTAGAGGATATCTTCTTTTTTGAGACGTGCAGATCAGAAAAGTGCTATCTTAAAACGACCGTCGTTGACAATATTTTTCAGACGTTCTCTTTCAAAAAGATCGTCATGAGAAAGTTGCGTGTGGTTATACCCCATACATCTATTCTACTTCTTCTTTGATCTGTTCAAGTTCTTTCGTGAGAAAGTAATTGAGCAGAGTACGAATGACGACTATACCACCCAGAATTCCCAATTGTTCTAAACTGGGTTTGAATACGGTCTCAATGATATCTGCGGCTACCATGAATTCTAATCCTAAGAGGAGATATATACCGAGTTGGTAGCGGATGGCATTGTGATTTCTTTTTTTATGTTTTAGGCCAATTTCGAGGGCTATAAAGGCTTTTAGGGCTCTCACGACGCCAAACATGATGACCCCGATACCGAGCATCCCCACAAAAACGGCAAATATATCAATCGCATGGAGAATAGAAATGTTCATGCCTCTATTCTACTGTATTATTTTTGTTTTTTCAAATCTATCCATTTTTCTGCCTCTTGTAATTGTTCAAAACTTCCGATATCAAACCATTTTCCCTCTATTTTTTGACCATATACTGGTATTTTTTTGCATAAGAATGCGATAAGATCGCCAGCCCGATCAGCTTGTCCTTTTTGAATTACTTCTTCAATATATGGATAGGCTTCTTTCTTCAGCATGTAGATAAGTGTTGCATGGAGTGTTGATGTGGGGGAGTCGGGCTTCTCAATAAACTCTATAATTCTCTTGTCTTCGTTGAGAGTAAGGTTATTGAATTTCTTTACTAACTCTAAATCATTCACATCGTAGAGTCCAATCGTACTTCCTTTTTTCTCAAATGAAACCATGAGTTCCGATAATGTATCTTCAAAGAGATTGTCACCTCCAATCACTAGAAGATCCTCAGAAATACCATATTTTTTAATGACAAACTGTATATCTCCAACGGATCAGAGTCGATTTTCATTGGAGGTAGTCCCATCGTTCACAAGAGTAATTCACGGATATTTTTTCTTGTTGTACCACTGCGTGATAACTTCGAAAAATTTTTCGTTTGTTACGATATATATGTCGTCTATCTGTGGTAATCTCCTGAGCTTTTCTACTAAATATTCGAGTAGTGGTTTCCCCCCTATTTCGATGAGCGGTTTTGGTATATTGAGTGTCAGTGGATAGAGTCTGGTACCGTAGCCCCCAGCAAGAATTATTGCTTGCATAATAAATGATATTATGCGCAATTGTACGCACTCTTCTTTTTTTGCAAACCTGAAGTTTTTCATATACTTCCTGAGTGTTTTTTATTTTCCTCTATGCCACCAAAAAATTCTGACCTCACTCAATCTCAGCAAAAGAAAAAATTTCGTGAAACTTCTAGTGCATGAACCCCCGGACAAATACCCCACAAACGTCCTGAGAAGAAAAAATATTCTGCACTTGCCTCACTCCTGGTGATTTCTCTTATTTTCTGAGGTGCTATTTTTTACCTTTTTAATGGACTCGATACTTCACGGGAAGTGACCATATCTGAATTTGTTCAGTCCTATAAATCATCAAAATATGTCAATATAGAGGTTCGAGATCAAACAATTATTGGCACTCTCGCTCCCAGCCAACCCAGCACTGAGACTCCTCTACAATTTCCGGCTGTGACTCCACCATCACAGACAGAAGTAGCTATCCTTCCTTCGCAAGACAGCCTCAAGGATATAGGCATTACAATCGATAATTCGGATAGTACTGCAGTAAAAATCATTGATACATCGTCCATGCATTTTTGGGCCGATCTAGCTCCTACCATTATTGGTACGGTTCTCTTTTTGGGTCTGTTTATTCTTCTGATGGGTCGAATGATGGCAAATTCTGGATGAGGACCGATGGGCTTCATCAAGAATAAAGCAAAGCGTTACGAACCAACAAAAGGAAAAATACTTTTTTCTGATGTCGCTGGTTCTGCCGAAGAAAAACAAGACTTGCAGGAGTTTGTCGATTTCCTCAAGACTCCTCAAAAATATAAAAAACTTGGTGCAAAAATCCCTCGTTGAGTCCTCATGGTCGGTCCTCCAGGAACTGGTAAGACACTCTTAGCCAGAGCCGTAGCAGGGGAGAGTAATGTGCCTTTTTACTCTATTTCATGATCAGAATTTGTAGAAATGTTTGTCGGTGTTGGTGCTGCTCGAGTTCGGGATCTCTTCTCTGAAGCTAAAGCACACGCACCATCTATTATTTTTATCGATGAGATTGATGCGATAGGAAAAAAACGATCAACTGGATTTGGTGGAGGACATGATGAGCGTGAGCAAACTCTCAATCAAATACTGACAGAAATGGATGGTTTTGACAATGATACTAGCGTTATTGTTATGGGAGCAACTAATCGAGCTGACGTTCTCGATAAAGCGCTCCTTCGCCCAGGACGATTTGATAGAAAAGTAACCATTCATCTCCCAAATCTGGAAGATAGGATTGCTATTCTTGAGGTCCATGCGCGCAATAAACCTATGGCTTCCGATGTGAATTTCCGAAAAATTGCTAGTTCTACGATTGGCTTCTCTGGGGCAGATCTCGAAAATCTCCTCAATGAAGCTGCCATACTTGCTGGTCGTGAAAATTCCCACGAAATCACTCAACATATGCTTCAGGTGAGTATAGAGAAAATTGTTATGGGCAATACCAAAAAATCGCATGTTATGACTGAGTTTGAACAAAAACTCACTGCGTATCATGAAGTGGGACATGCCTTAGTAGGAAAAATGACACAACACTCTGATCCAGTGCACAAAATCTCAATTATCTCTCGTGGATCTGCTGGAGGAGTTACGTGGTTCTTGCCAGAAAAGGATAGGACCTATGTTACTAAAGCAAAGATGCTTGATGAGCTTGCAGTGTATTTTGGTGGTCGAGCAGCGGAGGAAATATTTTTTGGGTCAGAATATATTACAACCGGTGCCTCATCTGATATTGAGCGCGCAACGGATATTGCACGATCTATGGTAACTCGC
Organism: uncultured Candidatus Peribacteria bacterium; assembly: GCA_964413195.1. GTDB lineage: Bacteria > Patescibacteriota > Gracilibacteria > BD1-5 > JAGOOR01 > JAGOOR01. The sequence continues at coordinate 11,058 of CAYPRD010000016.1, forward strand.
TACGGATTTGATAGTGAGATCGGGTTAGAAAATATTGCTGGACGTACCGTTGATGGTAACCATCTTGGAGTCGTAGAGGATGGCGTTGATATCTCTGAAGAAACGAAAAATGTTGTTGATATGAAGGTCAGAAAACTTCTCCAAGAAGCCTATGAACGAGCGAAAAAGATTATTCAGAAAAACAAAGATTTACACGAAAAGATATCCGCTGTTCTGCTACGAAAACAGGAAATGTTGCAGGAAGAGTTTGATGAATTTTTTACCGGCTTAAAAGTTCCTGAGAAAATTTCTCTTTAACACATGGAAATTATTATTGTTATCGGCGTACTTCTGCTACTTTCGGTTCTTTTCGTGTTTGTGGTTTTGTGGTGGCTAAAACGTAAAGTGAAGAAGATTACTGAGCGTTTTTTTACCCAAATAACAGGATATATAGGCAGTACAGTTTCGCGACTTTCTCTTCCTGAACAGATCGTAGAGTATGATAAGATTCTTGATAAGATTCTTTCAGAGCTGGGCTACACAGGGACTCTTGCACAAAAAATGCAGCTTTATCAGGAAAAACATTCCCTTGATCAGTCTGTCTGGGATGCTCATAAAGAACGTAATAAAATCGTCCATGAGCTCTGATATCTCCCACATTCCTCTGATACTGAGAGGCATGTACGTGCCCTGGAATCGCAAGTAAACAAGATCCTCAAAAAACATTCCTAGACTTGCCTTTTCAAGGTTTTCTGTATTATCTGCTGGTTTATTTCTAAAAAGATCGTATGGCAAGCATGGAAGAACTGAAAGTTGGGAAACGTATTATTATGGATGGGCAACCATACGAAGTTGTGCGTTCTGAGCACCTCAAAGTAGCTATGTGAAAGGGCATGGAAAAATGCACTATTGTAAATCTTTTAAATGGGAAAAGTATGCAAGCTACATTTCATGCTGTTGATAAAGTAGAACCAGCTGATATTCAGATGAAAAATGCTGATTATCAGTATTTTGATGGCTCTGCGTATCACTTCATGGACACGGGAACATTCGACAGTTATTTTATTTCTGCTGACGTGATTGGTGATAAAAAATATTTTCTTGTTGAGTGAGACAAGGCAACTGTTATGTTTTGGGACGGAAACCCTATCAATGTTCAGATAGAGCCATCTGTTGTCTTAGAAGTTGTTGAAACGCCACCAGGAGAAAGAGGAAATAGCGCTTCTAATAATTTGAAACCAGCAACACTGAATACAGGATTGGAGATAAAAGTTCCCCTCTTTATCTGACAAGGAGAAAAAGTTCGTGTTGATAGTCGTAGCTACGAATACCTCGGACGAGCGTAGGTGCCATTATTTTTTCATAAAAAAAGTTATCGGCTTGAGAAAAAAGGCGATAAATGTGAGTATGTTCATATAAATACTCAGGGTCAGAAGCCCACAACCAACAGATATCCAGAGGGCAATATTGTGTGAAAAGAATTGTTCTATTGGGTCTGATTCTCAACTTCTCGTTGGATCGATGACTTCTATTTTTGCTGTTTCTTGTGCTACTTCTTTTCCAAAAACACGTGATATTTCTTTGTAGGCATCCGTAATAGTGTTTATGGTATTTCACGATTTCTGTACGATGGTACGCTCTATTGCTTTACTTTGTAGGTAGACTTTTTGTATACCGGTGACAAAATTATTTACCGGAGGATATACAGCGATACTTACCCAGACAGAGAGTATCAAACCAAGAGAGAAGAGAATTATTTTCATACAATTATATTAATCACACGAGACGGTATCTTGAGCTATTCGTTCGAATGTTAGACCAGTTCGACGGTCAAGATGTACTTCACGAAAAAGTCCATCTTTTTCGAGTTGTAATATGATGTGTTTTTCTCCCTCGTGAGGAGCTCAGAAGAGTATTTCTGTTTGTGTAAAATAGGTCTTCCACTCTGTGATACCACTGATCTGGGTTTCTCCAGGACAGCTATACCATTTTGTATTGAGGCGATTCATTTTCCAGGATTTTTCGTGTTGTTGAAGAACAGAGGATTCGTTATCTTTGGCAAGATTAACCTCTGTTTTTATTGTTATTTCATCAGGGTTTGTTGTTATTGTTATAATTCTTTTTCGGACGATATTTCCTTCGTGCATCTTACCGAGAAGTGCATTTGTTTTTTCTTCTTCTAGGTACCCTACCATGCTTGCAGTTATTTCCTCAATGTGTCCTCTTTCGCGAGTTTTGAAGAGTCACGAAATATTTCATAATTGGAAAAGTATGGTAATTATTACAATGACAATCATGATTTCGACAAGAGTGAAACCCGAGAACATGCTTTTTTTATCTTGTTTTTGCGACATTTTTTTGGTACCGTGTAAATATAACAACTATTTATGTACAGAGTAATCATTCTCTTTTTTCTGGCAATAGCTTCTGCTTGTTTCGCTCTTGAGACATCATGAAATATACTCTATACTCGTCATATTTCGGACGTGAGTACCTCTATTTCCTGGGATACAATGGAGGGGGCAACAAAATATAAAGTGTTTTATGATGAGAGTACACTTTTATCAAAAGAGGTTCCAGAGCCACTCTTTGATACGGATTTTATTGATACGAACCAGTTTGACCTCAAAGATTTAACCCCTGGAACGGAGTATACATTGATTGTTCGATGATATAACGCGCTCGGAAAAGAAATTAGTAAAACTCTCCCACTTCACGTGAAAACGTATAAAACAGTTCTTTTTAATGTCGTTTGAGAACCTCGCACAACCAATGATCACACGATAGAAATACGATTTACACACCCAATCAATCCCCAAAAAAGTCAGTTTTCCCTTATGGAAGTTGGATCAAAAAAGATCAAAACTATCACTAAAGTGACTACCCATAACGAAGACATGAGAAATCTTGTTATCACGGTCAAAGGGAAATTTGATGCAAAAAAAATATATGAATTAGGACTTAAAAAAGTTATCTCTCAGTCTGGAGCTGATTTTCCTGCAGAAAATAAAATTCCACTGAGAATCTCTTATGTGGCACCTGCTCCTGACTCTCTTTCAGTTTTGTGAGACCCATTGGTAACAAATACTCCTGTTGATGAAAAATATGAGGCACCAGTGCCTATTGATCGACTTCCCCAGACTTGACCCGGAAAGATACTTTTTCTTGCTATCCTGGCTATTGTTTGAGGTTTGATATTTCAAAAACGCTCCCAAGGAAAGGGAGCGTAGGGGAGAGAGTGTATTAGGCCTTGACCGGTACTGATGGCCCCATGGCAGTACACACATAGATGCCCTCTATAAATGTAATGGTTCATTTTAATCCTGATGGACGTGCTTCTCTAACATGTTGGATGAAATTTTCGAGATTCTCGGTTAATTTTTTTGATCCAAATGAAAGTTTCCCAAAAACTCCGTGGATATCACCTTGTTTATCATTTTTGACTTCAAATTTTCCTCACTTGAGTTCTTTTAAAATAGCTCACAGATCATCACCAACTGTACCAGATTTTGGGTTTGGCATAAGACCTTTTGGCCCGAGAACTTTTGCTATCTTTCCCATTTTTCTCATCATAGCCGGCGTAGCTATAGCGATATCAAAATTAAGAGGGATCGATCCGCTTTCTATACCAGTGACGAGGTCATCTCCACCAGCAACAAGGGCTCCAGCACTAATAAGTGCTTTTTCATCTCCACCATCAGTAAATGCGGCTACTTTTATTGCCTTACCAGTTCCGTGGGGAAGTGTCATACCCATACGAATCATTTGATCTGCTTTTGTTGGATCGATACCAAGACGAAAGTGTATCTCGACTGTTGGATCAAATTTAACATAATTTGTTTTCTCGAGTAGCGCTACTGCTTCTTCCACAGAATAGAGTTTTCCCGGCTCTATAAATTTAAGAGCGGCTGTGTATTTTTTGCCTCGTGGCATAATTGAAAAATAATGAAATATTGGTGCGAGCGTCTCGTATGAGACTCCCAACAGCCGACATAATACAAAAATATTGCGAAATGCAAGATTTTTGTATAGTGTCAGGTATGATTACTCTCAAGGTTCGTGATATTTCTGGACAGTGGCATACCTTTGTCGGGGATTCAAAACTTTCTATTACAGAGCAATGTGAAAGAAAGGGTATAGATTCCCCATTTGCGTGTCGTGCAGGAGCTTGTACCACCTGTGCCTGTCGAGTTCGTTCCGGTGGGGAATATCTTGTGCAGAATCGCTTTTGAGAAAAACTTATTGATACTGAGCCAGATCAGTTTCTTTCCTGTATTGGCTGACTCCATGAATGACGTGTGAATGATGCCGAAAACCACGAAGTGGTTTTGGATTTTCAGGAATAACTTACTTAAAAAAGAAAGGAGCAATTGTTTTGAGAATCCAGGGGACCATTGCCAAAAAGAAAAGCCCCCAAAATATATCCCATATCTTCTCTTTTGCTTTATTTTTGAGCTCTTCTGAACCTACTCATGACACAGATATTCCGATACCCATCACGACTAAGAATAAAACTCCCAGGACGAGACAGATGAAAAATATATACTTATAAATACTGGATATAAAATCAACAAATCCCGTCGATGCTGAAACATTGCATTTATATCGTGCCATTTGGTTATTGTTTCCCAAAAATCCAACCCCACCCTCTTCTCCCGCAATTCAGCATGGTTCGCTTGTATATGTTGTTATGTTTAGATTTGGGCCGAGTAGTCCTGATGGTATATCATCTTGTGCTGCATAGAGTGGCAGAAAGATAAAAAGGGTAATAAAGAGGAGTAACTTTTTCATACTAGAGGAGGTTAAGACCCACAATTTCTACGAGAAATGTGTAGGAAAGAAGAAGGAGAATAGTGGCAAAAAATGTGTAGAGAAGAATCCGTTTCCCACGGTCAGCTCTTTCTTCATTTCCACCAGAAGTAATATAAAAGTATCAACCAATAATAATATATATAATAGCTATGATTCCTCCTATAAATAAGAAGAAATTTGCTACGGTAACCAATATATTCATAACTCGAGAAGCATTGATCCCGCCACCAAAGAATACGGCTCGATAAATAGATTCAATAAATCACACAATAACAAGAGCAATTACTCCGTATACAAGACGCATTTTTGCTGTTGACGATGTGTTTTCGTCGTTACCACGGAACAACATGGTAAATCCTCACCAGGTAAACATGACAACTGCGGTAGCAATCATGATTATCTCAAAGAATTTCACGATTGCTATCATGCTTCCATTCCCCCAGAAATTTTGAGGACAGAAAAAATAATTACAGCGATCGAGGGATCATTCATTAAAACTTCCTCCTGGGTCACGATTTGAGACAGATCATACTTTTCTCCCAAATCCATCCTCGAGATAACTACTTCCAGTAATAACGGTATAGATAAGTTCGGGAACATTAATCAGGAAAAGTCCTATAATAATGAGAAGAATTCTATTTTTTCCATCTGATTGCTTTTCTTCTTCTCCCATACTTGTTACCCAAAGGTAGCCAACATAGAGGAGGGCCAAGAGGGCGATACCATTGAGGGCAATACGTATAGCTCGGAGGAGGGTGATAGCTAATTCTCTCATGGAGAATATAAAATCTCCACCATCTGGTTGTATGATCGAATTTTGGCGTAATTCGTTGCCATTTTGGAGAACTCCCACCACTCACTGCGCTCCGACGTTATGAATTATGAGCGCTATGCTGCAGAAAAGGATATGAGGAATAAGAGCGGATACTTTCATATTTATATATCTTGATTGGTAAAGAATCCTATGTAGTCATCACGATGGATGATACCTTTCTTCTCTAATTCTTGTGCATGTATATACATAGGGAGCATTCCTTCGCCGCGTCACATTTGGATAGCATTATCTATTTGAGCAAGGTCACCAGAACGAATAAGATTCTTGATTCCGCTGTTTACAATCATGAGCTCAAAAAGGGCCACACGTTTATTACTCCCATCTCGACGAGGAACAAGCCTCTGAGAAAGAACGCCCAAAAGACTGTCTGCTAAGCGTGTAAATATTTGTCTCTGTTGTTCTGGGTTAAAAAATTGAACAACACGACTAATGGTTTGGACGCTTCACGAGGTATGGAGCGTTGAGAAAACCAGATGGCCAGTTTCCGCCAGATTGAGCGCGGCTTCAACTGTATCAGTATCACGCATTTCTCCTACCATGACAATATCAGGATCTTCACGCATTGCAGCTCGGATTGCCGCAACAAATGAATGAGTATCTCTCCCGACTTCTCTCTGATAAAAAATAGATTTTTTATCTTCGAAGAGGAATTCAATAGGATCTTCTATGGTAATAATATTTTCTCAGCGTGTTTTGTTGATTTCTTCGAGTAGTGCAACGAGTGTGGTCGATTTTCATGATCCTGTTGGCCCAGTAACTAAAATAAGCCCCTGTTTTGCTGTGAGAAATTTTGCTACTGCCTGAGGGAGTTCGAGTTCTTCAATGCTTTTTGCCGTTTGCTCAATTCTTCGAAATGTAAAATTGAGGTTTTCCATTGACCATGCCCCATTTACACGGAAAGACACGTGATCTTTCTCTGTGATATATCCAAAATCAACATCATGAGTTTTATCTAATTTTTCCAAGATATCTGGATGCTTTCACAAAACTTGTTTCTTGATTTGATCCATATGATCTTTGGTGAGCTTTGGTTCATTTTCCATCTTGATCAAAACTCCTTCAATCCGAAAGGCAATCGTTTTCCCTGCTGTTATATGAACATCGGATGCTCGGGATTTGATTCCATATTCCAAGACTTTTTCTATCTCAATTTGTTTTTTTTCTGTGTCCGAAAAGAATTGCCAGTTTTTCAATTCATCGTTTATTTGAGAAAGGGCATTTTCTATAGCCTTTTTTTGCTTCTGTTCTTGAACAAAGTCCAGAACATGAGGGAAATGTTGAGAGGCATAAAAATGGGCTTTTTCTAAATCTTCTACCATCACGGTGACATCTTTCACACCAGTTATTCAGAGTACGTCGCCCATTTTTCAAGGGACGATAAGTATGCCTCATCAATTCTTCTGAAGATACTTATTCATTTCCAAAACTCCGCTGATGAATGGTGTTTTGATTCCTTCTACGTGCGTGAGATCAAAAACGACTACCCGAGGGGAATCTTTAGCATACTTGAGAATGCTTCAGAATATCGCTGGTGATGTCGTTTCATCAAGGACTCAAACGCACGCAAGTATCAAAAGGCCGTTCTGTTCCGAGATGCTATTTTGTTTTATTTCCATGAGAACATGCTAGCATATCCCATTTTTCTTTCCAAGTCTCCTGGGCACAGATACTCTGCAAAAATATTGACTTTCTTATTTTTATTTTATACGGATCACCTTGATACCACTGTCTCCATCTCCTTTTTGTCTCAGAAGGGGGTGAGAGTTCGCTGAAGTGGGTGCCTGTATATCGTCGAGTGGTATTTCTACTTGATGCACTTGTGTGCTTGAATTTGCTCCGAAGAGCCCACGCATGACTCGATAATCGAGAGCATCGAGCATATTCATAAAATTTTCATATGCCCTTTCTTGGTAGACGAGGAGCGGTTGTTTTTGATTATATCCCTCAAAAGCAACGTCTTCCCGCAGGTCGGCCATTTTCTCTATATGTTCCATCCATAATTGATCGATTGCTGCAAGATATACTTCTCGCTGGAAGTGATCAAAATTTCTCTCTTGGAAAAGCGCTCGTATTGATGCAAGTTTTCTGCGGAAAACGATGAGTATTTCTTCTTGTATTTCTTCTTTCCTGTTCGACGTGGTAGCCCAGGGTTCACCGAGGATACTACTGACTTCTTCCTGAAGTTCATCTCTCTCGATTGTTCCTTCTTTTTCAAATTTCATGGTGGTTCTTTCTGACTCATTTTTGAGAATAGTATCTACCTGGAGATCGATATCAGAATTTCGTACATCCTGTTTTTCAAAATCTTCCAAGATCTTTTGCCGTCTTCCATAAATAATGAGTCTATGTTGATTCATGACATCGTCGTATTCCAAAACATGTTTTCGCATGTCAAAATGCCTTCCTTCTACTTGTTTTTGTATAGCGGTGATACGTTTTGTGAGAGTTCTGCTTTGTATGAGAGGCTCATCATCTGGTAAGCTCGCAAAGAAGGGTGAGTTAAACATCGAAAAGAGTTTATCTCAGCCAAAGATACGCATAATATCATCGTGTGGTGATATCAAAAATTGACTCATTCCAGGATCACCTTGTCGTCCAGATCGTCCTCGGAGCTGATTATCAATACGCCTGGTCTCATGTTTTTCAGTACCAAGTATTGCGAGCCCCCCGAGCTCAGCTATTCATTGTCCTAATTTGATATCTGTTCATCGGCCAGCCATGTTGGTTGCTATAGTAATAGCTCATTTTTGTCATGCCTGTGCGACAATATCCGCTTCTCGCGCATCCTGCTTTGCGTTGAGTACTTCGTGTCTGATTCATTTTTTAGTTAAAAGATCTGAGAGATATTCAGATTTTGCTACGGAGACGGTACCGACCAGAATAGGTTGGCCAGTTTCGTGGATTTTTTCAATAGTTTTTACTATATAGGCAAATTTTCCTTGTTCGTTTTTGAAGAGGAGATCTGGTTTATCCTGACGAATCATCGGACGATTCGTTGGGATCTGTATGACGTCTAAACCATAGATTTTTTGAAATTCTTCTTCTTCTGTTTTTGCTGTACCAGTCATACCGGCAAGCTTGTCGTAGAGACGGAAGAAGTTTTGATATGTGATGTTGGCGAGCGTTTTACTTTCGCGTTGAATGGTGACATTTTCTTTTGCTTCCAATGCTTGGTGAAGTCCATGACTAAATCTTCTTCCTTCCATAACACGACCGGTGTGCTCATCGATAATCATAATATCATCACCACGAACGAGATAATCAATGTCGCGTGTATAACACGCTTTTGCCCGGAGAGCATTTTCTATATGGTGAAGATCATTGTAGTGTTCGGATACAAATATATTTTCTACTCACAGAGTTTTTTCAATTTTCTCTATACCATCCTCCGTAAGAGCAACAGTTTTTGTTTTCTCATCAATACTATAATGTTCTGGATGTCATAGCTTTTGTGCTATTTGTGCAAATTTTATATATTTTGAAGTCGGTTCATTGTCGGGTGCAGAGATTATCAACGGCGTTCTTGCCTCATCAATCAAAATGGAGTCCACTTCGTCTACTATCGCAAAAGACCTCTGAGACATCACCTGATCAGCTATACTCTGAGCCATATTATCTCGTAAATAATCAAATCCTGCTTCTGTGTTGGTAACATACACGATATCGCATTGATAATTTTTCTTTTTTTCTTCGCGTGATTGGCTGTTGAGAATAGTTCATACAGTCATACCAAGAGCACTATATATGATGCTCATTTCTTGCGAATCGCGTTTTGTCAGGTATTCGTTTACTGTGACAATATGGACAGGATCACCAGATAGGGCATTGAGATATGCCGCGATAGTAGCAACAAGCGTTTTCCCTTCACCAGTTTTCATTTCTGCTATGTTTCCCTCATTGAGAGTAAGGGCTCCTAATATCTGAACATCGTAGGGGATCATATTCCATACCTTCTTTGTTCCATCTGGTAATGTGAATTCTTGTCCATAGATAATTTCAGCTGCCCGTCGATGGAGAGCACACGCTTCAAAGCGAATATTTTGTATTAAATTTTCGCGTTCTTCCCGATACTGTTTTATATTTCTTTGTCGTCGTTCTGATTTTTCTGGTAAATCGAGATCGAGATTTTCTATGGTGTCACGTTCTGTGATGTACCGGATTCGAATGCTTTCAAATTGTGACTTGAGTTCTTGGCTTTTAGACTGAATACTTTCCAGAGTAAGAAGTGTCTTTTTATAGTCCTCTTCAATTTTTTTTATTTTTTGAAGATCTTTCTGGTATCAACGGAGAACTGCGATGGTTGGATCGCCAAAGAAACGTGTAAAGATTGACATAGTATTTGCGAAGTATAAGCATTTTTTGCGAGCACGAAGAAAACATAGTTGACAAATATTTTTACATATAATAATAAATTATATAAAATATTTTATTGAATATAGAGAAGCTCTGAGAGGGGAGTGGAGGGAAGAACTTTTTTTGCTATTTTTCCGGATTGTATCTGTTCCTGTGTTGTTCTTTGTACTTCAGTTTCTAGCTTTACACATGCTGCTGCCTGTGCTCAATAGGTAGATTCTCCGGAAAGCATGAGATGATCTGCACCAGAGAGAACCGATATGTGCATATCGTTCATTTCTGTAGTTGTCACTGTCCCATCTTTTGTGATCATGCTCTCGAGAAATCCTGTTGCGCAAATGGATTCAACCCTGTGTTTTTCGCAAGAAGTGAAGAAATGTACTTGAATATCGTGCATGTTTTTTAGTGCCCGAGGATCCATCTCGACGCGCAAATCTCATCGTCCAAACATTGCAAGAGTAAGATAATGTAGTTCAAGGATCTTATCAATGTTGTAGACAGCATGTGGTGTTTCAAATTTCCCTCCGAGATTTCCCGTGTAGCCGTATTCATCACGAATTATTTTCACAAAATGCTCTATATCACCAGGGGTGCTAAAATAGGACACCATGATATTATCTACGTATTCAAAACCGAGAATATCCCGGGAAAATTCTACACTTTTTCGGTCATGATCAGTGATACATTCTATCCCAAGAGGTTTATTTCGTACGCATATTCATTTTCGACCTCCGAGAAAAAATAGCTCCTCTCCACTCAGAATCTCACTACATTCGATGGTACTGATTTTTTCTCATTTTTCTCGGACGATAGCTGTCATTTTCCCATCGTCAAATATGACGATATCTCCCACTTCCATAACTTCAACTATTTCTGGAAAGCAGACCTTGAGTCTTCATGCTTTACAAAATCGATTTTCAGAGTCATGGTCCTCATAGGTCACTTCAAATCTGTCTCCGATTTTCACCGGTATACTACTTGTCCCCGGCATGACTTCATGAATACGTGGTTTTGGTCCTTGCAGATCTATCAAAATAGGGACGGATAGATGAAGTGCTCTGAGGTATTCCCCGAGCATGTTCAGATCTGTCTCTTTTCATAAATGAGAACAATTGACTCGGTAAATCCCGATATAGTTCACAATTGATGGGTTTTCCTCGATTGCTCGCGTTAGTGCTGGTCCATGAGTAGCCACAATAAAATCACGAGGGTTTTGTTTTTTTTCATCGCGCACGAGAAGCGTTGTACCTCGGAGTTTCTTGATTGTTTCTTTATAGAGCTCTGTTCAATCCAGCATCAAAGCATTGTATTTATAAGGCCTTTATTTCAAGATTATTTGTTTGACCAGAGGTATTGTTTATATCTTTTGCAATCCAATCCTTCCTTTTTCATTATCAACCTGGATGACTTTTACTTTGACTTTGTCTCCAGTATTGACCACATCTTCGACGCGAGCGATACGTTTATCAGACAGCTTGCTGATATGGATCATGCCAGACTTACTGCCTCCAAGATCGACGATGGCACCTACTCCCTCCAAAATTTTCACTACTGTACCGTCAAATTCTTGTCCGACCTCGATATCACGAACGATATTTTCGATGGCTTTCTTTGCTTGTTCTCATTGTTCTTTGTTGAGTCCCGTGATGACCACGACACCGTCATCAGCGATAGAGATCTCTACTGCGAAATCTTTTTGCATTGCTTGGATCGTTTCGCCGCCCTTGCCGATAACCATTCAGATTTTATCAACTGGGATTCGCAGAGAAATCAGAGCGGGAGCAAGGGGAGAGACATCTGCGCGAGGTTTCTCGAGAGCACTGAGCATGCCCTGCATAATAGTTTCTCGGCTGCCCTTCGCTTGAGTAAAGACTTCTTTGATAATATTGAGTGTAAGACCATCAATCTTTGTATCCATTTGGAGTGCCGTGATACCTTGTCTGGTACCTGCTACCTTGAAGTCCATATCACCGAGAAAATCTTCTTGAGCCTGGATATCGGAGAGAATGACGTATTTTTTTGTCTCATCGTCAAAAATCATTCCCATAGCAACACCAGAGACAGGAGCCTTAATGGGGACACCAGCATCCATGAGAGCAAGAGTTGATCCACAGACGGAACCCATCGAGCTGGAACCATTACATGTATGCACTTCAGAAACGACACGGACAGTATACCCAAACTCTTCTTGTGTTGGGAGGACTGGGACAAGTGCTTTTTCAGCCAGATTTCCATGGCCGACTTCACGACGACCGACTCCGCGCATAGCACGGACTTCGCCAACTGAGTAAGGAGGGAAGTTGTAGTGATGCATATAGCGACGTTCGTACTCCTCGTACATACCTTCGACGAGCTCATTATCCAGCGGTCCACCGAGAGTAGCGATAGAGAGAACGGATGTCACACCACGACGGAAATGTCCTGAGCCATGTGTACGAGGAAGGAGAGCGACTTCACAATTGATAGGACGTACTTCATCAGCTTTTCGACCATCGAGACGACGGCCTTGTGTAACCACGTTTTTTCGCATGATCTTTTTTACATAGCTGTATACAGCTTCTCCGATTTCATTACCGTTGAGCTCCTCTGTATCTTCTTTGTATCCAAGAGTAGTTTTTATTTCATCGATGAGTTCTTCAAGTTTGTGGTGAAAATCCATTTTTCCGAGATCGTACAAGGATTCTATTTTTTCCTCTGTAAGATGTGCGTATACCTTATCTGCTAAGCCGGGGATACCCTCAGCTTTTGCAAGAGTCAGAGAAGGAATTGGATACGCTGCATGTACAAGAGAGACAAAATCTTTCTGAGCATCGCTCATGTCAGCAAGTATTTTTTGTGCGTATTCGAAGCCACGAATTACCATATCTTCACTTGCTTCTTTCCCGCCCATTTCTACCATCGTAATCATGCCATCAGTACCAGCTACAACGAGTTCATAGAGAGCTTTTTCCACTTCTTCAAATGTGGGATCAAAAATCATTCCTCCATCTTCCATGACTGCGAGACGAACACCAGATACTGGTCCCTCGAATTCATGTAAGCCAGCCAATTGGAGAGCGATACTTGCTCCAGTTATACCCCAGACACCAAAGTCTTGCTTACCAGTAGCAGAATAGATAGTGGGGATGATTTGTACCTCATTGATCGTGCCTTTTGGGAACATCGGACGAATTGGTCGATCGATGAGACGGCTTGTTAAAATAGCTGTTGTACTTGGACGAGCTTCGCGTTTGTTAAAACGTCCACCGCCAATATTTCCAGTTGAATAAAAACGTTCTTGATAATCCACGGTAAGAGGAAAAAAATCCACACCATCCTTCGGGGTTTTATTGACGCCGGCAGTCGTCAGCAAAAGATGTCCGAGTTCGTCCTTTATCGTGACAGCACCATCGATCAGGAGAGCAAACCGTCCTGTCTCGAATGTATAATTCTTGCCAGCAATAGTATAGGTTTTGCTGACTGGTTTGATCGCATTAATATCGCGATCGCGGATACCTGAAATCATAAAAAAATGTAAGAAAATAAGCGCCTCAGAGAGAAGAGCCTAGACTTACGCCATAACTGAAAACTTCAGTCATCGAGCAAATCCAGA
>CAYPRD010000017.1:0-20319 GCA_964413195.1 uncultured Candidatus Peribacteria bacterium
TTAGCTCTGCTGGTGTCAATGCAACAGATCTTGGAAACAACATAAATGAACAAGTTCTTTCTGAAAATGCCCTCCTCTCTCTCATAGAAAAATGATATTCCATAGAATTCAACGAATATTCCTATGTTCCCCTCTCTCTTCTTGCAAGAGTACCAAAAACTCTCCCCGACTGAGCAAATCAAGTTTGTGGAAATGGCTCAATAGAGGGAGAAGAGATTTGTGATGACGGTATCAATAATGGAAAATACTCATTTTGTAGCGTAGATTGTCGGTACCAGAATGAAGTCATTTCTACAACAGAAACAATGACTATGAAGGAGAAAAGTATCGTTCAAATATTCTCAACAGGAGCAAAGATCTTTGCATGAGCCGCTATCATATTACTTGCCTCCGTGTTCGGTTCGCTGAATGTATTGGTCTACAAGGCACGATGGAAACAGTATATAGTCCAGGAAGGTGACACCTATGAAAAAATTGGGGGTCGTTTTATCATGACCGAGCGAGCGATTCGCAAAAAAAATCACAGCCTCTGGCACGATGTAGCATGACTCGAGCCAGGTATGAAAATACATGTTAGAAATCGTGTTTTTCTAGAAAAAGATTATCTTGATCAACTTCGAACGGTATTACTCAATGTCTTGGAAGAGAGGAAATATGGGAAAATGGCAAAGAGGATAGGAGAAATATTTGCAAAACGATAAAAAATAGAATAACCTGATACTATGGTAGAAGTATCAAATAGTCAGACTCTCTTCACAGAGAATAAGACCTCAACATGAATCATGGGGACAGGAACGATGTGAGCTGATATAAGCCAGAATGAAAAAGAGGCAATTTTACGCCAAATACACCCGATATTTCTTACAACTCACGGAGATGAGAAAGCACCAGTAGCACAGAGTACATTTGATAAAATACTCAATTTAATCCGTCTCTGTTTTGAGGGAGTTTTAAAATTCGTTGATATTATAGTGGACGCATCAATACAAATTGCTCGTTTATTTGTCTGGATCATTGCCATCAGCGGTATACTTATTGTTACCACTCTCATGACTAACACAACTGATCGTTTTATAGATCTTCTTAATGGTTCTATTTTTCGATATTTTGGCATTGAAAAAAAGATTGAGAAAATTGAAACACCTGATATTGCGGAAGCATCTCTGTCGAGTGCCGTTCTTGATCCAATAACATCGGATGGAGAAGAGGAAACCACAGTAACGGATGAAGCAACAGATGAGATATCAAAAATAAGTCTAGAAGCTCGCAAAGAACTTCTCCGATCTAAAAAAATGACTCCTTCAAAAAACTAAGCAACTCCAGCTAATAGACATTTCTTGGCTTACTTCCATCAGCAGGCCCAACAACTCACATCTCTTCCAGTGCATCCATAACGCGAGCGGCTCGAGCATATCAAAGTTTCAATCTTCTCTGCAATAAAGAGGTAGACGCCTTCCCCGTAGAGCGCACCACCTCAACGGCTTGTTGTATAATAGCGTCATCATCTTCATCGGCGTCTCCATCGCCATCAATATCCCCAGGTCATTGATGCTTTTGTCATTCCAGAATAGTCGTATCATACATATTCGCTGCCATCTCAGGGGTTACCTGCATTTTTATAAAATGTATGATAGATTCCACTTCCTCAGTTTTCACTAAAACGCCCTGGACTCTGTCAGGCTCCATGGAACCACTCGGAGCGTAGAGCATATCTCCCCTGCCCAGCAGATCTTCAGCACCAATACGGTCTAAAATAGTGCGAGAATCGACCTGTGATGCAACAGTAAAGGCTATACGGCTGGGGATATTTGCCTTGATAAGACCCGTTATAACATCCACAGAAGGTCTCTGCGTTGCAACTATCAAATGCATACCAACGGCTCGAGCCATTTGTGCGATTCGCGCAATAGCATTTTCGACATCTTTTTTATTACCACTCATCATAAGGTCAGCCAATTCATCAATCACAATGACGATTGCTGGAAGAGTTTCTGAGGGAGAAACTTTCAAATTATATTCAGATAAATTACGTGCACGAGCCTCTGTCAATATATCATACCGTCGAATCATCTCGGCCACGCACCACTTGAGAGCGTTCAGGGCTTTCTCTGGATGGTTGATCACTGGAGCAAGGAGATGTGGTATACCATTATATACGCCCAATTCAACGCGCTTTGGATCAATCATAATCATGCGCAGTTCAGCAGGAGAATTTCTCAAAAGAAGAGAGATTAAAAAGCCATTCATACCAACGGACTTTCCCGATCATGTCTGTCCAGCTATCAAGAGATGCGGCATATCTCTCAGATCAGATACCACGGGATCTCCTGCAATTCCAGAACCAACACAGAGAGCCAACCGAGAATGGTGTCGAGAAAAGACGTTGCTTTCAGCAATTTCGCGAAGACTCACAACATCTCTTCTATCATTCGGTACTTCTATTCCAACAAGACCCAATCATGGAATAGGTGCCTGAATACGAATATTTTTTGCCTTGAGTGCTAATGTAAGATCCTTTTTGAGAGATTCAATTTTATTGAGTTTCGTCCCTTCACTTGGTCTCAATCTATACTGCGTCACTGTTGGTCAAACCTCATATCATGCCATATGCACTTCTATACGAAATTGTAGCAAGGTTTTTTCGATAATGGCAGATTGAAGCTCTATCTCTTCACGAGTAAGAGGGGCACTTTTCTGATGATGACTCAGTAAATCAGTTTTTGGATATTTCCACGATCCGTGAAAGAGTTTTATATCAGCATGTTTTTCAGAAATATTTTTTGTAATTATAGGAATTTTGACAGGGGCGACATCTTTTGACCTTCATCACTGAGAATATACCTGTGGCGTAGAAGATCATTTTTTCTTGAATTTCTCAAAGAAAGATCCCGCCTGTGCATCTTCATTTTTTGTTCACAATTTTTCTATCTTGTGCTCAAGTTCTTTGCTTCTTTCCTGAAGACGTTTTTCATGCCCAAGATCAATTCATTTTTCCTGTTTTTCTCGGATATTCTCTGAAATAGCATTGAGCATTTCTACTTGTTTCTGATACGCATACGTGCTTGCCTGGCCAAATTGAGACAGGATTTTTCTATAAGAAACATGAAAAAGTAAGTACAAAGAAAAAAACAAGAAACCAAATAATAACGTTACAGATGGGATCACATCGAACCACGCTATAAGGTCTTCATGAATATCAAAGAAAAGATTTTTCTTCTCTGAAAGGTAACTCCATAGTGAAACACTCGATATCCAGAAAAAAAGCAGCCCAAGTCCTCTCCGCAGGTCAAATGTACTCTTACCAAAAACCATATGTAAGCCAACCAAGAGAGCAATAGGAGAAAAGAACCAACGGAAGTGTTCACCAAATAGTGGTGAAAGGGTATTTTCGAGATACGATTTTTGAGCGAAAAAGACTAATATCGAACCAAAAATTAAAACAAAACCAATTATCATGGTTTGAGTTGTTCGGGAGATTCAAAGTGCGTTTTTCTTTGTTCGGGCCATATTTACTATGATTGTAGTATACACAAAAAAAATGTTTTCCTAGTGACCATGCTTGTCTCATAAAAAAAGGAGGTATAATCAGAATACTTATTTTTTACTCATCACGTATGTACTCACTCAATAGAGCACAACTCATCGGAAATGTGACAGCCGATCCAGAAGTACGCGCTCTCCCAAGCGGTCAACGAGTTGCTAATTTCTCTATCGCTACTAACAGAAGATACACTGATAGCGCTGGCGTACAGCAAGATATACCCGAATATCATAACATTGCTCTTTTTGGTAAACTCGCTGAAATAGCTGAGCAATACATCAAAAAATGACACAAAGTATACCTTGAAGGAAGAATACAAACACGATCCTGGGAAGATCAGTCTGGACAGAAAAAATACAAGACTGAGATCGTAGGAGAACAAATGATCATGCTCACGCCAAAATGAAGCTGATCTGATAATAGTGGTGATGTACAAAAATTCTCTCATGATGAAGAACCACCTGTTCATACCTCTATCCCCCCTCAAGAAGAAAAAGTATCTATTGAAGACGTCCCTTTTTAAAAGAAATCATTGTAAATAAATCCCTCCGACTGGAGGGATTTTTACTAATAGGTAAATTTCTTAATCCTCAGATTTTTGAGAATTTGCGAGAGCTCTCGTACCACCTTTTTTGATAGGAACAATCTTACATTCAACATGTTTACGAACCTTTGGATGATTATCGAATCTCTTATATTTTTTTGTCTTATCCATATCGAGCGGATTCACTTTTAGATATCCACACTCTTTTCCTGATTCGAGGGAAATAAGTTTAAATTTTTGTCCTTTTCCTTTTGCCATAGAAATAATTAAGAAACAGGTGGATTATACAAAAGAGTATTAATTTGCAAATTTTTATTGTATTTTTATTCCCTGCTTGAGCATGGACTCATGGACACTATGGGCAGCAAGACATCCCTCGGCTGCTGACATAATAGTTTGGCGGAACTTCCCCGAACCCGTCGTCACATCTCCTGCAGCGTAAATACGATCATTGCTACTTTTTTGATGCTGATCAACTCGAATACAGCCTTCTTCATCCACCTCGACTCATAATGCCTGCACAAGCTCAATACTTGGAACAGAACCAACAGCAATGAACACTCATTGAGTTGGGATAGTTTTTCCATCTTTTGTTGTTACAGATTCTACAGAAAATTGTCCATGTATTTCAGATACCTCTGTATTATACACTACTTCCATATTTGGCTCTTCCGATACTTTTTTTACCCAAATTTCCTCAGCTCTTGGTTTATCTTTTCGGACAAGGATTTTTACTGTTTTACAAAGGTGAGCAAGATAAAGAGCTTCCGTGAAAGCAGAATCCCCTCCCCCAACCACAACAACATCACGTCAACGAAAAAAAGTTCCATCACACGTCGCACAATATGAGACACCGGCACCCAAAAGACGATCTTCACCCGGAACATCCAAATGACGATATGCATTACCAGTGGCATAAATAATAAAATCACAGGTGTACTCTTCCTTCCGAGCAGTCGCAATACGAAATGTTTTATCGTGGAGTTCCTCTATTTTCACCACGGTATCATAGGATATCTCTGATCCAGAAATTTTCGCATGTTCTTCAAAACGTTTCATGATACTGGCTCCAGATTCAGAAATAGTCCCTGGATAATTTTCAACACAATGAGATGTCGCAAGGGCCCCACCGGGCTGAGATCATATAATGAGGTTTCTTATCCCATATCGGCTCGCATACATACCCGCTGGGAGACCAGCGGAACCAGTACCGATGATGATGAGAGGATAATGCATGAATTATTTATTACTTCTTGATCGAGAACGATGCGCTTTTTTGACTACCTTAGTACGACTATTTTTTGATAAAGAAACCTCTATAGAAGTATAATCCTGGAAAAGAAGAAGAGAAAAAACAAAAGAAAATATCCCGAGAAGAGCTTGGAGAAAAGTCTGAACCACCTGAGAAATAACATCAATCACTCCCGAATCAAATGAAAATCCAACAAAAAAATGAGATATAATCTTATTTCCAGAAAATACGATTCCCAGAAGAAAAAGAATAAATACAACTATCAACAAAACTCAGAGTGTATAGAGTCCAAAAGTTTTCCACCAATATTTTTTTCACAAAACGAGCGAGTCTCGTACTGCCACAAATCCTTTCTTATTTTCAAAAAAGAAATATGCATAGCTAAAACTCGAAGCCACCATGATAAATATATAGCTACAAAAAATACAGAGGGCAGCAAAAATAAATAGATACTCATGAAAAAAGCCGAGAAAAAGCGTGAGCGCTGAAAGCAGAATCACTCCAAAAACATAGATAAAAAGAGCTACAGATGTCTGAAAATAGGCCCATGCAGAACGAAAATTCGACACCAGAACAGTAAAAGATTCGTGTTTCCCGATAACAGCATTATGTGCTGCTCGTGAGCTCAAATACGAACATATCACAGAAAGGACTATGAGTCCTCACAAAACAAACAATCATAGAAAAACTAATACAACTTGCAAAAGAAGGGACAAGGAGAAAAAATCGATATGCATCATCTGAATACAAAAATATCAGACTCCTCACACTATAAATCATACCAACATAGGGACAGCTGGGATCAAAAACATCTGAAAAAAAGAACGACTATCAGAAAATATAGTACCAAAGGATCTCCGAAGTAAAGAAAAGAAATATGACATAAAATGATATGGTATAAAAAATATACAGTACTCTACAAGAATAACTCTTTTTTTTGTTGCGCAAATTTTTCTTACTAAAATTCTTTCAGAGAAAATTTTAAAAAAATGTCAACATATTCTTTTTTTGCGGGGTGAGAAAATTTTCTACGCTGAAAGGCATGTCAAAAAACCTTGTTATCGTCGAGTCGCCTGCAAAAGCAAAAACTATTGAAAAATACCTCGGATCCGATTATACGGTGAAAGCATCGATTGGTCATATACGCGATTTGGAGAAAAAGAAAATGGGCATTGATATCGAAAACTGATTTACTCCAACTTATATCGTCGATGAAGATAAAAAAAAGGTTGTTGCTGACCTCAAAAAACTTGTCAAATCTGCTGATACCATATATATAGCAACTGATGAAGATCGCGAATGAGAAGCTATCGGTTGGCATCTGTGTGAAGCACTTGGTCTCGACCCTAAGACAGCAAAACGTGTCACCTATACTGAAATTACCAAGAAGGCTATTGAAGCAGCACTCAAAAATCCACGCACGCTGGATATGGATCTTGTCTATGCTCAACAAGCAAGAAGAATCCTGGATCGAATTGTCGGTTTTGAAGTCTCCCCTATTCTCTGGAGAAAAGTCCCGAGCACCACAACACTCTCAGCCGGTCGTGTTCAGTCTGTTGCTGTTCGCCTTATTGTCGATCGTGAAAAAGAAATCGAAGCATTTGTTCCAACAGAATCGTGGAAGATGCGTGTAAAACTCGAAAAGAATGTCATTGCTGAGCTCTCAAAAGTAAAAGGAAAAGCGCCAAGTCTCAAAACACAAAAAGATGCAGAAACATTTTTGAAACAATTTGGAGAGGGCACTGAAATAAAACCAGGAGAAAAAGAAAAAACACTTGTTACATCTCTCAGACAAAAGTATGGATTCACGTTGGAAGATGTAGAAACAAATGAAACATTCCGTATGCCATGAGCACCTTTTACAACCTCTACACTCCAACAAGAAGCAAGTCGAAAAATGGGATTTGGCGTCAAAAAGACTATGACTATTGCACAAAATCTCTATCAAAATGGTCACATTTCCTACATGCGAACCGACTCAGTAAATCTCTCAACAGAAGCTATTACCGCATGTCAGAACTACATCAATAGTTCGTATGGTGCGAACTATAGTATGAAAGAAGGACGAAAATTTTCGACAAAAACTGCCAATGCTCAAGAAGCACACGAAGCGATTCGTCCAACACATATAGAAAATGATCCATCAACTATCCGTCTCGATGGTGATGACCTCAGACTCTACAAGCTCATCTGGGAAAGAACCGTTGCATCACAAATGCAGGCAGCAAAAGTTGAAACTACGACCTACACCTTTGTACCAAAAGACCTCGATCAAAGATGGCAAACAAAAGGTCAGGTTATTCTCTTCGATGGATTCCTCAAACTCTATGAAGAAGGTACTGACGATGAAGAAGAGAAAGAAGGCGAGGTGACGCTTCCTATGATTACAAAGTGAACCGAACTCAACTCACAACTCTTCACAGGAACACAAACATTCACTCGTGCACCTGGCAGATATACAGAAGCTACATTGGTCAAAAAACTTGAATCAGAAGGCATAGGTCGTCCATCGACGTACGCTTCAACTATTTCGACAATTCAGGATCGTGGTTATGTAGAAAAAAAACAAAAGTATCTCTTCCCTACTTCGCTGGCTCGTATAGTAAATGAATTCCTTGAAAAGAACTTTGCACAAATGGTAGATTATAAATTCACCGCCACTGTCGAAGAAGAGTTTGATAAAGTTTCTCGTGGTGAAGAACAGTGGCAAAAAATGCTTCAGAGTTTTTATAAGGGATTTCATCCCCAAGTAGAACAAGCAAGCGGATCAGAACGGGTCACCGGTGAGCGAATACTCGGAAAACATCCAAAAACTGGTGAACAAATTTCCGTACGCATGTGACGATTTGGCCCCTGTATCCAGATCGGAGAAAAAACAGAAGACAATAAACCAACTTTTGCCAGCATTCCTGCTGGTGTGGATATGGAGACTATCACTCTCGAACAAGCACTTGAGCTCTCTTCGCTCCCTCGCATATTAGGGAAACAAGGAGACCAGGAAGTAAAAGCATCTATCGGAAAATTTGGTCCCTATGTCGTCCTGGAAAAAACATATGTCTCCATTCCAGTTGATGCCCCATTCACCGTCTACAATGTTACTCTTGAGCAGGCAATGGAGTTGATCACGGCAAAGCAGTCATGAACAGGCAATGTCATCGCAACATTTGGAGATATTCAGGTACTACGAGGTAAATTTGGCCCCTACATCAAACAAGGAAAGGATAACTTCCCTCTTCCAAAAAAATACAAAGATGATCCATCAGCTCTCGATGAAGCTATCTGCAATGAAATCATCCTGAAAAAACTCGCCGAGGGTGACACAGGGAAAAAGAAAATGTTTGGGAAGAAGAAATAGAGTTATATTTCTTAGCTTTCTATGATAAAAAAGGAAAAAACATCTTCACAAGAATTAATTCAGTGGTGATTCATCTCTATATTCTCACCTCTTATTGGAATCATATCTATATTTGTCTGATGGATAATTCTTCATCTATTTTTAAATATAATTTGAGGGGTTACTTATGGTCCTGAAGACCACATATCAACAATAGTATTATTAATAAAATGAATACTGACTCTGTGAGGGTTCATCTTTACATTCTGGGCTCTAATTTGACTACCCCTTGGAATAATCCTTGTGATTATCTGATGAGGGAAAAGAATAAAAAAGTAGTACAATGAAAAAAATAATTCTCCTCTTTCTTGTTATCTTCCTAGATATTTTCACAAAATACTGGGTTAATATTTCTGATCCAGAATTTTCTGTGATTGCAGATATTCTCAGAATCACGCATGTAAAAAATACGGGCGTCGCTTTTGGTACTCCACTTCCGTGAATTTCTCTCATTGTGCC
Organism: uncultured Candidatus Peribacteria bacterium; assembly: GCA_964413195.1. Lineage (GTDB taxonomy): Bacteria > Patescibacteriota > Gracilibacteria > BD1-5 > JAGOOR01 > JAGOOR01. Next base: position 9,191 of record CAYPRD010000017.1, read on the forward strand.
CACCATTCTCCTTGGGATAGGTATTTTTTTATGGAAAATATGGTCAAAAACATCTGAACTTGAGAAAATAGCATACTTGATGATCATAACAGGTGGTGCATTGAACGCAATTGAGAGAGCCATCTTCGGAAGTGTGACAGATTTTATGTGGATACCCTATTTCGCTGTATTTAATATCGCTGACGTAGCTATCACAGGATGAGTCATTCTTCTTTTTTGAAAGTTCATTTTTGAGAAGAAGAAATAAATACTTTGTCCAGAATAAATACTTGTCTTCAATCAAGAGAAGCTATACTGAAAAGTACTAAATCAATCCTATGATTAACGTCGAAAAAATTCTTGGTTCTGAAGCAAAAACACTTCTAGGAAAATTGAGTCCAAAAATCCCAAAATCATCTCTCGTACTCCCAAGTCAGAATTTTATCCAGGACGTATTTGTTCCCTCGGATAGGTCGCCCCAGATTCTCAGAAGTTTACGTGAACTTTATGGTCATGGACGTCTGGGGCATACAGGCTATCTCTCGATTTTTCCCCTTGATCAGGGAGTCGAACACTCTGGAAACGCTTCATTTACAATAAATCCAGAATACTATAACCCTGAAAATATCATCAGACTTGCACTGGAATCTGGCTGTAGCGGAGTCGCAACAACCTTTGGCGTATTTGGTTCTGTCGCTCGCACTTTTGTCGGGCGAATACCTTTTATTGTCAAAATCAATCATAACGAATTACTCAGCTACCCAAATTCATACAAACAGATTATGTTTGGACGAGTTCGTGATGCCTGGAATATGTGAGCAACCGCTATTGGAGCAACAGTATATTTTGGATCTGAAACAAGTCGTGAAGAGCTCATCGAAGTAGCAGAGGCTTTCGAAGAAGCACATAGTCTCGGTATGGCAACGATTCTCTGGTGTTATCTACGAAATAACGGCTTCAAAAAAGATGGGACAAATTATGAAACTGCTACTGATCTCACTTCTCAAGCTATTCATCTGGGCGTAACTATTAAAGCCGATATTATCAAACAAAAAATGCCAGATTGTAATGGAGGATTTACGACAATCGGGTTTGGAAAAGAAAACAGAGATGCTTACGAGAAACACATTGGTGAACACCCGATAGATATGTGCCGATATCAAGTGTTGAATTGTTATGCAGGAAGAATTGGTCTCATTAATTCTGGAGGCCCGAGTGTGGGAAAGGACGACTTGAAGCAAGTAGTACGATCTGCAGTGATCAATAAACGTGCTGGTGGTCATGGACTCATTGTTGGAAGAAAAGCCTTTCAACGTCCAATGAAAGAAGGCATTGAGCTGATACAGGCAATTCAGGATGTATACTTAGATCAATCAATTACTATTTCTTAACCAACTTACTATGTCAAAATACTCATTGTTTCCTTTTACTATAATATGTTTTTTCCTTGTTTCCAGCTGTAATATTTACACCAAAGAGTCCGAGATAGCGAAGGAAAATTTAGTAAGCTCAGAAGTTCAAAAAAATGAAAAAATTGAGTCTTCACAAAAATTCAATTGCGATAGTCTCGACAATGGAGTTACTGCTGAAAAAATAAATAGTTTCAGAATCTTTGGTAACATACATTCGGATTCATTCAATAATGTAATATTTGTAACATGTTTGGACGATCTAGAAAAAGAAGTATATGAAAAAGTTTGGGGAAGACATGATGGAAAACCTAATAATTATATTAGAGATATTTATTGAAAAATTTTATCATTAATTTTTATAAAAAAAATGGCTCTTGATGAGAGTCCGCATCTCATAATTAATAAAATTACGAGATTCCCTCTTTTTTGGCCCAATTTAGAAAAACAAAGTATTTACTATGATCGTCATAATGACAAATATTACATATTAGCCTACAAAGAAGATTTACAATTTTTACACCTCTTTGAATTAGATCCATCCGACATAGAATCATCAAAAATTACATACAGCTTCTCTAAAAAGGTAACAATAGTAGATGATACACTAATAAATTTACCAACACCGTATAAAGGTTTTTATTTTACAGGTTTGATGGATATGGACACTTGAGTTGATAATAGTGGTGAATTAAGTTTTTTTTCTTTTGAATTACACAAAGTAATTCCTCTTTGAAAAGTTTTGAATTACGCTCTTGGAGAACATAATCAAGAGCAAGTCATGTATTATATAAAACATCCTCAGCAACTTAGAACCTGAGAAATAAAAAATTTCAAATCAAGAAAAATAGAGTTAGAATTATTTAGGTATAATCCAGGTAAAGATAAACCTGAGCTTCTGAAAAAAATTCCAGTGCCAACAAACTATGATAGCATTGGTGATATGATAAGATCTCCTGGTGAATATGTAGATACCGACCTTAATTTTTGATTAATCTCAGGTGAGGCTGTTTATTTATGAAAGAAAATTATATTCGATAGCAACAGTTAATCATGATTCTCTTTATTTTCGACTTCGATAACACGCTCGGCGATGCGTATGGTCCTTACGGTGAAGGGAATATATTTCGAACAAAAACTCTCTCCGACATGGAAAAAGCAACAAAAATTTATGAGAAATACCGTCGAGGAGAAGATGATATTTTGGTCTATAGGAAACTCTTGGAAGAACTTCAGATAAAAAAACCTGAAGAATTTTTCATAAGTGCTGGTATGCCCAAGCAACTTTTCCCTGATGTGATTCCTTTTTTGACAAAGATTGCAAAACTCCCCGATATAACCACCATTATCTTAACCGCCGGAGATGAGATTTTTCATGAAATGAAAACACGAATTACTGGGGTATCTACCCTAGTTCACAAAGTCATCATCACAAGAATACGCGATAAACGTGAAATAACTCGTAGAATTGTCGCGCATTATCAGCCTGATCATACCGTTTTTGTGGATGATAGGATACATATGACCACCGATGATTTCGATTTTCCAATTACTATTTATGACATGGATAGAGCTCGAAAAAAAGAAGGTGAATTTGTTATTCATGGTCTAGATGAACTCCCTCTCGATACACTACTATGAAAAAAATAATTGCCCTTAATTGGAAGGATACACAAACGCCAGAATCCTCTCAGGTACTCATAAAAACTGTTGCAGACATGAAAAATATCTATCCAGAATATGAGTGGATAGTATTTCCAGCAGATGACTGTATCAATACAATACATACCCCTATTCCCTTGGGGTCTCAAAATAACCCAACCACCTCTCTCCCCTATGTTCTCATAGGTCATATATCGCAGCGAAGAAAATGAATAAAGAATGAGGAAATTGGTAAACAACTCACTTTGATATGAAGTGCTACAACTCCCATTTTTTGTGTTGGTCCTTTGACGGAAAGTGACGGTATTGCAGAGGTTCTCCAGCAACTGGAAGTTCTCCAAAATTGGCCAAAAGATCGCCCAATTATTGTTGCCTACGAGCCATGATTTGCTATCGGAGTCGGAACATCTATCACCTTGGAAGATATAGAAGTAATGTATCAGATACTCTCAAAAGCACTCGAAGAATATACCAATACCTATATCCTCTACGGTGGAAGTGTCAATGACACCAATATACATCAAATCATCAAGATAACTGACGGTGTTATCATTGGTACGGCAAGCCAAAAAAGTTCTTCACTTCTCGCCCTCTCAATAGCATTATGACAAGACTAAGGCCACAACCCGGCGAACGCTATTTGCATTATAAGAATGATGAAAAACAATACGAAATTGTCTGTATTGCAAAAGATAAGGAAACGCTCCAGGATCTCGTGATATACAGAGCACTCTACCCTGTCACAGATTTAGGAGAAGATTTTGAAAAAGACCCCATTTTTGTGAGGACTCTTGAGAATTTTATGGCTCTCCTTCCCGATAATCAGGAACGGTTTAAGAAAGTTGAATTTTAATGACAAAGACACTGGTGCCCCAAACAGGAATCGAACCTGTATTTACTCGTTAGGAGTGAGCTGTTCTTCCATTAAACTATCAGGGCCTGAGCCCAGTATAGGTAAAAGAAAAAAAGGAAAAGAGAAAAAAGGAAGGATTTTTCAATATTTTTAAAATAAGTCTAGTCATATCAAGCTATTTTATCAAAAGAGATGTTTTATCCTAGGAAGAAAGAGAGTATTATATAGACAGATGTATATAGAATTTCTGATTATCGGTGCCCTCATATTCCTCCCTCTCGTAGGAATGGTTCTTGTTTTTCTTTTCAAGAAGAATATCGACCATAGACGTTCACTTCAAAAAGTACACCTGCAAATCCTCATACCCCGAAAAGATGCCGAAGCAGATGCAAAGCAAGACACCGCAAAGGACTTCAAAGATTATATAGGGCTCATGGAGCAACTGCTCGTAGCCATGAATGCTCTGTATAGCGGGAAACTCTGGAAAAGGTTGGAATGACAACATTCGATATCTCTCGAGTATATCGCCTACAAAAACCAAATCTATTTTCACCTTGTTATTCCTCAAAAATATCAGAACTTGATCGAAAAACAGATAACAAGTTTCTTTTCTGATGCTGTCATAGAAGAAGTTGATGAGATAAATATTTTTGAATGAGAAAATCTCTCCTATGCAACAGAATGTTTGACGCTCAAACATAACTATATCTATCCAATCAAAACCCATCAAAAACTCGAATCTGACCCAATCAATAATATCACAAATGCCTTATCTAAGCTGGATGAAGATGAATCATGTATGGTGCAGATCATGATTCGCCCAACAAACAATCATTGGCAAAAGCACGCAAGTAAGCACGCAAGCCATCTCCAAAAAAATGGGAGTCATCATGGATGGAGTCCACTGGATCTCATAAAATGATTTATTGACTTCTGGAAAACAGAAAATACAGAAAAAAATAAAGAAGAAAAGGAGTGACCGAGTGCTCTCGAATCAGAAGAAGTAAAGTTGATTGATGAGAAATCCAAGAAAATCTGATACGACACTATCATACGAATAGTGACTGTTGCTCGTGAGCATCATGCTTGTGAAATGCAGATGAAAAATATCATTTCCTCTTTCGAACAATTCAGAAGTCCAGATACAAATCATTTTCATGACACACACGAACATGCGAGTTCTCGAACTGTGAGAAACATGCTGTACAGAACTTTTTCTCGACCAGGATGGAAAAAATGGAAAGCTATGATTCTCAACGTAGAAGAAATAGCCTCATTATTTCATTTTCCTCACAGCAAATACAACCTGACACCTGAAATAAAATGGCAAAAATTCAAAATCGTAAAAGCACCGGATAACCTCCCGAAAGAATGAATCCTTCTAGGTCATAATGTGTATCGTGGGAAAAAGGTCCCCGTATACATGAAATCCGAAGACAGGATGAGACACTTCTACGTTGTGGGGCAAACTGGTACTGGTAAAACCACCATCCTTCAAGCGATGGCACGACAGGATGTGAAGCTCGGTCATGGCCTGGCAGTCATGGACCCTCATGGAGATTTTGCGGCTGATATGTTGCCACATATCCCTCGAAGTCGAGCGGATGATGTCATTTACTTTAATCCAGGAGACACGGCACGTCCGATGTGACTGAATCTACTGGAAGCCCGCGATCCAGAGGAGCGAGAATTTATTGCTCAAGATGCTAACAAAATGATGATAAAACTCTTCTGAAACGAAGTGTTTTGACCTCGAATACAGGACTATTTTCTCAATGGAGTCCATACTCTCATGGAGTATCCAGCTGGTGGTGCATTAACCGACATAGTTCGACTCTTCACGGATGAGAATTTTCAGATGGAGAGACGCAGAACACTACAAAATAAAATAGTAAAATCGTGGTGGGACTACACCTATGCTGCGATGGGTGACCGAGAAAAGAAGGAAATGATTCCCTACTTTCAAGCAAAATTCTCGGGCTTCATCACGAATGAAATGCTTCGAAATATTATCGGACAAACAAAGAGTTCATTCCAAGTAGACGAAGTCATGAATAGCGGAAAAATCCTTCTTATCAATCTCTCAAAATGACTCCTCTGAGATCTAAACTCAAAACTTCTAGGTATGATCTTTGTGACAAAGATTCAGACCGCAGCTATGGCACGACAAAAGATAGAAAAAGAACAGCGGCGCGACTTCTTCTTCTACATTGATGAATTCCAAAATTTCGTTACAGATTCGATAGAATCCATTCTCTCCGAAGCCAGAAAATACCGTCTTTCTCTCAATGTCGCCCACCAGTATTTATCTCAGCTTGAACAGTCTGATGCGCTCACCAAGAGTTCCGTCAATCTCAAAAACGCTATATTTGGTAACGTAGGGTCCATGATGAGTTACAAAGTCGGAGCAGAAGATGCAGAAAAGTTAGAGAAAGAATTTTCCCCAAATTTTTCTGCATGAGATCTCATAAATATGGATAAATTCAAGTGAGTCATGCGACTTATGATTGATGGGCAAGTAACGCGTGCCTTTAGTCTTATCCCAGAAAATATCTATCTCGACAAAGGTGATCCAAAACTTATGCGTGCTTATATGGAGCTTTCTCGACTGAAATACGGACGAGAAAAAGAGTTCGTAAACAAAGAGATTCTTTTCCGTATTGGTACTTCATAACTCACCCCATGAAGAAAAACATATATAAAAAACTCTGCCTTGCCGTCGCATTACTCATATTTCTTACATGAGAAGCTCATGCAAAATGTACACCATGAAAACAGCCATGACACGGTGAATACAGTACCGGGCAATACTCGTATGAATGTAATGTAGAAAATCTCTGTTTGGGTCAACGATATGGTGGAGATTATTGGAATTTTGATACCGGCAAGCAGCTCATCGTTGAACACAATATGGGGAAATATCCCAATCTGGCAGAAATAAAATCAACAGTAAGTTTTGATGATATACGAAAAATATATCAAGACACGCAAAATAATATCATGAATTGTGCTATCTTGAAGTCTAAATATACACTTCACAAGAAAATCATTGATGATTATGATATCTCAAAAAAAGCAAAAAAAGTTCTCGAGAAAGCAAACGATATCATTTTAGAGCAAATAGAAGAGCTCAAATGCATCACTCCTCGTGACGGTGATAAAATTTATAATTTCAAGGATCTCCTCGACTCTCTTACCTACGAACAATGTTGATATAACATGTACCTCTGGTATTTCCAGAATGCAGCTGCAAATGATATCACACTGTACGGTGGTGGGAAGAAGATCTATACTGCTGCTGAATGGTCAGAAGTTGTTGGAACGGAAAAAAATAAAATCACGGCTGAATTCGAGCTCTCAAGACGAGCAATGGATACCGCTCTTTCGTTGTATGAGAATTTTGAAAAAACCTATATAGCTCATGTACTTCTAGAAATGATCGAAATAGAACTCACCGAGCAGAAGCGCTTTATGGGGATAACTGCAGAGGCTCTCAAGCAGCTGACATCACTCATCAAAAATGCACAAAAAACGCAAGGAGCAAAATAAAAATACGAAAATCTCTTTACTTCCATAAAGTTATACTATACTTACTGTGTCGTCAATGTTACGTGGCTAGAGTGGTGTTACCGCGAAAGGGCGTGCAAGGTCGATATTTATTTTTTCTTTTTTACTTATGGGCAAACGCCTTTTTGTCGGGAATCTCCCGTATCGTGTGACCGCGGAACAACTTCGAGAAATTTTTTCTCAGAATGGTGAGGTAGTAGATATTTTTATCCCTCTCGATAGAGAAACACGTCGACCACGTGGATTTGCTCTCGTAGAGATGTCAACAGAAGAAGAGGCTGCTGCTGCAATCGAAGCACACAACGGAAAAACAGAAGTTGCTGATGATCGTGGAGGCCGTGTAATAACTGTCAATGAAGCACGACCAAAAGAAGAGCGTCCTGCTGGTGGTTCTGGTCCTCGACGTGAACACAGTTCACATGGTGGTGGTGGTGATCGTTGGTAAAAACATCTCTCCCTACAAACTCCCCTCTTGGGGAGTTTTTTTAAAATAGTAAGAATTTTTGTATAGACAAAATATGTTGAGTCATACCCAAGTTCTATACAATAACCATTGTATTTATTTTTATCTCTCATTTTATGAAATACGTTGCATCTTGTCTTATCCTGGCGACCTTGGTTCTTGGTTCTTGTACAACACGTACAACAAATCCTGCACCAGTTACACTAACTCCTGAACCAACTATACAGATTCCTCAGGCTCCTACACCCACTGATACAGTGACAGAAGTAAAACAAACAACCCAGGAAACAACGGTACCATCATCAAACACAACAACAAAGAGTTATACCTTAGAGGAAGTATCAGGGCATAGTACTGCGAGTAGCTGCTGGCTTGTTCTCGATCAGAAGGTATATGATGTAACATCTTTTATCGGCAAACATCCAGGTGGAGAATCAATCCTGAAAGGTTGCGGAAAAGATGCAACACAAATGTTCTCTCGACATCCAGAAAGTGCAAAAGCGATGAAAGAAAAATTCTATATTGGAGATTTGAAGTAATATCTCCATAGCATCTGTCTTAAAAACTCTCCGAATGGGGAGTTTTATATTATTTTTTCGAGAGTGTTGGTATATAGGTACTGAGTCACTCAATAGTGCGCAGGACTTCAATAGGGACCATCCAGACCGTTGTGTTTGAGTCGTCAGAAGAAATATCATTGATGGACTGGAGTGTACGTAAATGAAGAGCTCCTGGAGTCTGGGCCAAAACAGCAGCAGCCTGTGCCAATTTCTCAGATGCCAAAAGTTCACCTTCAGAGTCAATGATCTTTGCCCGTTTTTCACGCTCTGCTTCAGCTTGTTTACTCATCGTACGCTTGAGTGATTCGGGGACATTAAGATCCTTGAGATCAACAGAATGAATGTTTACTCACCAACTTTCCGATTTTTGATCGACAATGTCTTTGATCTTTCTACTTGCCTCTTCTTTGTTTGCAAGAAGTTCGTCCAACTCAAATTGTCCAACAATATTTCGCATTGTTGTCATAGCGAACTGCATGATAGCATATTCAAGAGCGCGTACATTCACAACAGATCTCATGGCATCATCGATAGAATAATACAGAACAGCGTTGATTGTGAGTGAGACGTTATCTTTGCTCATAGCTTCTTGTGATGGAACATCGACAGCACGTTCACGCATATCAACTTTACTCATCGTTTGGATCACAGGAATAATAAATCGTAAACCCGGATCAGCCGTACGAGAATATTTACCAAGAGTAAATATGACCCCCTTCTCATATTGGTCGACAATGCGTATTGCAAGAGCCAATAAGACAATAAAAATAATAGTAAGTGGAAAGAATGACGTAATGGCAAAAATAATAAGTTCCATAGAGAAAGCTAAAAAATAAACATTTTCATTATACAGAAGAGTCAGGGTTGTCGAATGATTTCACTTTCTCCATTCGGACAACTGTCTCAATATGGTGCGTGTGAGGAAACATATCTACTGGTGTAATATCGGTTACTCGATATTCGCCATGTGGAGCTATGAGAGCAATGTCTCTCACGAGTGTGGCAGGGTTACAGCTAACATAGATGATTTCCTGTGGATGAAAATCCCGAAGAATTCAGGGTGCATCAGGGTGCATACCCGCTCTTGGAGGATCAACGATAATCACGTCAGGTGATTTTCATTCTTTTTTCCATTCCTCAAGCAGATTCTCAACTGGGGCATTGATGACAGCTACATTTTTGATACCATTCTTCGCAAGATTTCTGGTATTATCTTCACTCGCTTCCAGAACTATCTCGACAGAATAAACTTCTCTTGATTGTCCTGCCAATACCATACCAATGGTCCCAGTGCCAGCATAGAGATCAAACACGAGAGGATTTTTTGTTTGTATCATATCTCGTGTTACACGATAGAGCTCTTCCGCTCCGAGCGTATTCGTCTGAAAAAAACTTTTTGGGCTAATTTCAAACTCGAGATCAAACAGTTTTTCTGTGATAGTGAGCGTCCCGGAAATATGCTCAAAACTCCCCTGCACAACATCAGCTTTACCAGTATTGTGCAATAAATAAGCAGAGGTAATATCTGGGATATGAGAAATAAATGATTTCAAAAATTTTATAAATTCTATCCGCTGAGGTTCTCCCAGATAGGAAGTATTCACCGAGACTATGACCATCGTCTCATTTGTCTTTTTGCTCCGACGAATAACAAGATGACGCCAGAAGCCAATATTTGTTTTGACATCATAAGTTGGAAGTCTATTTTCACGAGCAAAAGAATCAAAAGCCTGAAATATATTATTTACCACCTCATCTCCGAGCACACAATAGGTACAATTTACTATACGATCAAACTGACCTGATTCATGAAAGCCAAATCGATATGTATCATTCACACCTTCACGATCAGAAATATATTTTCCCCAACTAAATTCCACTTTATTCCGATAGCCATAGACTTCAGGAGATGCTTTTATTGGATGCCAACTAACTCCGACAACCATCTCTGGGGTATGGACAAAAACTTCTCGTATCTGTTGCTCCTTGATGGTTAATTGTTTTTCATAGGGAATAGGCAACCACCGACATCCTCCATACACCTGGAAATGCCCCGGTAACTGTGCCTCGAGAGGAGATTTTTGTACAATACTTTGGATTTGCCCCTCTATACGATTTGATCTATTTTTTGTCACCCTTACATCCACCGTACTTCACGGTATAGCTCCACCGGAAATAAGTACTTTTTTTCAGTCTGGGAGTTTTCCTAGTCAAATACCTCACAGTATAAGCTTCTCCACAAAAACATTCCTAATAACATTTCATTTCATATGCAATCATTCTTTAGAAACCGAAATAATCCTCTCAACTTCATTTTGTCCCTTCTGGGGTCATACGAGAACGGATTATAGGAGAAATTTTTTTGACACAATACACCATCTCACTACAATGCCCCTACTTCTTGTACGCGGACGTAGCTCAATGGCTAGAGTTCCTGCCTTCCAAGCAGGTTGTTGTGGGTTCGAGTCCCATCGTCCGCTCCATTCCAAAAACATCCACCATTCATTGGTGGTTTTTTTATTGCTTGTTCTGGGACTCGAACGGGTTCGAGTGACTCGATCTGAGGTTTACTCAGATCTCCCGTCCGCTCCATTCCAAAAACATCCACCATTCATTGGTGGTTTTTTTATTGCTTG
>CAYPRD010000017.1:20419-24391 GCA_964413195.1 uncultured Candidatus Peribacteria bacterium
TCTCCCGTCCGCTCCATTCCAAAAACATCCACCATTCATTGGTGGTTTTTTTATTTTTGAATAATCTCCGCTAGATATTTGAGTTTCTTGGTTACAACTTTTTCCAACTTTTCATCATACAGATCACCAATACCGACATGAGATATATCTTTCTTATTCATACCAAAAATATCTTCCAAGACACTACGGAGAACTTTGACAGATGAACACTCGAGTTCGGCGTATTCTAGATTTCCATGCGCTGAATAGAGCGTATCGATAACAAGCTCTGCGGTATGATGGGGTATTTTATAGACTTCCCGAATGCGGGTAATACATTTTGTAAAAAGAGCACCTGAATCAAGAAGTATCTGCATCATACTCGATAGAGATCAGATTCGAGCCTCAATTTCTTCACGAGACTTGATACCTTTTTTCGTCTTTTTTGGTCATTTAAAAGTTACATAGGGAACAGTATCTACAACTCTGAGCCGGATTTTTATATCTTTACCCGTGTAACGTGAACAGAAGTCCTGTATATCTCACAAGGCAGAAGTGTCTGGTATTTCAACGGAAAAACCATGAATACCCAGCAATCCTGAATGTGAACCACGAGGATGGAGGTATCTCCAATTTTTTGTAGAAAAATCTCTGAGGTCAAAAAAATAATCCATAACATCTATGGTGCTCTTTGGTTCTATCTTCAGACGCTTGAGAACCTTTCTCACTTTCTTGGTATCAAATATTTTGGTTTCTATCTCCATAAGAGTAATTATGTCATTTTCTTATTTCTCGCAAGAAAATCTCGACTGAGATGGCATCACTTCCCTACCGTATCGATCAAACGAATCATCATGTGATAGAGTTCCATCATCTGTAGATCAGAGGCAAGATATTTGAGGCGATTGATAGCCGAGATGTATTTGTATGGTAAAAATTGAGCAAAAATATCTTCACGGAGATTCGAAGAATTTTTTTTGAGCCAACGATGGATCAGAGCAGTATCTCTGATGTCGTTGCCAGTACGCGTTGTCAGAGATTCTAATATAGCATGCTCAGGACAAGAGATAAGGAGGCTGGTATTTTCTACAGTTATCCGGGTCGCGTAAATCTTGATCAGATGATACAAAGATTTTTTTTTCTCCGAACGAATTGTCCGAGCAATCATAATATAGTCTCCCAATATAGCTGTACGTCCTGGGTACTGCGGTACCACCACACAAAGAACTTCAGGAAGGGAATAATCACGCAACATGACTGCGAGTGCTTTACTACCCGTGATAACACCTTGACCAAGATGATTTTCAGCAAGTATTTTCTTCACAATAGGCCAATAAAAGTCCTCCGCACCTATTGCCATCTCAGAAGCCAGATACATACCTTTTCGAATAGAAACAAGGACTTTTTGAGCAATGAGACGATGAACGAGTTTATATGTAGCCTGTTTGGTATTTTTCTCAAAAGTACTTAGGAGATATTCGATATCTTTGAGAGACCAGACTTTTTGTCACTTTTTTCTCATTTTTTTAACAATTTTCTCAAAATCCATAAAGAGATTATTACTTATAAAATAAAATAAATAGAGATATAAATTTATTATATTTTTATCTATAAAATTACAATAGTTTTTTCTATAAAAATAATATTTTATTATCCTTTTTACAAAGAAAAAAGATACCAAAATCCGCTCCATCAAAAAGAAAAGATAGTTTCTGACAAAGCTATCTTTTTAAAAAATATGCTTGAATTATTCGTTAACCAGATCCCCTAAAACTTCCTTGAGTTGAGGATTTTTCTGGAGAAATTTTCGAGCTTTTTGTTTATATTTCTGGCTCTTTTTTGGATTTTTTGCTAGATATTCCTCCGCTCGATCTACAGCAGACTGCAATTTCTCAGGATTTTTGGCTAACTTCTCAGCAGCACCGGCAGCCATCCGTGATTCGAGAGGACCCAATCCAGCTTTTTGGGCAGCATCCTGTACAAGAGCATGGACAGCATCTCCTGTCCTTTCTCGTCTCTTATCGGTTGCACTATTATTCGAGGCGCAAGAAGCAAAAAGAAGACTACCAGCCGCCAACCAATGAGATAATCCCATAAAAAATAATTAAATTACCAAGAATGGTAGTAAAAATAATTTTTCTGTCAAACAAATTCGTAAAGTCAATTCATATGAAACCTCCGTTTTTACATTTCCAAATTTTTCCTATACTAAGCCCATCGTACAAAAGGATCCATGTATTATTTTGCCCTACCATGAACCTCTCTACCGCCTCCCTCATCGAAATCCTCGAAGCACTCAAAACGGGTGTAGTGACCCAATCGCAGGTTTGGGAACATTTTGATCACATCAGCACGGAACTCGATCCAGAGCTTCAGGCATATAACTATCAAACTCCGAGTAAACCCGAAGCAACTGATGGTCCTCTCGCAGGCCTCCCTGTCGCTATCAAAGACCTCTATAGTGAAACGGGTATACCCACGACAGCCGCAAGCAAAATGCTTGAAAACTATATTGCTCCCTACGAATCAACGGTCACAAAACGTCTCAAATCGGCTGGTATGATCAGTCTAGGGAAAGTCACCTGTGATGAATTTGCGATGGGTGGCTCTGGAGAAAACTCTGCACTCAAAGTCGCTCGCAATCCGTGGGATACTTCTCGTGTCCCTGGCGGAAGTAGCTCCGGATCTGCTGTGGCTGTCGCCTCTGGTATGGCTCCTGTCTCTATCGGTACTGATACCGGCGGAAGTGTCCGTCAGCCTGCATCGCTTACGGGGGTCGTCGGATTCAAATGAACCTACGGAAGTGTCTCTCGCTATGGCGTCATTCCTATGGCCTCAAGCCTAGACACGATGGGGGTCATAGCGCGCTCTGTCCGTGATGCACATCTCGTCTGGGATGCTATGCAGGGTCACGATCCGCTCGATGCGACATCTCTCGATGGAAGAATAGAGGTCTCTCCTGACATCTGGAATCGCACAGACTTGAAAGGTGTGAAAATCGGTCTCCCGAAAGAATACTTCGGCGAAGGTATCGAAGCTGGAACTCGTGAAGTGATTGAGCAAGCCAAGAAAACACTCTCTGATCTCGGAGCAGAACTGATCGAAGTCTCTCTCCCCTCCACTGACTATGCTCTCGCTGCCTACTATGTCATCGTTCCAAGTGAAGTTTCTTCAAACCTCGCACGATTTGATGGTGTGAGATTTGGACATATCACGGGTGAAGAATTCCGAAACTACGCAGACTGGATCAGTCATACTCGCAGTGAAGGATTCGGTGCAGAAGCAAAACGCCGTATCATGATCGGAGCCTTTGCACTCTCATCTGGTTTCTATGATGCCTACTACCATCGTGCATCTCTGGTCCGAGAACTCGTCCGTCGTGAATTCGCTGAAACGTTTCAAAAAGTCGATGTCCTCGCCACTCCTGTCTCCCCTATGGTCGCATGGAAAATCGGTAAGATGGACAACGACCCCCTCGCGAACTACATGGCAGATATCTTCACCGTCCCCGGTGCTCTCGCTGGTATCCCAGGACTTTCTATCCCCGCAGGATATGCCGCACCAGCAGACGACTCCTCTCTCTCACTTCCCGTCGGTCTCCAGATAATGGGGCCAAAACTCGGAGAAGAAAAAGTCCTGATGGTCGGTCATGTCTTGGAACTTGCCTTGCAAGAGAAAATTGATGCACAGAGACCGAAGGTTTGGAAGTAAAACTAATTTTACCCTTATGAAAATTATTGATGCTTATAATTGGGTAAAAAAAGAAATTGAAAATACTGCCTCATTTGTAAAAGAATCATACTTTTTATGAGTAGCGTTCTGGATTTTTTTTGTGTCTCTATTCTTTCTCTGGCTCCTTCTTTTAAATTCATCTCATGAATTTATACTTTTTAGTTGAGTAATTTTTCAATTTACAAATTTCTTCAAACTACACATTCCAATAATTTTATTTTTACTAGTATGAATTTTTGTCGTAAAGCCTTTAAAGCTTTT
>CAYPRD010000018.1:0-21550 GCA_964413195.1 uncultured Candidatus Peribacteria bacterium
CTTGCGACCTGAAGTTTACGATACTCCTGCTCTACCAGCTGAGCTACATCGGCATTGCTGGCAATTATAGAGAGCTTTATATCAATGCAAGCAGTTTTGTTTTCACTTCTTCGAAGGGAGTTATAAGCTCTTTTTCTTCGTCTCAGTTGAGAGGCGATAGTACCCAATCAGCGACATCCATACGAGAGTGACGTCCAATGCCTATTTTTATTCGTTTTATATCTTTTGTTCCGAATGTTGAGAGAATTGATTCTATACCATTATGCCCTCCAGAGCTTCCTGTTTCCCGAAAGCGTATTTTGCCAAACTCCATGTCGATATCGTCTGATATGATAATAATATCTTGAATCGGGATCTTGAAAAACTTTGCACAAGCATATACACTTTTCCCAGAAAGATTCATGTAGGTTTCTGGCTTTAAGAGGAGAATTTTTTCTTTTCCAAGAATACCGGAGGTGTATATTCAATGGTATCATTTTTTCCATTCGGTTGCTTCGAGTGTATCAGATAAGTAATCGAGAAAAAGAAACCCGACATTATGCCGAGTTTTTCTGTATTCTTTTCACGGATTCCCGAGCCCAACAATGAGTTTGGTCATAATTTATAAGTTTCCTGCCCAACTTCCCACCCCATTTGGACTATTGCCACCAGGATCTCTGTTTGATCATGAGAATGTAGGAATACCAGAGGAATTGTTGCTTTCGAGTAAATCAAAACCTGTTCGACCGCTTGCAACGGCAAAGCATGACTGATCTGTTTTTCCAAATACTCTATCCGATACACACTTCATGGTTTGAAAGATATTGCTGGGGCTAAACTTTTCTCCAACGGATTCAAATCCAAGAGCACGAGATAATGTAGGAGTTACCAGAATGATCACCACCATAACCAGGAGTCCAATGACGGAGTAGCGTATCATGTTGATTGCAGGATGTACTTTGTGTTCATCTCCGCCAGAAATCACCAGGAGAAACCCTCACCAAAGAACAAAAATAATCGTCAGTACGATGGCGATAAGGAGAAGGATGGCGATTCCGACGGTCATGAGCTCCTCCAATGTATAGATACTAGAAGCCGAATCGGCAAAAGTAGAGGTTTGCGCGTAGACTATTGAGGTGAACATGGTTCGATGAGGTTTAGAAAGAGTTTTTTATCATTTTTTATACCAATGATACGGACGAGTGATTGAAGAGAACGTATTGTTCTTCCGCCACGACCGATAATGCGTTTCATATCATCGCTATCTACTGTAAGTTGATAGCGTGTTGCATCAGTGTCTTCTTTGATCTCGAGGGAAATATTTTCAGGATGTTCAACAATGTGAGCGATGCAAAAGCGTATAAAATTTTCTGCCATACAAATTGAGAGTAAAATAAATCTATCCTAACTTGTAACAAAAAAACTCTCCGGCAATTAAATGCTGAGAGAGTTTACTTTGAAGAGTTTTTGTACTGACTCTGAGAGTTGAGCTCCTTGTCCGACACGAGCGCGAACTTTGTCTATGTCGACATTGTACTGTTTGCTGTGAGCGTTGTACCAACCAAGGATTTCTATTTCTCCTGATTTGACTGGCTTGGTATGTTCAGTGACCACGATGTGATAATGAGGAACTCTTTTTCGACCGGCGCGAGATAAACGGATCTTTAACATAAAATAAGAAAGAATTAACATAAGCATTCTAGAGAAATGTCTAGAAATGCAAGCTTTTTTCATATTTATTTTCGCATTTCCTTTTAGAGAAAGAAAAAACTGGATTTATATCCTTTTTTTACTACTATGTCACCGTATGTTTGACGCTCTCAAAAAAAATGCGGATATCTATGTTTCCATGGAAGAAACTAACCAGGTAATGACGTGGTGTGATGATTGTGGGAATTATGCTATTCAGAAGGCTCTTTTTCAGGCACTTACCCTACAATGAGTCCAGCCAAAAGATGTGGTGGTGGCGTATGATGTAGGATGTTCTGGTAATGAATCAGATAAGGTGGGATTAACGACCATTCACGGACTTCATGGACGTGTTTTGCCTCTTGCCACCGGCATAAGAATTGCTCGGCCAGATCTCACCATTATAGCACATGCTGGAGATGGTGCGACACTAAGCGAGGGTATCAATCACCTTATTCATGCTGTGAGGCACGATAAGAAAATTCTTTTTATTCATCATGTAAATGCTACATTTGGTTTGACGACTGGTCAAGCCAGCTCCGTTACACTTCCTGGCACAAAAATGAATGCGTCCCCGAAAGGCGTCGATACTCCTCCAGTCGAGTCTCTCCGTATTCTTTCATGATGTAACCCAACATTTATCGCTCGTACTCTTTCCTACGATATGGATCATATGACAGATATTTTTCAAGCTGGTTTGCAACATCCAGGATTTGCCTATGTTGAAGTCCTTCAGCTTTGTCCGACCTATAATCGTGTCCAAAATCGTGAATGGTATGAGAAAAATATTGTACATGTCTGAAATGGGTATATGCCGAATTGGGAAAGTTTTCTTGGATGCCTCAAGCTCGCTAAAATGCCTGTTTGAGTTCTTCTCAATGAACCACGTGAGAAACAGGAAATTGCAAATAATCTTTCTGAAGAAGTACAAAAATATGAATACACTTTTCTCATATAATTTTTGTCTATAATCTCTCCTATGGTTAATCGAATTACTTGGGATCAATACTTTATGGGGTTAGCTCTTCTCTCGGCTCAGAGAAGCAAGGACCCTCGCACTAAAATTGGTGCCTGCATCGTCGATGCCCACAACCGCATCGTTGGTATCGGATATAATGGTTTCCCTCGTGGCTGCCCTGATGATGAATTTCCACAGGCTCGTTGACGGGATGAACAAGGAAATCTTTTGCGTCTCTATGACTCTAAACATGCTTATATTGTTCATGCAGAGGCAAATGCCATACTGAACTCTATGGGCCGAGATATGCAAGGAGCAACACTCTATACCTCTATGGCATCCTGCAATGAATGTGCCAAGCTTATTATACAAGCAGGAATAAAGCGTGTTGTTTACCTTCCGAGTCCTACCTATGAAGTTCGAGATGAATTTTTGGCTGCGAAAAGAATGTATGCTTCGGCATGAGTTCTCTGTGAGGTGTATACGGGCCCAGTAGATACCGTTGAACTTCATTTCAATGATGCTCATGGGAATAGTGAAAAAGGAGAGAGTTGTTGTTAAAAAATAAAAATAGATTTGACATATTTTAAAATTTAACATAATGTTTTAAAACGTTAAAACAATTTATGAAGATAAATCAAAAGAAAAAATCTGAATTTAAAAACCTTTCCAAAGTATTTATTGGTCTAAAAGATGAAAAAGAAGTATTTAATCTACTTCGCGATATTTGTACGCTTTCTGAATTGTCTGCTATGGCCGAACGTCTAGAAGTTGCGGAAATGGTAAATAAAAAAGTCCCCTATAGAACAATTTCAAAAAATACCGGTGCAAGTACTGCTACCATCACTCGTGTTGCCCATTGGCTTCATAACGGGATGGGTGGTTATCATAGCGTCCTCGTACGCACTAAAACTTGATAAACTGAGAAAGATTTACTTTCTCCTCTACCCACCTCAATCTTGAAAAGGTGGGTTTTATTTTATTTACAATTTATTATGAACGACTTTATACCGATAGTTGCACAAGACTATCAAACAAAGAAAGTACGGATGGTAGGAGTTTGAAATAAAGAAAGCATTGCTATGTCAGATCAAACTGGCAAACTTACTTTTTGGTCTCGAACCAAGTGAAGACTCTGGATAAAAGGTGAAACGAGTGGTGATTTTCTCGAAATACAAAGTGCACAACGCATAGTCTGTCCATGACCAAATGAATCTTTTCAGGCATCAATTATCTATCAAGTAAGACAAATTATTGGGGAGACAGGTATGACCTGTCACAAGGGTACTCCAACTTGTTTTGGGTGAGATGAATATAGTATAGAAAATCGTCTTATTCTCTGACAGCTCGATTATTTCAAAATGGGTGGAAAAGTCTTGGTTTTAACGCAATTTTCGCCCACTAATACAGTTCTATGAGTCAGAATCCTTGAAGAGACCGATGTGAAATATATCGTTTGAAATCTCGCAGAACGCTCAAACTGACAGGCAAAAATGCTCCTTGATTGTGATCAAGACACGCTTTTGATTCGTTCTCCGGGAGATGTTTATTCTACTACTAATTCTTAAATTATGAATCCTGCAAAACCAACAATATTTGCTGTTCCCTCGGGCAGCTTAAATAAAAAAACCCTCGAAATTCTTGTAAGAACTTGAATTATTCCTGATACAAAGATATTTGAAGAGAGATACGAAGCGAAGACCAATATTCCAGATCTCGTTCTCAGACTTTTGGATCGTCGAGATATGCCTCGGTGAGTCAAAAGTGGCATGGCAGATTTTGGATTGACGGGCATGGATTACCTCATTGAATCTTGACTTGAAAACAAAATGGAAGCTCTCTGTGAACTGAAATTTTCTCGTGCAAGTAATCGGCCAACTCGCCTTGTGCTTGCTTGAGATCCAAGATTCTTCTCTAGGCCTGAAGATGTGCAATGAAAAGCTGTTTATACTGAATTGCCAAGACTTACTCGTAGGAAACTCAGAGAAATCTGTGGCTTTCCTCAGTGAAAAATTAAAGTAGAACAAACCTACGGGAAAACAGAAACTTGGTGAGTATTTCCCGAAGAGCGTCAAGCTTTTGCTGATATTGTTGAGACAGGAAATACACTCAAGAAAAATGGATTGATTCAATTAGCTGAGCTTTCCCAGTCTTTCCCAACATTCTTCGTCCCTAATTGAAAGTGCACAAGAACCATGGAGGAAGTCATTTACCTCATGACAAAAACACTTGAGCAAGAACAAAATCCAAAAGTGATGGTAAAAATGAATGTTCCCCGTTCTTCACTTGATACAGTAAAAAACTTGATCGGTTCTGAAACATCCCCAACGATTATGGCGACTGCTGATGAGAATTGGTTGGTTTTAGAAGTTCTTGTTTTTCGCACAGAACTTATCACAAAGATAGGATCACTTCGAGCAGTTTGAGTCGTAGGAATTGCTGAAACAGAAGTAACTTCTGTATTTTAGTATATCGATTACTTCTTCTTCAAAATATCAATAAATGTCTCGCTTGGGATTGAGACTTTTCCAAATTCTTTCATCTTCTTCTTTCCTTTTTTTTGTTTATCGAGGAGCTTATTTTTGCGCGTGACATCACCACCATAGAGGTATCCAGTGACATCCTTTCGGTAGGCAGAGATAGTTTCTCGGGCAATGACTTTTGCTCCAATAGCGGCTTGAATAGGGATGGAGAAGAGTTGTTTTGGGATGGCTTCTTTGAGCTTTGTACAGAGTTCCACACCGACATGGTATGCTTTGCTCCTGTGAGCAATGGTGGAGAAAGCAGAAATACGTTCGTTATTTACGAGGATATCTATCTTGACGAGATCGTCACGTTTGTAATTGAGTTGTTCATAGCTCATACTCGCGTAGCCAGAAGAACGAGATTTGAGGTCATCGTAGAAATCAGTGATGATTTCGGCCATAGGGATTTCATAGGTCAGAATAGAACGGGTCTCATCTATATAGGCCTGATTTTTGTAGACGCCACGGTGTTCTTGGGCAAGTTTCATCATTTCTCCAACCATATCTGACGTGGTGATGATTTCGAGTTTGACAATGGGTTCTTCCATCCATTCATAGGTGCCTGGTTCCGGGAGATTCTCAGGATTTCTGATCCAGAGACGAGTGTAGGTCCTATCGCCGAGTTGTTCGAGCTTGAGTGGAGTATTTTTGAAGTCATGCGAATGATCGCCGGGCATCATCACCTGATAGGTCACTTGGGGGCTTGTGAGTATGACATCAAGGTCAAATTCTCGGTCCAATCGCTCCTTTACTATCTCCATGTGGAGAAGTCCGAGAAAGCCACAGCGGAAGCCATGTCCGAGAGCAGGGGAAACTTCATGTTCATTTGTGAGGGAGCTGTCGGACATCTTGAGTTTTTCTATATCGGTTTTGAGTTGGTTGTAATCCTCGGTGTCGACCGGATAGACACCAGCAAAGACGTATGGGACGACCTTTTGAAAGCCGGGAATAGGATGCTTGTATTGATCAGGTCATGCAAAAATAGTATCACCGACGCGGGCTTCTTGGAGAGTTTTAATGCCTGTGACTATATAGCCGATTTCTCCGGCCTTGAGGGAGGGGAGTGGATTATATTCTGGCTTAAAACAACCAACCTCCAGGATATCGACGGCTGTATCAGTACTCATGAGGGTGATCTTATCGCCACGTTTTATTTCACCAGAAAAGAGTTTGATATAGATTACAACACCACGATAGGAATCGTATTGAGAATCAAAAATAAGTCCGAGCTTAACGGACTCGGGTATTTTCCCTTCTGCATTATTGGGAATGATTTTCCCTTCTGCTGCGACAGAACGAGGTTCTGGAATACGATCAATGATAGCATCAAGAACCTTATCGACGTTGGTTCCCACTTTCGCTGAGACAGGGATAATGTCTGTTTCGTCACATCCGATAAGCGAGACGATTTCACGGGTCACACGAGGGATATCAGCACTTGGGAGGTCGATTTTGTTGAGGACAGGAATAATCACGAGATTGTGATCGATGGCCATGTAGAGATTGGAGAGTGTTTGTGCTTCGATACCCTGCGAGGCATCGACGACCAGGACGACTCCTTCAACTGAAGCGAGACTACGAGAAACTTCATACTGAAAATCCACATGACCTGGAGTATCAATGAGATTTATTTCATGACCTTTCCATGCCATGCGGACAGGTGTGAGTTTGATGGTAATACCGCGTTCTTGTTCGATCTCCATCGTATCAAGCATTTGACTATTTTTCATCTCGCGTTTTTCCTTGGTCCCCGTGAGTTCGAGCATCCTATCTGCAAGTGTAGATTTGCCATGATCGATATGGGCGATGATTCCAAAGTTCCTGATAGACATGCCTGTATCTTAGCGAAAAGACAAGAATTGCAATAATCTATCCTTGGAGTAGTTTCCCTATGAGTACGTCTTCAAGGGAGAGTACTCTTGTGGTAATGCCTTCTGCCTGTGCGAGGGATTGAATTTCGGAGAGATGAGCAGTATTGTAGCCGTTTGGAACTACAAAAATAAGGGAGACTCTTTTCCCCACTTGAATTGCATACGTTGCTTGGGAGAGAGCCATCTGATGTTTTTCTGGTGTTCTGTTCGGGTGATTTGCTGGTCATACTAGGAGCTCACACGTGCCAAATATTTTTTCCCTGAAAAGTTCCATGACTGGTATGATAACTTGTTGCCTTGTTTTCTTTGATTTTGAAGCAGTGGTGGCACATATTATGATTTGTTCTGACATAATAGAATAGTTTAAAATATATAAAAAATCCCCTTCGTCTGGAAGGGGATAGGGTTTGATATGAGATTTTAGCCTCGTGAGCTACGTTTCATGCCGAAAAAACATCCCCTCTGGAATGTGCTTCGGCGAACTATGTAAGACGAATTAAGCATGCGGGAATTATAGTGATTTTTTCTTTTCGTCAAAATTTGATTTCTGCGCTTACGTATGCTATCATACATATATGAAAAAAATTATTTTCTTCTGTGCTATTTTTTCCTGTCTTGGTCTTACTTTTGCCCTGACAGATACCGATGCTGATGGCGTCTCGGATGAAAAAGATGTATGTCCTCGTGTATATGCTCGTTCGGCAACTTGATGTCCTTCTTTATCTTCTTTTCGTTCAGAAACGCCTCTCAATGCGTGCCTAGAACAGTATAAGAAAACGTGATATACGATCGCACTCCTTGAGCCTGTGTGTGTTGCAGGATCTTGTCCTTCGCTCCTCTCTGTATCAGGGATTCAGCCATGTGATCCTCTCTTTCCGGTTATTTTGGATACGAAAGGTCAAGTTCTTATGCGCTGAGGTGTTTATATTTTTGGATTTTCACGATAGTCATGAAAAAAATCATACTCATCCTCTTTCTTTTTTTCACTACCCTCAGTTTTGCAGGTATATTTGATTCTGCTTTTAGTCGGAGTTTGGGGCAAAATGCAACATCAGAATGATCGTTTTTTTCAGCAGAAGATAATCTGAAAAAACTTCAATCCAAGAGCATTGATCTGCAGACAATGATTGATATTGAGATGAATAAATCTCCGCAAGAAATTCAAAAAAAAGAAAGGGTAGAAACTCTCTTGAGCCAAGTAGAAGGTTTTCTCCAAGAAATCACTCCTTCGTTTGATGGCATCAACCTTCTTCCAGGAAATTATCCGTCAATTGATACTAGAAATCGTATTCAGAGAAGTGTGTTTGAATTGACCCAATTTCTCGATGTAGGACCATTTCATATGGACACACCATTGGAGACAATTATACGAGATTTTCCCCTTATTCAGCGACATGCCGATAACTATCTTCAAGCACTCTCTGCTTCTATTGTATCTGCTGAGAAAGAGAAGAAAGATCGTATCAATGAACAAGAACAAGAACTCAAGAAAGTGCAGGAAGACATTGAAAGAATTCGCCTTGTCCGCAATACTCAATGGATGAGGACGATTCTGCAAATTTCTTTTTATATTTCCGTATTTATTGTTCTCTATATTGTAAAGATCTTTTCTTATAGAGTTTTTATTCGGGTCGAGCGCGGGTTCTCAAAATCTCATCAACAAGCACTCAACCTCGCGCATCGATGGTTTTTTAACATACTTTTTGTTCTCGCATTTTTGATCTTGTTTGCGGCGGAACTAGTTTCTTTTCTGCCTTTTTTGGCAATTCTCGGTACTGCTCTCGGTCTTGCTCTCAAGGATGCTATATATTCTTTTATTGGATGGTTTGTGGTTGGTTCTAAGTCAGGATATCAAGAGGGCGATTTTATAGAAACAGACACTGTTATGGGACGAGTGTACCGTATCACTCCATTACTGACAACTATCGAGGAATATGGTTCACAGGGGTTCACTGGAAAGATCGTCTCTTTTCCAAATAAGGTTATTTTTGATAAAAATATCAAAAACTGGTCTCATGGTTCCAGTCTATCTCTTATGACTATGGATTTCCTTCTGGAATATAAAAGTAATATCAAAAAAGCAAAAGAAATTCTCATGCAAGTAGCTGGTTCACGTGATTTGAAATTTTTCTACGAATCACGATCTGAAGTAAAAAAGCTCAAAAGTACCTATTGATACAGTGATGATGACTTGAGACCTCAGGTTCATGCTTTTCCAGATCCTCGATGAATTGTTCTGCGTCTCAAAGTACTCGTGCATCTTTCTGATCGGATCTCAGAACAATCCCGTATTATGCAGGAATTTATTGCTCGGGTCCAAAAAGAAAAAACGGTCTCTATGAGGGAGGTCTAGTCCAGCGCGCATAGACTCCTGTTGTGAGACTTCTCTTTGTTTCGGATTCTTGTATACCGAGTTCACCATGTTCTATGGTTCCTATTGGTAATATATCCGCTAAAATATTTGCGAGAGTTGTCGAAAATATACTTGACGCGTAGGTGTTTACCAAGAAAAAGACTGGTTCCGGAGAGATAATTTTTTTTATGTTTTCGAGGAGAAGGGGGAATGATGTCTCAAATTCCCACTTTTCTCCGTTTGCTCCATGTCAAAATACAGGAGGATCCATAATGAACGCGTCGTATGTATTACCGCGCCTTACTTCTCGCTCGACGAATTTGATGACATCATCGAGGATCCATCGTATAGAATCTTCTGGCAATTCTGAGAGTTCCATATTTTTTTGTGCCCATCCAATCGTTGGCTTTGAACCGTCCACATGTGTCACTTTTGCTCATTCTTTGGCACAAGCTATCGAGGCAATTCCTGTATAGGCGAAAAGATTGAGTACCTTTATATCTCGTTTTTGAGATTTTTTTATCGCTTCTCTCATCCAATCCCAGTGCCGTACTTGTTCAGGGAAAACCCCGAGGTGTCTATATGGCGACCATCGACATTGCCACCGAAGATCTCCATACGTCATCTCCCAATCGCGAACATTATCAGGTATCTTGACCCATTTTCATTGTCCGCCACTGCTTTTATCAAAAAATGCATCCCAATTCCAATTTTCTCTTTGACGATTCCAGAGTGCTTGCGACTCTGGACGAGCGATGATGAAATTTCCATAGCGTTCTAGCTTCATACCATCACCTGAGTCGAGAAGTTCGTAGTCAGGTAGAGTTCAGAGTGTAAGATGAGAAGATACAAGGCTCATGAAAAGAATATAAAAACCCAGAGAGAAAAAGCAAAAAGATAAATTTTATTTTCTGCAGAGGAGGAGAACTCAGATAAGCATTGGTATTCCACTGATTATCTGTGTTGATGTTGGTTCAGTATCTTTCAATATCCACACGAAGAGAAGAGTCAGAAAAGGTGCAAATCCATGAATGGAGAGGATTCTTGTTACCGTTACATGGCGAATTGCTTCTACCCAACAGATATTTTTGAGCACAAATACGAGTCACGCTGTCAAGAACAAACCTTTTAAAGCTCACTGTATTTCTGTAGTTCCGACCGATCACTCAAATATACATGTTAGAACAAATAAAAATGGAAGAGAAGCCGTATAGCGCATTGTGAGGAGTGTCGTGACGCTGACTTCTTTTCTTGCGAGTTTTGCAAAGTGATTACCAAAAGGTGCAAAGATCATTCCTGCGCAGATTAATATATCCCCTACATTCCAGTCTGTGGTTTTTGGTGTGAGGAGGTATATAGCCCCGATAATGATCAAAAATGCACCGATAATATGAGATCGGGAAAGTGCTTCTTTGTGCCATGCTTGGAAGAAAAGAAAGGAAAATATCACCTCTGTTTGTGCTATGAGTGCTGCATTTCCGGGAGATGTGGTTATGAGTCCAAAATAATAAAATCCATAAAATGCTACACTATTGAGAAGACCGACATAGAGACCATATTTCCAAGCGACTTTATTTTTCAATTCATGAAGTTTTTTTTGTCATGCTACGAGTCACAAGAGCATGATAGAAGCGAAAATATAGGTCAAAAGGAGACTTAAAAAAGGCGGCAATATTGTGACTGCATCAGCCGCCATGATAGGGAAGAGGGCTGCAGTAACAATAGATATGCTGGTGGGAATCAGCCAGATAAATTTATGCTTCATAGAGTGATTCTAATGTTTCATTTTCTTCTCTTACGAAACCACTTTGGAGGTCGACCATGCCAGCATATTTCCCTCAAAGATGAAGAAGTTTTTTGTGCGTTCATCGTTCTACGATTCTTCATTTTTCCATTACGATTATATCGTCGGCACCTTTCACTGTTTGGAGCCTGTGGGCAATGACAATAACGGTTCTTCACTGAAAAAGATGTTCAAAAGCTCTCGCTACTTTCTGTTCACTATAGCTATCAAGGGCTGCTGTCGGTTCATCGAGAAGAATAATTTCTGGATCTTTTAAAAATATTTTTGCAATGGCAAGACGCTGTTTTTGTCATCCACTCAGTCGCACTCATCGTTCCCCAATTTCAGTTGATACACCGTGTTCGAGCTCGTAGATAAATTGGCATTCGGAGAGTTCTATGGCTCTTTCTATGTCTTTTTTGGTAGGATTTTTTCGTGTTCAAAAAAGAAGGTTTTCTTCTATTGTCCCATCAAAAACTGATGGTTCCTGGGTTAGATAACCGATATGAGGATAGTAGCTATCGAGACGTATATCAACTATATTTTGTTCATCAATAAGCAATTCTCATAACGTTGGCCTCATATATCCTGCGAGAAGTTTCATCAAAGTTGTTTTTCCTGACCCAGACCTCCCTACAAGAGCGGTGCGTTTACCTCCCTGAATCTTGAGAGAAAAATCTGATAAAACCATGTTTTTTCATTCGTAGGAAAAGGAAATATTCTTCAATTCATAATTTCCTTGAGTGAATTGAAATTTCTTTCCCTGATCATACCCTTCAATCTGCGGGGTTTTGTCCATGAAATCCCAGAGTTTCTCTATGTGGACAAAATCTTTACTAAAATCTTTTATGAAATCGATATATGGCAGCAGCATTGACTGCGCGAGAAGTGCTATACCAATCAGCTCTACCAGGAGCCCATGCTGTATGCTGATTCATCAAAAATAACTCAAACAAAAAATTCCCACGATTCCAGTCAAAAAACCATAATAGGGAACATCGTACATATAACTCAGGTATATGTTTCGATGACCAGCAGTTTCAAGCTGTTCTTGGATATTTTTTTGTAGCCAGGATTGCTCACTTTCTATCTTTTTATTTTGAAGAATTTCAAATTTGGACATAAATATTTTCACAAGACGACGAGTATGTTCCGATTCTTTTTCTTTCAGTACCTTTTTCCATACCAGAGCATTCTGGTTATTCCATATAATCCAGACAAGAATTCATATCATGAGTCATAAAAATAAAAGTCCGTATTCCCATTTTATAGTCGTCATTCTTACTAATATAAAGCCCCCAATAATTATAGTCTTTACGAAAAAAATAAATCCGTTTGCTAAAAGGACGTGCCAGACATATATCCCGCGTTCCATAATGGACATAATTCTTCCTGTTCCTATTCCTTCGTAGGCAAGATTATTTTTTTGTATGAGGTCTTGGGTACACTTTTTTGTAAGAAAGGCAAGATATGAGTATCCCGGCCTCAACCAATAATACTCGCGCAAAAGCCGTACAAGTATTATTCCGACTCATATGTAGACGATACTCACGTACAGAAAAAATTGAATGTCTAAACTTGTTGTCTGTGAGAGTATGAGGAGAAGCACAGGTATAACCTTCCCTATCTGATAAGTAACATGGATAACGGTGTGTAGAATGAGATTTTTTCGAGATTCCCAGAGAGGTTCTAAAAATCGCTTTGTTTTTTTCCAGAAATTCATGGACTTCATTCTAATTTATTTTACTCAAAAACAACCTTATCTACACGTTGGTCCCAAGAATCTTGAGGTAACGTATCGCGTATTTGACACCTGAAGGCCAAACCAAGAGAAAGTAGGTAAGTATTTTTCTGGAGAAGTTTATCATAAAACCCACTTCCCCTACCAAGACGTATTCATGTTTTTGAAAAAGCTCTTCCGGGGACAATGATGATACTTTCTTCTGGTAAAAGTACTTCCGTTTCGCTCTGGGGTATCAAGAAAAGATTTTTCTTATTTTTTTGACACCATAGGTGAATATCCTGTGTATCTACTTCATCAGGAAATGATGTATAACTGACAAGTGTTTGAAATTTTTCTTTTTCGAGGAGTTGGATAATTTTTTTGCAGACTTCATAACTTTCTCTCTCCTTTTCTTCCTCAGACATACGCGAGATGCGCTCTGCTATCTCGTTTCGTATAGCTGCTTTCATCATTTTAGCGGAGGTATTGTGCTTTATTTTGTTCATGTTCTGTCTCTGTTTTCGCTGTTCGGATAACTCCTTGTGCATCGTGAAGATAATACCATGCCTCTATCTCTGCTGTTGCATGGAGCGTCGTGAGAAATGTTTCTCATGTCATGTTAGCAATGGGGGTAGGAGGAAGTCCGATTTTGGATCTGGTATCGTAGGTATTATTCCTTTCAGAAAGAGGGGATGAGTAGTATCTATTTACATATTTTTGGCATTCACTTCATGGGATAAGTTCGGGATAACAAACAGTGATATCTGCTCCAATATGCCATCATTGCCGGAGTCTCTTTTTGAGAATGTTTGCTACTATTTCTAGTTGACTCACACTCTTCTCTTCTTCTCAGACAATGGAAGCAAGAGAGAGTACATCATAGAAAGCTTCTGGAGGTTTTCCGCTTGCTAGAAAAGGTTGGTAGATGCGTTTGTCAAAATTGTTCAGCATAATATCGACTATGCTCGTAATCGTTGTGGACGAATTTATCCTATATGTGTCAGGCATAAGAAATCATTCGAGAGATTCTTTTCCATTGAGAAAGGGGTATTTTTTGGACAGGTTTTGTATAATTTCTCGCTCTTGTTGTAAGAGATCTCATTCGATATTTTTTCTCGCAAATGCTTCCTGGATTTCACCTTTATGCCAACCGGGGAGAATTATTATATCCTCCTCTGTTGGTGTCGGGTTCTGGAGAAGGGTAAAAATTTCCTCTAATGTATTTGTTCCTTCGGGTACGAGAAAAATTCCAGATTGAAGGCTGATATCAGGTGCAAAAATCATGTTCCATAGGCGGTATCTCAGGTGGGAGACCTTGGCACGTAAATGACTATCGAGATGAGCAATAGTCGTTCCTTTTGGAATGGAAAGTGTTTTCTCAGTTTTGACGAGTGCATCTCATGTCGATGAAATCCACCAGAGAATACATAAAAACCCCCCGATAACTCAGAGAGTAATTTTTAGGTACGGGGATAATTTTTTCTGATGTACTTGAGATCGTTGGTAGTTCATATAAATTGGATAACATTGCTCGCTGGTTGGCATCCGGCTTTCCCGGGAAGAATCTTGAGGAGATTTTTTTCTGATCAGAAAACCTCTTGCACTTCTTCGATGGTGTGACATTCGCTGTCTCAGGCCCTATTTGCTGATGTGAGAAAAAGAGGGTATCGGATATATCCGAGAGCTTCTTGCGGTACGCACACTTCAGCTACACGAAAACCAACTGTAGTGTAGTTATAGGTATCGAGTATTGGATACTCGTCGCGAAAATCGTCTCGTATCGGGCACACGACAGTGAAGGGAAATTTATATGTTTTGAGAAAGTTTATCTGCCCAGGCGTGAGTGTTGATTCGTAGGCAAGATCATCCCACGAGGGCACGAGGAGAGCAAGGGGTTTTTTTGTATCACGATGCTTCATTTCGTAGAGCTTCTTGTATCATACATCGTCATCCATCCTACATCATATGCCGAGGCATGTATCCGTCGGTACAACAAATATTTGACCTATCATAACCTGAGCAGAATAGATAAGAACTCTGTCATTGCAAGAAAAAAGGTTTCCTTTCACTTGAAGACAGGGCTATTTTATTTTTGAAATAAAAATTTTGACATTATTTTATAATACATAGAATATATTTGTTATTAATTTTTTTCTTATGTTTTGATTTTGAAATGCTACTGAAGAATCTTTAAATGAATCCGCTCGTTTTGCTGCCCTCGTTGAGTCCTTGCCCAATGGTGCCCCATTGTCAGATGATTTATTGGAAGGTGCGGTCGCTGGTAGGCATCCTGACCTTGCTCGTGAGTTAGAGAGTAGAGTGGCTGAATTACTTCAAAGAGAGAGACGATAATATATACATAGCTATCCCAGCGGCTACAGCAACGTTGAGAGATTCTTTTTTTCCGTGCATAGGCAGATGATAAATAACATCTGCCTTTTTTTGTGCCTCTTCGGTGACTCACTCAAGTTCATTACCGACAATGACGGCTATGTTTTTGGTGGGTGTGTATTCACCGATATCGTGGCTGACAGTATTCTTCTCGAGAGCAATAATCGTACATCATGCACTTTTGTAATGATCGATTGCTTCGGTGATCGTTGTATAGTATTCCCATGGAACCCAGGTCTCTGCGCCCAGTGCTGTTTTGCTGATCTCTTTCCTCGGAGGTGTCGGAGTGTATCCAACGAGAACGACTCGGTCATATCAAGCAGCATCAGCAGTTCGAAATATAGCTCAAACGTTATTGAGAGATCGGATATTTTCCAGAAGTATAGCTTTCATTCGACAAATAGTGAAAATATCTACAATAGCCCCAGTATATTCTTGGTTCTATGAAAATCTATAGTAAATCTTTTTGTCCCTATTGTATTCGTCTTCTCTCTCTTCTGGATGAGAAGGGGATTGCCTATGAAGTTATCGATGTCACGACACCTGAAGCATCTGGGATAATGTTTCAGAAATCTGGGCAAAGAGGAGTCCCTGAGGTAGAAATAGCGAATGTGATCATTCCGGATTATAAAACAGAAGAATCTCTCGTACATGATATAGAAACAATTCTGGCAGAAAAATCAGTAACTCCTGAACTCGCATCTCGTCTGACTAGTACTCTTGTTTTCCTCTAAAATGACCTCAATTATTCTTATTGATGAGAACTCTCCTGACACGCTCGTGTATGACTCAGGAAAGGAAATTTTTGTTTATGATACGACTTTTAGTACTGAGCTCTTCTCACGTTGTGTCTATATAAAAAACTGAACCACTCTTCACTGGTTCTGAAAAAGTACTCGCAGTCACACGTATAATTTGCAGTTTTTTACTGAAAATAATTCGCACAGTACCATACGATTTTTATTGCTTGCTGCTCTTGACGTTACTCAGGAGCTTACCCTGTCTTCCCGTATGGTAGGAGGGCATTCTTCAACCAATATTCACATTCTTTCATTGGTGGGGGGTGGATGAAATATTAATCTTAATGGTATAGTTCATATCGAAGAAAATCTTTCTCGTGTGCGTGGTCATATTTTGGAAGAAAATATTTTTCTTGGTTCTCGGGGAAGTATCCGAGGAATACCCTCTCTCATTGTACACTCTGATGATGTTGAGGCTGGTCACGCAGCACGTATAGAGCGTATCCCAGACGAAAAACTCTACTACCTCCGTGCTCGTGGAATTCCTCGAGACGATGCGAGTGTTCTCATGATAGAAAGTTCAGTCCATGAACTCATGAATTGATTTGGAGATGATATACATGCTGCTGTGAGCAGTGAAGTGCTAGATATTCTGCGACAATAGGAGACGAAGAATATCAGTGTTTTTCGCTGCTGGAACAAGAAATGTTGGTTCTCATTTTGATCTTTTCTCTACAATAATCCCCGCTTCTTTTGCGTGTCTGAGTATTCTTGCAAGACATGTGCACGTATGACACTGTTGTCTGCAGATGCCAGTCTTGTTTGCTATTTCGTAGCGGACTAATTTTTCCATATTTTTTTGTACTCCCAGTATGCGCGGACCCCTATCATAGCAGCGTTATCTCCACAGTATTTCAGAGATTTTGGTGTGTAGTAGGCTAGAGCATGGGTGAGAGTGTATTGCTCAAGCTTGTTCCGGAGACTTGAGTTGGCACTGACTCCACCCACGAGTGCCAAACTTTTTGCTCCTGTTTTTTTGCCGGCTTGTATTAGTCGTGTTGCGAGTATTGATGTTATGGTTTCTTGGTATCCGTACGCTATCTCGATCCGATCGTCTTCACTGAGAGGATTTGCTCATTGTCTTGATTCTATTTCTCGGAGAGCAGCCGATTTGATACCAGAGAATGAGAAATTGAGGCTTTCTTCTGGTAATACCAGAGGAAATTCGGGGATATTTTTGTGTTTGGCGGGGTCGTATTTTTTGCTTAAATCATCTATATATTTTCCAGCAGGGAATGGAAGTCCTAAATTTCTCCCCACCTTATCCATGCTCTCTCCAGCACTGTCATCGACGGTCCATCCTATTTTTTCTATTTCATAGAGTGAGCGCCACAAAAAGATATCATTATGTCCTCCAGATGCTGAGAGTACAACCACCGGGAAGTCTATTTCTTCTTTTGTTCTTTCCAGAAGGAGGGAAAATATATGACCTTCTATATGATTTACCCAAATAAGAGGCTTTTTGTGGCTTAATGCCAAGGTTTTTGCAACTGTTTTACCGATGAGAAGAGAGGGGACCAATCATGGTTCATTTGTAGCCGCAAAGACATCAATCATGTCGAGAGTGACGCCCGTTTCATTGAGTATAGCTTGGAGGATACTAAAAATCTCATCTGCGTGGAGACGTGCTGCAATCTCAGGAACTACCCCCATAGTTTTATTGTGTTCTTCCTGGGTATGCGTTTTCATACATACAAGTATCCCATCCTGGAGAAGAGCAACAGAAGTATCATCACAGGAGGATTCAAATGCCAAAAGATACATATCATTATCCTACTAATTTTTCCTTTTTTCCAAAATAAAAACCCCATTGCTGGAGCTCATACTTCATGGTGGGTGACATAGGATTCGAACCTATGACCCCCTGCTTGTAAGGCAGGTGCTCTAACCAACTGAGCTAGTCACCCGCGAAGTGAATGCTACTATATGTAAAACTCCTAAATTGCAAAATTTTTTTCTTTTTTTCGAAAACCATGGGTATGTAGCAAATTTTTAGTATGATAACTTGATAAATAAAGGTATTTTGTATCATGAAGCCATGCAATCCATCTATGATGATGTGGCTTTGGAAAAATATCTTCTTGAACAGGGAGAAAAGCCATTTCGACTCACACAAATTCATCATTCCCTCTACAAAGACCTGGTAGAGGATATAAATGAGTGTAGTACACTATCAGCAAAACTTCGAGAAGGCCTCAGAGAAAATTTCACACAACACATTCTCACGGTAAGTCACGTGACAACTTCTGCCAATGGTCAGACAACGAAATTCCTTCTTGATACCCACGATCATAAACATATCGAATGCGTCATCATGCGCCATCTCTCTTGACGCAATACTCTCTGTATTTCTTGTCAGGCGGGATGTCCGATGGCATGTACATTTTGTGCGACGGGGAAGCTCGGACTTTTGCGTAATCTCACGGTCGGGGAGATAGTTGAACAAGTTATGTTGGCTATCCAGTATTTAAAAAAAGAAGGGCTTCAGCTTCGAAATATTGTCTTTATGGGTATGGGTGAACCATTTCTGAATTACCCAGAGGTAAATAAAGCGCTTGGGATTTTTTGTGGTGCAAAATGTCTGAATTTCTCCGAAAGACGTGTCACTATATCAACATGTGGCATCGTTCCTGGTATCAAAAAACTCATGGTTGATCACCCACAGATAAGCCTAGCTATATCACTTCATGCTCCAAATGATGAGGCCCGTAGAAGCATCATGCCAGTTGATAATACCTACCCACTTGATGTACTTATGAAAACCCTGGATGAATATGTTGAAAAGACAAATAAGAGAATTTTTTATGAATATATTATGATTCAGGGTGTAACGGACAAACTTCCTTATGCCTACCAGCTCGCTGACTTAATGGAAGGAAGATTAGGACACGTCAACTTTATTCCCTATAATCCAGGTGAGGGCATCATGGGAAATAACATGCAACCAACGTCACCTTTGATGGTAAGAAAATTTCAACAAGTTTTACAAGAGAGAGGTATACCATCGACGGTACGATATACCATGGGTGATGATATTGATGCTGCTTGTGGTCAACTAGCTCTCAAGGTAGATGGCAAAAAAATTTCTGCGGTTGAAGGCAGGAGAATAGGTGGATAATAAATCAACCCGAAAAAATTTGTACTCAAGGGAAAATAATTATAATTCTCTTTATGACGAATCGTTCACAACTTCCCGTTATTGATGAGGCTGAGAGACTCAAAAATCAAAAGCGTTATTCTGATGCTCGACGACTTATTGAGGATTCGCTCGCTCGTTATCCTGATCGATATGAACTCTATGAGGAGGTTGCTGACATATATATTTATGAAGGAGAACATGAGAAAGCTGCCAAGGCCCTCGATTATGCAGAAAAGCTTGAGTCTTGATCTGCAACTGGTCTGTACCTGCGTTGATATATGGCACTTATCAAAAATGATTTTGATCGAGCTATTTCTTATCTCGAAGAATCAAATAAAAAGAGTCCCAATAATCCTGAAGTTCTTCGCAATCTCGGCTGGGCGTATACGATGATTGGTGATATTAAAAAATGAATACTTATTCTAGAAAGAGCACTCGTGATTGCTCCGGATGATTTACTGATTATGGAGGATTTATGAGTTGCCCTCCTGACACAAGGGAAAGTCCATGAAGCTCGGATGTACCTCAGTAAGGTATGAAAGGAAAGTCATATTACTGATATGTGATTTCCGGTCTAAGTCTATGTTCGAAACACGATATATAACCGATGATCAGTCATATATAGTTGCTGATTATGATAGCTTTTCTCTTACAGTTTGAGTCCTGGTTTTTGAGAAAAGAAAACCGAAACTCCTCCAGTGTGTGAGAACTTTTTTTGATGAAAAAGATCGGGTTTTTCGGCCGAATACTTTTGAACAACGATTTGCGCAGTGTTGTGATGAATTGGCGGAAAAAATATGAACCTCATTACCTCGAGATGTTTGTTTGTTCTTGGATCATCCAGAACTTGTCATCACCTCAACATGATATACGTTTGCGCGATCTGGAGATCAGCCTGTTACTTTGGAAGAGATTGATAATTATGTTACTCATTTGACAGATCAATCTCGCCTTCAGGCAAAACGTCTCTGGTATGATGAGTGTGGATATTCCGAAAGCGATCGTAAACTTATTTCCGTTTTTCTCTCTCATCTTGCTCTTGATAAAAGGCACTACACATTTCCTCTTGGAAAACTTGCTTCCCACGTTACGCTCCGTTGTCTTTTTTTCTACGGTAGCCGACAGATTCTTGATTCATTGGCTCGATCTATTTCAGCCACCTGAAAAAAACTCATATCCACGATTCCACTTCCATGTATTTTTTTGAACCATCTTTGCAATAAAGACACTTTTCTCGAGAACCATCTCCATATTCATTTAGGATATCAATCAACCCATGTGCTTCTCCATTTAGGGAAAAAAATTCAGGAGATACAAACCATGCCATTCTGATGGAAAGTTTTGGATGAAAAGCTGGGAGATATTTTTTCTCCCCTCGAAAGAGAATCACATATTCTTTCGAATCCATCCATGTTGTATGATTTACCAGAATGGAAATGGTACCAGGAATTTCTCACAGCCTCTCTCCTCTCTCTTTTTGAACGCTTTGGGTTTCAATGGAGTTTTCAGGAGTATAGCGTTTCTAGTCAATGATCACCAAAAATACTGGCTGATGTCGTTTCTCTCTGATGACTTTCTCCTTGGATTCAGAAAAATGCCCACATGCAATTGCTTTGAGCAAACCAAGATGACCACTGGTTGCATTATATTAACACGCTCGATCCACTGTTTACGATAAATCCGCATCCACTCCTCTCACTTCTTCGCTCTGCAATATTTTCAGAATAATATGGACGTTATTAATTGGAGAAAACCATCTGACTTTCTTCCTCTTCTTGAAGCCCTTCAAAATAATGAAGGTGAGGGAGTTATTATGACTCACAAACATGCACAGATAGGATGGTTTCATATACAGATACTACAAAATCTTTTCCCACATCGAAGATTGGCCTTTATTACTCGGGATGAACGTCTGAAAAATCTTCTCAAAACCTCGGGGTATAAAATCTTTCATTCTCTCTGAGAAATGCATATGCAATTGCCAGATGATTACAAAATTATTCGAGAAAACTTGTCCCAGTTAGATTATATCCGATTCCATTCTACTCGGTTTCTTGGGCGTGTTTTCCTTCTTTTTCGAAAAACAAAAATACAGACTCCAGTTTTTTCTATTCGTCATACTTCCTGGTACATGCTCGTACTCGGAATTGTCATTGTTTTACTATTGATTATTGGCATTATAAGCTTGACGAGCCCACATGCTTCCATCATTCTTACTCCTCAGACAAGCCTCCAAAATGCTATAAAAAATGTTGAATTTATTCATGAAGAAGATATGAGTCACGTAAATCAGATACCCCTGAGAAAGAGTATTTTTTCCTATGAATTTCAAAAAAAAT
>CAYPRD010000018.1:21560-23454 GCA_964413195.1 uncultured Candidatus Peribacteria bacterium
AATATGTCGATTTGCTAAAAAATTTTGGTTGGTTTTAATTTTTTTTAAAAACTTTCAGATATGAATTTCAAAAAAAATTCCCCATTACTACGTTTGACCCTACTTCACTTCAAAGGGCAAAATGACAGATAAGAATTGTAAACTCTTCTCTGGAGCCCTTTCGTATAAAACCACAGACTCGAGTACACGTTGGTCCGGTTGTCTTTCGTACACAGGATTGGATATTTGTGGAAGGTATGAAAAATGGAATTCCTGCAGAAACTTTTGTATCCGTTATGGCTGAGCCCGTTGGTAGTGATGGAGTTCTCATTGGAATTCGTGGAAATATCACGAAAAATACACCTCTTGCTTTCTCAGCACTTTCTACTGAAGATCAAGCGGATATTATTGTGTTAGCACATACGGATTTTTCTTGAGGAGACAATTCTTCACGTCCCCTCTTGACTCAGGAAGAATTTGATCGCATAAAAAAAGTATTTGAGGAGCAGATGTTTTATGCTGCACGTGAACTAGCATTCAAAAAATATAATAAAAAAGATGAATTTATCCCATTGCCTATTCCTGAAGCCTTCTCTCTCCTTGATAGCACTCTGTCGACTGATGTAGTCGTAGGAGAACAAAAATCAGAAGTTACTTTTTCTGCCAAAGCAAATTACCTTCTTTATTTGTATCGTGTTGGATTATTGAGAAAAACTCTTCTTGAAACAGCACAAGCGCATTTGCTAGAGGGAACTGAGTCGCTTATAGAAATATCAGCTGAAGCTCCTCCAGAGATTATTGCGACCCTCGCTAAAACAGATTTACCTTTTACCATACGTGCTACTGCTCAAATACCGGTGAAAGTACTGTATGATTTTTCTAGTATTACCGGGCAGAGAACTCTTCAAAATATATTATCTGATCTATTGCATGCTGATGTAGATAGGGTGGAGAAAACTCTCCTAAATCATCCTTACATAAAATCAGTTCGTATACGGCTGACTCCTTTTTGGTCACATAAACTTCCAAATTCTCTCGAAAAAATATTTATCAAAGTTCAGAACGAGAATTAGTTCTTTTCTGCTTCCAGGATTGCGGTGTAGAGTTTTTTTTCTTCTTTTGAGAGTTTTCCGGGAATAAGAATTTCGAGAGTAATAATGAGGTCCCCGCGTCATTTTTTCCCAATTATCATCATTCCATCGCCAGAAAGTTGGATTTTTTTTCCATGCTGAGTTCCGCTGGCAATAGTAATCTCTCTTTCACCTATAAGAGGGAAGCGTATTTTTTTCTTGCTACCCAAAACGGCTTCTGAGGGGGTGATATGAACCACTGTGTGAATAGTTTGGTGAGATCGAACCAGATTTTCATATGACTGGTCTACGTGGCAGGATACATACAGATCTCCATTGCCGTGTTTCCCAAAATTTCCTTCACCTGTTATTCGCAGAGTCATGCCATCATCTATTCCTGCAGGGATGTCGACTGTTTGTGTGATTTTTTTCTTCACTTTCCCAGATCAGCGACAATCGCCACAAGGGTGTTCGATGATCGTACCACTTCCATGACATTCATCGCAGGCGACTGTTTGTTGCATGAGACCAAAAATATTTCGTGTTGCGCGAGTAACATATCCAGAACCATGACAGGTACTACATTTTTTGGCTGTTTTCCCATCCTTTGTTCCATGTCCACTACATGTTTCACATTGTCCCATTTTTTCAAAATGAATCTCTTTTTTGACACCAGAAAAACTCTCTGCAAAGGTGATATGAATTTCTTTTTGGATATCTTCACCGCCTTCTTCTCTTCGTGTACGTGCCCCACCAAATCCCATATTTCCAAAAACTGATGAGAATATATCTTCCACATTTATGTCTCAAAAATCAAACCCAGAAAAACCTCCCCCAAACCCTCC
>CAYPRD010000019.1:0-21236 GCA_964413195.1 uncultured Candidatus Peribacteria bacterium
CCTATGCTCCAGACAGACCTGAGAGAGTGGTATGTGAGGAGTGTTACAGGAGGGTAGTATACTAGATTTTCCGATATTTTTCAGTGGTTGCAATATCTTCAAACAAGATATACTGGGGGAATAGAAGTATCCATAAATTCCTTTTATGCTTCTCTCAAATTGGTCTGATGAATCTACTCTCGTGAAGAAATCTATCCGTGCCGGATGGGGAGAAGGGATCGTACAGCTGGCTCGAAAGAATTCAAATGTAGTCGTACTCAATGCTGATCTTCCGGGCTCTCTCAAGCTTGAAGGTTTTATACATGAATTTCCAAAACGTTATTTTCAAGTAGGTGTTGCAGAGCAGAACATGGCAGGCATCGCTACTGGTATGGCACATGCGGGCAAGATTCCTTTTATTACTTCTTTTGCGGCTTTTAGTCCGGGATTGAATTATTCCCAAATACGTCTTGCGGCGATGTCACATCTTCCTCTCAAAGTTGTTGGAAGTCACTATGGTCTCAATGTTGGACCGGATGGCGCAAGCGCTCAGATGGGAGAAGATATTGCCATGATGCGTGCTATCCCAGGCATGCGTGTACTGTGCCCAGCGGACTATGGACAGGCAATCCAAATGGTGGCAGCCATGACTGGTGATGAGACAGAATACATCCGTGTGACTCGTGCTGATTTTCCTGTTTTTCTGGATGAAACGCCGATAGAAATCGGGAAAGTCCAAAAACTTTTGGATGGTAGTGATATTACTTTTGTTGCCACTGGCTCTATGGTATATGAGGCGCTGAAAGTTTCGGAAATGCTTATGGCGGCTGGCAAGACAATAGATTTTCTCAATATTCATACTATCAAACCCCTCGATCATATTTCATTATGCGTTTCTGCCCAAAAGACATGACGTGTAGTCGTTTTTGAAGAACATAGTATTCATGGTTGACTTGGTGATGCCGTATCAAGTATACTTTCAGAAAATTGTCCGACTCGAATCATGAAAATTGGTATGCCTGATGTCTTTGCTGAGTCAGGGAGTCATCGTGATCTATGGAAAAAATATGGACTTGACCGAACCATCCTCGTTCCAAAAATAGAAGAGTGGATGCGCTCATAAGAGAGTTTGCAATTTTCGGTATTTTTGTATCATCATCGTATGCTTCGTACTATTGCCTATATTATTTTCTTGTGCACAGGAATTTTTGCTTTTACGCTTATTGTTCTTTTTTTCCGATCTCAGACCGGTATAGTCAACCAAGTTCTTCCTTCTCCAGGAGAAGAGAAGCCGGTTATTAGTGCTTCTGTAAATGATAAAGTCCTGGCCAAAGTTAAGAAAGCGTATAGTTTCAGAAAATCTAATCAGAATGATATTTTTGGTGCCTTTATTTTTAATTTTCCAGTTGAAATCACGGTATCTGACCATATTCGAATGTATGTTTTTGAAAATGATTATTCTCTGATACGACGTAATCTTCTTCTCCTGGGTACACTATATAACTTTCAGGATACGACTGATTTTTTCGGAAAAACTATGTTTCTCAATGATAAAACAGGGGATGGCCAGATTGTACGATTTATTACTGAGATTGATGGCCATGCTGTTTGATTTGAAGTTCTTCGTGATGAATATAGTGAATTGAAGAGTTTGATTTTGAAATAATTTTTTTATACTTTCTTAACATTTCTTATTTATGCCTAAAAAACACCAATTAACCCATGAAGGTCTCGAAAAACTACACCAAGAGCTGGATGAGTTACGGAACGTTCGTCGTGTCGAGATAGCGGAAAAACTCAAGATCGCTATCGCTTATTGAGACCTTTCAGAAAATTCTGAATACCAGTCTGCTCGTGATGAACAAGCAGCTGTAGAGCTTCGTATATCGGAAATCGAGGAAATATTAGAAAATTATGAAATTCTTGATTTTGATAAAAAAGCTAAAAAGAATCATGTCATTACTATCGGGAGTCGTTTTACTCTAAAAATGGGAGATGAAAAAGGTTCGCCAACGAAAGAGTTTACGCTCGTCGGAAGCACCGAAGCAGATATCCTTGAGAATCGAATCTCCAATGAGTCACCTCTTGGTCAAGCAGTTCTCGGAAAAACGGAAGGTGATGTCGCTGAAGGTGTTGCTCGCGCGGGGAAGTTTTCGTATAAAGTTCTTGAAATTGCATAAAGTATGTATTTTTTCGCACAACATATACTCCTGATACCACTGGTTGCTTATGTTGTAGCGACTTTATTAAAAGGTTTTTTTCTCTCACGGAAGGGCATTTTTAATATGCAGAGTATGCTTTCCACTGGAGGGATGCCAAGTGGGCACTCTGCTCTTGTTGCGAGTCTCTCGACTGCTATTGGTATAAAGTATGGTCCCCTCAATGATCTCTTTGTCGTATCACTCGTGTTCGCAGCTATTGTCATCTACGATGCCATGAATATCCGTTATCAGTCTGGTCTTCATGCTCACGCTCTCAACACTCTAAAAGGTGAGAAAAAACTCAATGAATCTCTCGGACATCTTCCTTCCGAAACACTGGTAGGGAGTATGGTTGGTGTTGTTGTCGCTGCAATTCTGATGCAGATTTAGAAACTTTATTTTTTTTGTTTTATTTTTTTTGGGTACTCGGGAAGTACTTTTTTTCTTTTTTGGCTGGAAACCAGAATACGTATCCTGCATTTCTTTTATAATGAGCTTTCAGAATTCTTCTATGCTGGGATCTATTCCGGAGCCTTTGGTGCCATATTTCATATTGAAATCAAAATGTTTCGGGAAAAGTTTTCCTCCACTGTATTGTATAACTTGGAGAAGGGCTTCTATCTTATCAAGTGCTTTGACAATCTGTGCCTCATGACCTGTTTGTTCTTCATATTCTAGCCAAAGACTGTATAATTTTTTTCATACTTTTTTTGGAAGCATGCCAAAGATCGATTGAGCGGCTTTTTTCTCTTTTTTGTGTTTTTTTTCGGCTTCTTGTGGATTATAAGCATGAGAATTCTTCCCCGTACCGTCTTCTCCCAGTGGGCTTGCATCCCCGGTAAGTATCTCAGGTATATCATGTATGAGCGCCATAGTGAGGGCCTTTTGTAGATCTATCTTTTTTTGGAAATCTTGGCTAAAGATGAGCAGCATTACCGCAAGTCTCCATGTGTGGTCTGCTACGGATTCGTAGCGACTTGGAAATGGGTAGTCCCTCCAAAAATATTGTCCTCGAAACCGTTCGAGTTTTTTGAGTTTTTCTATTTCTTGAGCAAATTTTAGATATGATATTATTCTTTCTTTTTTCATAATTCCTCTAATTTTCTCAATGTATTTCTGTTTTCCAGTCACCAATACCCTAGAACATAGTGTTTATTATAAAATTTTGTTAAAGAAATTATAAGAGGCTCAATGATACTATTAAAGTCACCTTTACATGTCTTTAATTCGATTTTCTCTCCCCCATCTATATTTTCATTTTCGAACTCCTCTGCCCATCTGTCACGTTCTATTTTAATTATAAAATTTCCCTTTTCTTTTGTGAAATTGAAAAAAATTGAATCTGGTTCGAGCCACCACTGAACTGTTTTTTTATTATCTTTGTGTATTAATAATAATACGTCTAATAATTCTCATAATGGCTCATTTAATACATTAGATGCCTCAAAAATAATACGATAATCTTTAAACTTAAAATCTATAGGTAACCATCAAATATGAGGTTCCCCGAAAATTATTGACACCTTATTTTTACTTTTAAAGTTTAGGAAACGATAAATTGTATTCTTCAATTTAAAGATATGCCTTTTAAATCTGTACATTATTTCTGCCCTAAAAATCTCTATAGATAACATAATGCTATTTATTAGGAGCTATACATTTTAAGATATTATTTCTTTAATTTCACCCCAAACCTCTGTTCGTGACTGTTCACCATTGATGGTGTGAAATTCGAAATCATCCGCTTTCCAGCTGTCCAAGAGCGGAACGATATCTGTGCGGTACCAGGCGAAACGTTTATGGATTTTTTCTATATCCTGATCATCAACTCGGGTTACAAGTGCATTCCCTGTTTTAGGATTTGTAGCACCAGAGAAGTCAGCCCCAAATATTTCTTTTGTCACTGGATCCATCTTTCTCCCCTGTAAACGGCGGAGTGCTTCTTGTTCGGAGAGAGTAATGTGAATAATACAATAGTCTGTTGTTATGGCATCAAAAAATTTTCTCTGCGCAATATTTCGAACAGCGCCATCGATGAGAATATAATTATTTGGATGAGTATCAAAGAATTCCTGAATAAGATCGAATATGATAGGGTCTGGCGTCATTTTTCCGTGGGGGACTGTGTCTGCGACAGCCTGATAGTGTTTGTGGTGTGGATTTTCGAGGACAGCACGAAGGATTGCCCCTGTTTCTAGGCTTATATACCCATATTTTTGACATATATTTGCGGCTTG
Organism: uncultured Candidatus Peribacteria bacterium; assembly: GCA_964413195.1. GTDB lineage: Bacteria > Patescibacteriota > Gracilibacteria > BD1-5 > JAGOOR01 > JAGOOR01. The sequence goes on from CAYPRD010000019.1 coordinate 4,418, forward strand.
TGTTCATTTTCCTGATCCTTGTATGCCCATGAGCATTATGTGTTTCTTTTGTTTCATAACATTGATGCTACGCGAGTATAGGAATTTGCTCTTTTTTCGCAAGAAAAAATATGATTGGTAAGGCAAAAACATAACTTTTCATAGTATAAAAACTTGCCAGATGAAAAAAATATATACAATACAGCCATCCTAATATAAAACTATGATCGCAGTTATAGAAACAGGTGGTAAACAGTACATCGTTCAAAAAGGTGATATTATTGTCGTTGATAGACTTGATGAGTCGTTGGACAGCCACACTTTTACTCCTCTCCTTGTTGCTGGTGATTCGGGAACACAAGTGGGCGCTCCTCATATCGCTGGTGCTACCGTAGAGTGCCGTGTTGTTGAGCATACTCGAGGTGATAAAGTGCGCGTCTTTAAGATGAAATCCAAAAAACATTATCACCGAACACGAGGTTTTCGCGCTGCACAGACAAAACTCGAAGTAACATCGATCAGCGCGTAGCTTGTCTCTAATCTTTTTGCTTGTTTCCAAAAATTCTTTCTAAGTACCTGCGCGAACGTCGTGTTCTTCGTCGAGCTCGAATGAAGCGATTACGTTTCTCAAATACTGTCGTGATCATGCTTCTGTTCCTGATGATCCCTATTTACCCAGTCTTCTGATCTGTTTTGTATGATGGATCCCGGAGAACGGCCTTAGGATACCCTATTGATGAAGATTCGATTATTGCTGAGTACACTTCAGAAGATGCTTTTATTGCACCAGATACTCCCATTCGTCCTGATTCAGATTGGAAAGGGCGTACGAAGGTGGAAACATACATTGTCCAACCATGAGATACGATGAGTGAACTTGCAGAGAGTTTCTGAATAACTCGCGACACGATTCGATGGTCTAATAATCTGGCATCTAATACACTTCGTGTTGGTCAAAAACTCATTATTCCTCCGGCTGACGGAGTTGTGTATGTTACGAAAAATGGCGATACGCTTGATGCTATCGCTCGAAAATATAATACAACAGTTCAAAAAATAGAGTCATTTAATGCCTTGGGATCAGTTCTACCTATCGGTATGTCACTCTTTTTACCCGATGGAAAACAACCAAGTCCTCCCGTTAGTCCATCAGCGATTTCGGGGACATATGCATTGACTGTGGTGAATCCCGGCGGCGCTGGTTTTGTTCCGGGGCAGTGTACGTATTTTGTTGCAAAACATTGGCCAGTGAAATGGCGTTGACATGCTCGTTATTGGTTTAAAAATGCAAATGCTGCTGGCTTCAGGACTGGCCAAACAGCAAAACCAGGAGCTATTGTCGTGTGGTATGGTCCTGGATATAATTTGACTTACGGACATGTATGAATTGTTATGAGCGTGAACGCGAAAGCGGGGACTATGGTCGTGAAAGATATGAATTATGCCGGACCATGGAAAGTGACAACCCGAGTTGAAAAAATAAAAAATAAATATATTGTCGGTTTTATTTATAATGAGAAAAAATAATGGGACACAGGTTTTCTACTCGTCTACGCCGCCAAAAACGTTTTCGACAAAAAACTCTGAATAATATTGCCTTATTTTTTGTCTTTTTGATACCCATCTATCCTGCTTTTGGTTCCTATATGCAGAGCTATACTGGTGCTATCGTTCGGTGACAGTATGATCGGGGTACTATCATTGATTCATACGATCTTTCGACTGGTGAGCAGGTGGTATTTGAAACTACTCCTGAAGCGCCGGTGATTGCCACGCCTCAGGTTCCGGAAATCTCTCCACCAGTTCCTTCTGAAAACATGCAAACTCTTCCCGTTGATCGGAAACAGCCGCTCTATATTTCACATATCGTTGCCCGTGGTGATACACTTTCTGGTATCGCTCAAAAATATACTCTTACAACCGCAACACTCCGTACTATAAATAATTTGACCTCTGATACGCTCTCTATAGGACATAAACTTGTTATTCCACGTATCAATGGCGTACAATATGTGGTACAAAAATGAGATACACTTTCAGTTATTGCACAAAAATATGGTATATCCAATATTGATCATATTTTACTCGCAAATGATATGTCTCCTGGAAGTACTCTTTCGATAGGAAAAAAACTTCTCCTTCCAAATCCTACAAAAGACCCTACCAAAAAACCCACTCCTCCCAAAGTGGTCAAAAATGATACCCCAAAGACAACACCAAAGCCACAAGAAAAAAAGCCCTCCCCTCAAAAGGAATCACGAGATCCTCAAGTGATTTCATATGGGTGATATACTTTGTCTTTGAAGGTAAGTAAATGATGCCGCAATTTTGCTTGGGGAAATTGTACCTGTTTTGTTGCGAAATATAAAAATGTTACTTGGCGTGGAAATGCTAAGGATTGGCTGAGAAACGCTAAAAAACAGGGTGTTGCAACTGGAAATGATCCTCGCCCGTGAGCTATTATTGTCTATCATGGTCCAGGATTTCCTCCTGCATACGGTCACGTTGGTATCGTTATGGAAGTAAATGAAGATCACATGATCATCAAAGATATGAACTATCGAGCCCTCAATGAAGTTACTACTCGCCGAGAGTCATTTGGAAATTCAGCGATCATAGGATATATTTATGTAGATTAAGCAGTTTTTGCAAGCCTAATCCCTCTCTATTACTTTTGTTTCTGAAGGGATTTTACTACAATATTTTTATTGTATTTTGTGAAGATATTCCAAAGAACTCTTGCCTGGTTTCTGATAGGACTCTTGCTTTTTCAGGAGATTTTTCGTATACCATTCGTTCTTCCATCTGCATGAGCTTTGGAAGTTCGTAATCATGAAAGTGTTGTGTCGCTTCTTGTGGAAGAGAAACTCTACCAGAAAATAGCGTCAGATGTTCGTCGTTATGCGCAACGTATACAGGAAAAACTTCCACGTACCCGTACGGTCATTTTGACATTCCCGGAAGATGCTCACCCCTTTTTGATAGCATCAGCTAACGAGCGCCTCTTTTTTTCCTGAATACCCAATCATGGATCCCGTACTCAGAAACTTGTCGGTACTATTCTTATTGGTCAGATACCGATGCCTGTTGTGCATAAAGAGGGGAGTGCGTTTCTCTCTATTTTTCCTTATGTTGACTTCGATGAACCAAACTTTTTTTGGAATTGGGAAAATGGTCGCTTTGAAAATACAGCGGTAGTCCCGAAAGATCCAAAACCAGAAATCTGGCATTCTGTTATTGCTCCAAATTCATGAACTCTTGATAGTGATGCAGAAAAGATACGAAACTTTTTTGCCCGAGTATATGAGTTTGATGCTCGATCAGGAAGGTATGCTGATCTTGGGAAAGACCCGCAGGTATTTTATATGGATACTATCGAGGAATCTCGTGCAGCAAGCAGAGGACTTATGGCTGTATATGATCAAATTTTTATCCCTCAACAGGAAAACATTTCCTATCATCGATATACGAGAGAGTTTGCTCGATACCTGTACGAGAATTTTCTGGTCCTGATGAAAAATCAATGAAATGGTTTTATTCCATCATTTCAAGAATGAGGTTCGGGTACGACTACATCAAATTTTCTCGAGAGAGCTGGGGATATAACAACCAAAATTTTTGCTGATGAACTTGCTACTCCATTTTTGAAAGTAATCAATGAAAAATACCTCGGTGATATTGCTCGGTTGGTTCATAATACGGGGCGTTATTATAATGGATATTCTGATGTACGAATGGATACTGTTCCGGAACTTATCACAAAAAAAGATGCCCTCACAACTCAAGTTCTTCGCGAAGCGAATGATGTTTTGGAAAAAATAATTGATGAATATGTTGATAAAAATATGTCTCTTGATGTCCCCGTACTGATTTCGCGCTGAGGAGACAAGACTATCACGGAAATAGAGAGATATCGTGATGATGAATGAAAGAATAGGACGCGTTCTGTGAGTAAATCATATGGTTTCTGATATGAAAATTACTTTTATGGTCGTAAGGCAAGTGATATAAAAAATGCATCTGAATGTTCTCTTGTTCGAGGATCGACATATGGTGCAAAACCGGCTCGTGTTGAAATGAATCATGCGTATAATATATTGTCTGCCGAGAAAGATACTGAATTACTAGCTCGAGATGCTCGTGATAAAATACAATGCCCCTCTGACCCAACGCAATCATATTGGTGATGAAACAGCCCCATCAATCTTTCCTATACATGAGGAAATGTAACTCTTGGACGTCATCGGTATGATGATTTTTCGACACCGATTCTAGACTTATGAGGATGAGAGAGGACAGTAAATTATGCTTCACCACTTGATTGTCTTCGTGGAGATCTTCTCTTGCGACCTTTTCAACATACGGGACTCCTTTGAAGGAGATATGATTGGCCACAGGAAACATCAGGCACTCGCTATTCTTGTGCAACTTCTTTTCAGTCTTCTACCCAGTTTCCTTTTTATCTTGATCCAACACCAGAGATAAGTGAAAATATCCTCACTGCCCTTCGTTCATGTGGAAATAATGGAGGCGTGGAACTTCTTGATAGAAGTGGGGCCTTGCAAACTCGATGTGACGCTGGATGAATTACTGGTGTATATAAGCGAATATCTTCTCTTGTAAAACATGCTGATCCTGATAAAGATGTGTATGCGGCACAGCTTTCATCTGTTTCAACCCCTCGTATGCCGATCGATGAGGAGCGCTACCTTGTATACGTAGATCGATCTGGGAAAGAAGCCAGAATAACGTATCCAAATCTTTTTGACTTTGGCGTTCGTACTGATGATGATGTTGCGACGGTGCAAAAGAATCTTTTGGAATTTTTTGATCGAATACAAACGCAACTTCGTCCGGTCCCTCTCGGGAACAACAACCCCTGGAATACACTCGTTATTCAGAGTACTACTGCGCCCTCTCTTTCTCAAATATTTTCACAAAATACTGATCTTCTTAATGCTATAATTGATGCAATTAAGTGGAAAAATTTGGATATAGAGTCAAAGTATGCTCATGTTTTTGATCTGGCAATGAGTCAATCTTCTGATACTCAATCGCTTATTGTATGAGAAAAAAAATCTTTGTATGAAATCGCGTATTTGTGATGATATGGAAACGCGAGAAATTTTATGTATTGATTTGCTCCGGAAGAAAAACAAGACCTTCCAGCGTGGTTTCAGGCTATAGAAAAAATTCATGAAAAAGAATTTGTTTCACCATGAGTGTCTTTTCAGACTATTGATAGTGATTTTACGCTGACAGGAAATGATATTGATGCACTCCTTGGTACCGACTCTTCTCCTTCCGAGGATTCTCAGGACAGTGAGGAATCAGAGTCAGGTGACGATGAGTGTGGTGATCCAAGTGGCGTCGTTATTTGGGAATGGCCAGCTGCCATACAATGTTGGCTTTCCAATCTTCTCAAGACTGAGTGGAAAACACCAGACTTATGAGATTTTGGATTTCCTGAACTCCCCTCCCTAACAGTGAGTTTTTGATGAGATATAGTATGGTCAACAAAAGAGCTGACTGATGTTCCTGTTCGTGATTCGAATAATAATCATGTTCTTGATTATGTAGAGAATAATGTCTCATCACTTTCTTTAGAAAATTATATTGCTGATGCGACTATTGAACCGGGGAGAAGTACTCGTATTGATACTGCGTTAGAGAATAGTCAATATCGTATCAATGATGATATTTCTCGTACCGAGATTGTGATAACCAGAATTGATGATCTGGAAAATAAGAAAACTTATTCTTCACAGGATGCAAATTGGCAAGAAATACAGAGAGAATATTTCACGGTTTCCGGTGGACAGAGCCTTCGAGATGGACATATGACTTGGGTATTTCATGCTCAAAATAATCATAGGGCACGAGTCATATTTGAAACACGAATTTTTTCCTGAACACGAGTACTGTTGCGTTCCGAAAGATCGACTATTCTCATTGGAACACCCAAAATTACGCCTACTGTTGTGAGCGCTCCAAATACTCAGGGGTCACAAACTATTATCGCTGGCGATAGTGGAATATCGGTTGTTCTGCAGAGTTCAGATCCTCTTTGACCTCTTCTCGATGTTGAAATACAGGATGCTGTTACTGGTCTTCGTGTATGATTTTTCCGATCAGTTCCCGTGACCCAGGATCGTATTCGACTCGGATCTCCTCTTATTGATTCCGTGATACAACGTGCGGGCCGCTACCTTCTTATTGTAAAACAATGAGATAATTTCTGAGAAACTGTCTTCACTATTGCGCCGAATGAACCACATCATATCCAGGTGGATACTCCTTCGGTTTTCTTGAAAAATGTTCACCAACCTCTTTCAATTCGTGTGCAAGATATTTGGAATAATCCTATTCTTCTCTCAAAGGGTGAGTTACGCATTCGGAGTTCGGGTCCTTTTAGTATATCTCCTGTAAAATCGAAAATCTCTGAGCAGGAATTTATCCTTTGATCTTCGGATGAATTTACAATCCAAGCTCACCAGGAGCAAAATTATGATTTTTCCGCTACATTTGATCACGATGGTAAGAGAATTGAACATAATTTTTCTCGTTTATCTTTGGCTGATACCTCTCTCGTTGTGAGGCCAATTTCCTCTTCTCAAATCAAGGTAGGAGAGACGGTAAATTTTGAAATATCTTTACAAAAATCTGATGGGACAGTCGTGCAGGAATGGAACACTCCTCTTTTAATCGGTATTCGAGGATGAAATGCTCGAATCCTGGAGCAAGAAGTAAGATTTTCTCAATGAAGAGGTCAATTACAAATTCATACTGGGACAAAAGCTTCGCAAGCCTCTTTCTTTATTGCAGGAGAACGGGGTCTTCAAATACAAAATCCTCATTTCAGTATTTCTCCGGGAGCTCCGCATCAACTCTACATTAATGGTCCAGAACGGATAAGTGCTCAAGCGGGAAGTAGGGGTGACATTTCTTTTTCTATCTATGATACGTTTGGTAATCCTACTGTACTTCAAGGGTACCAATTTCATATTGAGTCGGAGAATTATAAACAATTTGATATTGAAAATGTACCACAAGAATCTGCTCCATGAGTATATAAAACCTCATTCACGACCCGGGGGATTCCTGGTAGAATTCTCCTGCGCGTTTGGCTCGAAAAAGATGGAAGAAAATCTAGCATTCCCACACTCGAAAATGTCTTTCAAGTGTATGTGCTTCCTACTATTTCTTCTGAAGTAGCTTCCCAAAATTCCTGGTCTTCATTAACACAGATATTGTTGTGAGGCCCCTTTGGTCAAACTCCAGTTGAATGATACTTCTGAGGAGCATCACTCTTTTCTGCAAATACTAAAACACTGTCTCTTTCTACCCTTCTCGATACACCAACATCTCCTGTTTTCTCTCTTGCTCCATCTGGTTCTGTTCAGCTTGGTAGCCTTCCGAATGGATCCCAAATGAAGATGATCTTTGACTCTTATGTTTCGAATCGGCTCTCATTCCTTCTGCAGGATGAACGCCTCTGAGCTGTCGCAAAAGTCATTATGCCACAATTTGGTTCTGGCTTGTCCGAAATATCGTGCGATGCAAATACTGATTCGTGCGATAAGGATATTGTCTTTTTCGCCCCAACTGATTCAGATTTTTCTTATAGAAATGGCCGCATTTATTTGGATTCATTACCATTTGATACGCCGTTATGACTCTTCCAGCGTCATGATGTGCAATTAACACTTGTTTCACATAGTGGTCCAGAGATGCTTTTTCGAGTCTCCCGTGATAATGGCCAGATTGGTATCCTTTCACTCCGATGGAAATCACGAGTTCCTTCTCTAGAAAATTCTTCATCAGAAAATACTTTTCTCGTCCAACTTCTTCGTCCTGAACTTCAGAAAGCTTTATCGTGGTCTTCCGTGAGTTCTGCCGATTATCCGAGCCTGACAATTACAAGTGATGATGTTTCTTCACTTGCTTTCCCGGGTGGATGGTCTGAGTACCCAAATGAATCGGGTATGTGATGGTCTGAGTGAAATATTTCTCTTCTCCAATTTGCTTCGAGCAATCATTGGGCTATAGCCCAAAAAGACCAGAGTGACTATGTTTCTATTAATCTCTGAGATCCGCTTGTGTCTTTGCCAGAGTATTCTGTACACCCTCTTATCGGTTTAGATCGTACGGTAGGTGAGCCTATCTATATTGGTGATTCTCCGGTTTCAGATTTTACATTCCGAGATGTTAACAGTGATGGTCTCAAGGATATTATCGCTTTTCATGACGATGGTCTGGTTGGTGCTCGAATGAATAATGGAAGTGACCACATTGATATAGGAGATCTTTTATCTGTGAGTGAAGCCAACAATGGAATGGTACGGGCGGGTGATTTCCGGGGTGATGGGTATGCTGATATTGTATATGTCGATGAACGTGGTCTGTTGCGACTTGTAGAACATAATTCTTTTGGGCCATCTGAAAAATCCTTTGTTTATGATAAAACTCCCATATTGTGAGCTGTCATTCAAATGGAAGTTTTTGATATGGATCATGATGCGATTGATGATATTATTCTTCTTGATTCCATCGGTAATCTATATATTTTTTATGGTTCTCAACGGGGTGTTTTCACCACACAACTTGTGGAACATGTGTATGATCTCAATTTTTCTTCTGAAGCAAAGACGGGGTATTTTACTGGTGCTGTTCGATATTCTGGGCCAGGGTTTGTTGATGTCGACGGGATAAGAATGAGCTCTGATATTGCTCTCCGTGCACAACAAGAACAGGTCCACAGTGCTCTCTATACACAGGTTCAGTTACCTTCCTCTTCAAATGCTGTAAAAAATACTCTCGGTAATACTCTTTTTGAAAACCTGGATCAAGATGAAAATGGATTTATGAGATTGTATGAAGGTAATCAAGATTCTTTGCAGAGAGACATTGTTGATTGATTTGATAAACTTCAGAGAGAACATTCTGAAAATATTGCTATTACTCCTGGATCTACCCAAGAATCTATTGCCCTTCTCAATGCACCTTTTGTTAATACAGATTCCCTCCTGATTACTAAAAAATATGTTTCACTACAGGAGTGATCCAGTCTCGTTGCGGGGTCGCCTCTCGAAGTCCGTATATTTCTCAAAAATACTTCACGAACAACACTTTCTAAGATTCTTCTCTTAGAAAGATTTTCTTCCTATGTTCGTCCTGAAAATAATACGTATACTCTTGTGAAAAATACTATTTCGGAGAATCGTACCTTTGCCCTCAGTAATTGAGCATGACTGATGGATCTTCGGGATGTTTCTCTTTCGCCATGACAAACAATAGAGATTCGATATCGATGAACTCTGCGTACCTTTTCTTTTGGGAAGTTTGATGTGGGCTATCTTGAGGATGCCCGTGATCCACGCTCGTCTGCTCTTATTTCCAAGGAAAAAGTACGTTCGATACATCCGACGGCCTCTCTTTTAGAAAATATTCCTGAGTTTGATTTTTACAATCATGATGTCTATGGTGATATACGGTTTAACCCTAATGAAACTTGTTGAGGACCGTTGCTTTTTTGGAGGTCGCATAATACCTATGACCGGACATATCATAAAACTCTTCTGGTACGTCCTGTGGAAGATCCTGATGATAGTGCTGTAGAGGTGAGCAAAAATCCGACCAGTTCATTACCATCTTCTCGCAAGAATCAAACACAGTCTCTCGAAGATGCTCAAGATGATCTTGCTACCTGGCAGACTGATAGTGATGGAGATGAAATCCCTGATCGTGCTGATGATGATCATGGTGATGTATTTGAGTTAAAAAATGAATGAAATACAACAAAAATTACTATTGGTTTGTGAAAAATGGAGGGAGTTGTTGATGATATTGAAAAATGAGTGAAAGATATTTTGTCGTGATTGAGTTGTGGTTTCTGAGATCCAGGATGCTTGTCTATGCCAATAAACTGGGCCGCAAATATACCAGGAAATACCATTACTTTCATGGGGTATGCCATTCCCGGATTAAATCAGCCTCCCATTGCTTGTCACAAAGATGTACGATGCTGATACCCAATATTTGCTTATCCTACCATCTGCGCAGAAACACAGACCCCTACCTGTATGTGGCCACCGGAGCCAGAATGAGCCGGAGGAGCATTTGACTATACCGGTGGCTCTAATGCTACAGGAGGTAGTGGACTCAATGATGCTCCAAATGCTGCATGATCTGTCACGGCCAAAGCACCCGGAATCTATACTCCAGGACTAGGAGTCAGTCAATTCCGATTGTTTATAGGAGTTACCTTGACTGCCGCGGTGGCAGAAGTTCTTTGTTTTGGTCCAAATAATGCTATTTCAAATTTCCCTGGTATGTTCCCAATACGATTTGATGGGAATTGTATCTTTGCCACTCAGCCACTTATGCAATGTAAGGATGATGGATCGAACGAAGATCCTCTTGTATTAGAAAATGATATCGCTGCGGAAATTGATGAAGATAACTCAGGTGATCAAAATGCATTTTCCAACGCTGATGATTGTCAGTTTTTTGAACCACTCGAAACATATCCAAAAGAATTGTGACAAAATACAGCAGCGTATTTTTCGGGTTGAAGTACATCTGTTACAGCATTACAAAATTCTCTTGCATCCAATACAGATGTTTTGCGAGGAAGTGACAATGGACTTCAATTCTCTACTTCTTCGCCGGATGATTCTTTTTCTCGTCTCAATGGTGAACGCTGATTATCCTATAATAAAAATTCTTCTGGTACTGGTATGATACAGCTCTCGTTGGATCCTAGTGCTCTGAAGTTTCGTGATTTTTGAGAAGCTCTTGATATCAATCTGAAAAGTATCAAATGATTCCCAAACTTTATTATGGATTGGTATCATCGTCAGCTGGATGAGATTGTCTCGAGCCTTTCCCATCTCCCTGATATAAAAATATTCCTTCCTGATCTTGGAGCTCTCGGTGACGCTGGATGGATATCCTCGTTTTCATCAGGCATGAAGCAGCAAGTAGGAAATATTTTCAGCATGCCTTCTTCTTCATTCCAGGGCAATCAATCTACTCAGTCTTCTCGTGTTCCTGTTACCTCTTCCACACAATCTCAAACTGGTTTCATTGATCAGGCTGGACAAAAAATTGATGATGCTTTAACAGCAGTCGATACTGCTAAAAATACTGTTGTTGCCTGAGTACAGCAGAAGACTGCAGGTATTCAAAATGCTTTTGAATACCTCGGTACACTTCCTATTATTGATGTTCATCCTGAGACAATTAGTTTTAATATCCCATGGGTAGGAAAACAGGAAGCACAGTCATGGATTGCTCGAAATGAAGCTATTCTTGATGCCTGGAAAAATCTCCCAGCTGATGCAATGAATAGTGTCAATATTGGTGGTATGATCTCTAGCATTGAGTCCAATCTTGAAACAGTGAGGAGTTATCTTGAGTTACCAGAACGTTTACAGACATTATTTTATCTTAAAGAAAAACTCCTCTATGGTATCATGCAAAATGTTTCTGCTGTTCAAGAACTTATGGGTTGATGGTTATATGAGAATGGTCTACGGTTTAAAGCTTGGGTGGAAACCTTCATATTGGTAACAAAATTGTGGGATCTATGGCAAATTCTTATTGATGTTTTTGATGACCATGAGACCGAATGTGGGACATGTCGAAATGAACGATGGAACCTCCAGCACTGGCTCTGGATTATTATTTCAGCGATTATTCCTCCTATTCCGATTATACAGATGCCACGTTGGCCTGATATTGAGCTTGATTTTTCCGACATTGATCTATCTCTTGATATTGCCTACCCAGTATTTGATCTGTCATTTTATCCGGTCCATCTTCCTGACGCTCCTCGTCCGACCATCAGCTGATTTTCTCTTGATCCAATGCCACAATTACCGCGTATACCTGATCTTAACATTGATTTTGAAATTCCTGTTATCCAGCTTCCAGACCTTCCCGATCTTCCTCCTCCTCCAAAAATTCCTGAACTTTCTCAAGTCATCCAGGTAGTTCTCAAAATTTTCAAACTTATTACTTTAATTCAGTGTCTATATAGAAAAGTTCCACTTTCACCAGAATGGTATGTTTGAACCAAAGTTGCTCATAAGACAGAGAGGCAAGGATACCTTCCATTCGACTTTCTTGATTCTCGTTTGCCGAGTGTTAGCATGGATTGGATTGATGCGATTCGTGTCTCAACGCACGTAAAACTTGAATATAATGTTGATTTTATCGTTGATATGATTCGAGATGCATTGAAACCGTTTACGGATTTTCCAAAAAATCTTGATCAACCCTCTTCTATTCCGAGCTCTGTTGATATTAGTATTGATCCGAAAAATCCTCAGATTCAGACAAGCTCTCTCAGTGACTTGCCGGATTTATTATGAAATCTTTTTGAAGAAACAAAAAATATTCGATATGTTGATGCTTCCGAGGGGCGTGTATCATTGGATCGTGTGTCCCAGTCTTTAGGAGTAAAAGTTCCATCAGTGAATTCCATCAATGCAGATTACTTTCTTGTTCATACTGATTTTTATAATAGATTTTCCCGCATACGTTCTGCCTTGGAGAAAGATATCTCTGAGAACAAAAATATTTTGACAGATTTGTATGCATGGTCCAGAGGAGATAAAACGCCTGAGAATATTCCTCTCATTGCCTCAAGAATGCCAAATAACACTCTTTTGGCCCAGTCTGTTCCTGTCTCTCATTTTCTGGGATTAGAAAAAGAAATATTGCATCCTCTTATACAAGACATACCACTTGTTACTCCTGCTGTGGCTGTTACTCCGGTTGCAGAACCTGTTGTCGCACCACACAATGCTCCTACTTTTTCTTTTGAAAATCCAAATACTACGACGCTCACGCGTACGCGGGGGCTCTATGTTACTCAGGGTGCAGTAACGCAACGTCTGATAAATTATAGCGATAATGTTTCTCCTCAGACCAAAATACACACTTATGATGATGATAGGGATGGTGACCAGGATGTATTTTATAATTCATGAAATATCGTCTTTAGAAAAGAGAATCATACCTCTTCACCACAAAAATATTTTATCAATGATACTCCGCAAACATTTGATTTTACAGATATTTTGGAAGAATTTTTTGATCTTGATGAGGATAGTATTCTTCAAGAACTTCCAAATGAATGACAGATCATGTTGAATCGGTATAACACCAAGGGGCATATCAATTACCAGTTCCGCAATACCCTTGATCGTCCAAAACAACTCCTTCTTTTCCGATCACTGCTCCAATCAACTCCTTCCGCTGCTCATACTATCCTGGATTTTGTAGTACAGGAAAAAGTCACCCGAAATAACTCCACTATTCTTCTTGTTCCAAGAATAGAGGATGTTAATGGGGCAGCGTTTATTGAACATCGTGATATATACCGAATTCTTTTAGATGATAAAAAATATATTGACTCCGATGGTAATGTTCGTGAACTTTCTTCTGATTTTGTCATTCGCGAGGGGCAATCTGTCTATGCACATGATAAGACTACCCTCCTTGTTTACTCTCGTGGTATTGAGAAAAAGGTAGAGCTTGATCCAGGAGAGGGAATGAGGTTTACAACTGATAGTGGAATTGCTGTACAAAAATGACGCGTATTGCTTTTCTCAGAAACGATACGTCGACGCCCACTCACGATACGAGATGCGGATCTTCCACTTCTTCCTGGGGATAGTATCACTGTTGAAAATTGAGGAAGTGTAGAGATTATCTTTCCTCAAGGAAAAACGACTTCTCTCCAGGGCGGTCAATCTTGGAGTCTGGTAGAATATGCCCCTGGATTTGGCACCAAACAATGAGCAGGTGAAGTTGATACTATGTGGTACTATTGATCCATGAGAGATGCTGGTTCTCTTCCAGAATCCAGAACTCCTCATCAAACACTCTATGACGCCTATACGATAGAGGCTGGTTCTGAACCTTTGGCACGTATACCAAGTACTATTCCTCTTCAGATTGGTGTTCCAACAGAAATTGATTTTCAAAACTATTTTCCGCAAGATACTATCACGAAAGTTGATATCCTACGATTACCACAATCTTCCTTCAGGAGATTGGGCCCTACAGTAATTGCTTTTGAAACTCAAAATCAAGAACAGGACATTACTGTCCGTGTTACTTTTGATTATTCTTTCCGAGATTACTCCGTCCGTCTTCTGGTTGCAGTTCCGCAGATACGCATAGATAATGTCAATAATTCTGGAGAAACAGCAGGAACTATCTCACAAAACATTCAAACTCCTCTCGCTGTCCAAACCTATCTGGGTAATAAAAGCTGGGTTCTCACAGCGGGTGTTCCGGTATCACAGAATCGTTTCAGTACTACTCTCCTGACGCAAGCTCCTACTATGACTTTTTCATGAGAAAATCCAACTTTATTTTATAGAGAATCTGCCACTTCATGAGTACCGATTCAGGCCTCTGTTGTTCTCGGGAAAACTCTGGGATATATGTTGCCTCTGGGAAACAAAAAGATTCGTGTTTCGTATGATTTTAGTTCTATTCGCTTTATTCAGGTGAACCGTCTAGAAGATACACAAAATGGAAGTATAAATGTTCTTGGTTCCGGATTGCGTCTTGAACCCGCCACCATTGATGATACTGGTTTAGCGGCAGGAGCATATATTGTTGATACTGGTTTCCGTCCCATTATTGCTTTTGATAGTGAGGGGTATATCCGCTATCTGGATGAGAGTGTTTCTTGGTCCGTTCGATCAGAACAAGGTAAGACAATATATACTGCTTCACGAGGATGAGAGCTCTGATCCCTTGTCATTCAATGACCAATGATTAGCACACTTGCGAACTAGGCATTTTCACCGATATGTATCTTGGTATCTATTCTGTTTTTTCAGAGATGAATGTACACATGATATGGTCCGTGTTCGTATGTTTGGAGTAAGGATTTTATTTCCAAAAGTGTTCATCGTTCTGTGTTTTCTGGAAGATAAATAGAGAGTTCATTGTCAGATAATGAACATGGATATAGGCTTTGGATTTTTTCAAATATTACGTTTTGACCTGGTGTTTCTTCTTCTGAAAAAAGTCCTTCTTTTTTTGCAGCTTGTCTTAATTCAGATATGGTGGATCGTTTTACTTGCTCTACTTCTACTGATATTTCTTTTAATTCTGGTTTACAATTGAGTCTTCATTTTACTAAAATTACCTCACCAACTTGTATCAGATGCGCCACATTGGCGTAGAATTTTGGGAATACCACTGCAGTAAATTTCCACCCTGTTGAACTACAAGAACATATGAGCATGTTTTCACCCTTCTTGGTTTGTATTTTTCGAATACTGTCGACGTAGCCAATGATCTGTACGACGACCTTTTCTTTTCTACTTTTCTCGCTCGGGATTGTTTCTTCTGATGTATCAGTCTCTTGCGCTTCTTCTCATTCTCCTCATTGTACCGGTTCGGTAGCTTCTGAGAGAATCTGCAGAAAATCTCTTACTCGGTCAAGTCATATAGATTTTTTTTCGATATATCGTTCGAGACCATCAAGAGGATCTCCAGAGATACTGATTCCAAGGGCGCCTCTTTCTTCGCGTATTTTTTCTTCGAAAGTCATGGCTGGCACAGAGATGAGAGTTAATTTTTGGCTCTGTTCTTCTTGGTCAAAAATCCCTATTTGTTTTGTTGTCTGCTTATGCTCAATTTCATGTAAATACGATGACATGCGTTCCATGTTGGCAAGCAGTTGTCCTCTTTCTCCGAGAGTGTCCAGAGCTCCGCTCTTTATGAGTGCATCGAGTGTTTTTTTATTAATCACGTCTGGTCCTGTTCTTCTAATAAGATCTTCTATCGATGCATATCGTTCTTTTTCTCTCCCGGAAAGTATTGTATCAATTGGTGCATCGCCAATTCATTTGATAGCCTTGAGCCCAAATCGGATTTTTCCAGCATCAATGTAGGTAAAATGTCTTCTGGATTCATTGACATCTGGCACGAGAACATTGATATTTTTTGATCGAGCTTCGTTGATTTCCAGAACTATACGATCAGTGTCATCTTCATCAGAGACCATAAGTGACGTCAGAAATTCTGTTGGGTAATAAGCTTTGAGGTAGGCCGTTTGATAGGCTATCATTGAGTAACACGCTGCGTGAGATTTGTTGAATCCGTATCATGCAAATGGTTCTATGATGTCAGTAAAAATATAGGTTGCCAATTTTTCAGAGTGACCTCGTTGTATAGCCGCCTGGATAAATTTCCCTTTTTGTTCATCCATGAGTTCTTTAATTTTTTTCCCCATTGCACGACGCAATATATCTGCTTCACCGAGTGAGAATCCTGCAAATGCTTGCACGATTTGCATGATTTGTTCTTGGTATACAGCAATTCCTTGTGTTAGTTGAAGAATCTGTGCGAGCGATTCATGAGGATATTTTACTTTTTCTTTCCCGTGTTTTCTTTTGATGTATGTCGGAATGTATTGGAGTGGTCAGGGGCGGTAGAGAGACACCATCACGATAATATCTTCAAAAGTATTTGGTACCAGCTCTTGGAGATAGCGTCTCATGCCCGCAGATTCAAACTGGAATATTCCTGTTGTATCTCATTTAGCAAAAACATCAAATACCTTCTGGTCGTCCATAGGAAGATTATCAATGTCTATTTTTATAGCATGATTATTTTCTATAATACGGATTGCTCGATCAATGACCGTCAAGTTCCTGAGTCATAGGAAATCCATTTTCAATAATCATAATCCATCCAAGGGATAGGCATCAAATTGTGTTACGACTACTTGATCATCTTTTGGGGGATGTTGGCTTGAACAAAAAATTGTTAATAGACATGGGTCTATTATCACTGCACATGC
>CAYPRD010000020.1:0-13599 GCA_964413195.1 uncultured Candidatus Peribacteria bacterium
CGTCAGCAGAGTGTGGCGTATTCGTGGGTGGAGTAGGGGCGGTTGAGGAGGCAGTGGTGTGCATTACGAACACCAGTACATCAAAAAATATCATGAGAATCTCGCACGATATCACTATACCAAACATTTTGAGTATTTGACCAAAGGCTTGTCACAAAATGAGAATGAAAATTACGATCACCAGAAGATACAAGCTCGTGACAAAGTTCAGATTGATAGCCACCAATATCGTAATCATAGCAATCTTTTCCATGACTAAATATACTCACATATCGACAATTTTCGGCCCGCTCAATATCAAATCAATAATAAATATTTTTTGAATGAATAATATTATCACCAATAGAATTCTCAGAACCAACAAGATGTGGTCGAACAGTTATATTTTGTCACTGAAGAAATTTTTCAAACGAACTCTGAGAGATATGTCATACAAGCGTTGATACCTTTCTTTCATACTCCTCTTTTGAATAAGATATATTGAATATAAAGTATTTTTTATGGTGTAAATTGGTACAACCAAAGCAATTTTCACAATTTGTACAATGAGAAAGGAAAACACTATTTCGGCAATTTTCTGAAGAAAAAATATACATGCATCCGTAGCATCTATTCGACTCAACCAGATTGAAACAGGACTCATTTTCTTGACCAAGAAAACAATCGTAACAGTCACGAGATTTGTAACAATTCGTTGTATAGATGCAGTTTTCAGAGAAATCTGTATTGGAACAAAGATAACAATTTTTAGAATATCCACATTGTGTTACATAGTCACAGTTCTCATTACCAAGGGTATAGATATTAGCACGTGGAACTTGTAATAATAAATTCTGAAACTGTGAGAAAAAATTTTTTTCACTATCAAATTGTACCCCATAGTCTAAAGACGACCAATCATCGCTCCACCAAGATTTTTGATCATACACAATAAAGGGCTTATCTGGTGAAAATACGGATATGATATCTTTTTTTGTTTTGTCACATTTTCTTTTATAGAGTTTTCTTTCATTCCGAAAACACAATCGCCGCCTCATCCTTTCTTCTGGACACATTGTTGGACTTGGAAGTGAATATTTTTTTCCGCTAAATATAGGTGAAACCTTATCATAAAATTCCAGATCTTTATCGGTTACAAAGAATTCTTGTCCCTTCATCGGACATTGCTTTTTTTCAACAATTTTTTCTCCTGGAGGAATGAATGGCATATAAATTTAGTAAACAACCCTCCTGTAACACTCCTCACAACATATTTTCCCGGTAAAGTTTTCTGAATACGTCGTAGGAACACTCTTCTCACATGTATAACAAGCTACATCTCTCATTATTCTTTTATTTCTTTTATTAAACCTTCTCTGTCTTCGGCAATCAAAGCATTCTCTTGGGAGAGGAAGAGAATTCTTGTAGAGAAAATCCAATTCTTGAGGAATGATCTTGTAGTTCTTCGTACAGGTTTCACATTTGCAAATTCACTCGCAGATGTCTGGAGTGGCATCTCGGATATCATCAGGAAGTGATGTAATAGTTTCTTTGCCATAGGTTCACGGCAGATTATTTTGCCATCTCCACCCAAGAGCAAGCACTTCTTCTCGAGTCTTTGGGAACCATTGTTGTGCGATCGTTTCATTATAGGCAGATAACGAATATCTAACAGGAAAAAACTCTCACCATTCACCATCAGCCTTCATCTTTTCTATGATCTTTCATCGGAGTGCTTTGTACTCTTCTGATGTGTATTGTATATTCAGGATACAATACTCATGTTTCTTGAGTCCAACACAGCCAAAAGAATTAGTTGATGAAGTTGTATTAATACAATACATAAGATCATGACAATTGCTGTCACAATTACAGAGAAAAGCATTATTTGACATATTATACCCTACCATAGTTGATTCGTATAACCAGCTTGAATCGATACCATACTGGTAAATATCATGTGAATTTTTAAGCCCAAGCTGTATTTGATAACAATATTTACAGTCTTCTATGTCTGAGCAATCAAAGCAATTTTGTGCATTTTTTGAAGTAAGAAGATGATCTCCTGTGCAATTTTCTGTCATCAGGGTGGTAATATTTTTAAAATAACACTGACTGGTAAGTTCTTCCAATTTTATCTTTGCAAAATCTATCATTTTCCGAGAACCAGTGTTAAATTCTCAGATTTTTTTCTTATATTCATCAGGAGGATATTCTTGATTGAAAATGTGAAATTTTTTATTTACGAGACCAATGCACAGGAAACAATCACTACACCCGAGACAATTTCGTAAGAAAGATGAATTTGTGCAATTTTCACAATCCTGGCACCAGGAAAGTGTATGACATTTGCGTACATCTATACATTCAAAGCACCACTGAGATTCATGACAATAATGATTATCAACGCAGTTTTTAGATTTTTTTATACCGTAACCATAATAGCAGTCCTCATTGAAACTCCCATGAAAAAGAAGATAACAGTTTTTAGCATGTCCTGCTTGATGCATGAAGTCACTATTCTCTATTTGACTATCGAGTGCTGCGTAGAGATAAGGAATTCTCTCTTGTAAGTCATGGAGTTGTTCAAAAAAAGATTTTGAAGAATCATAATTTATCCCGTATGCAAGAGGATCAAATGTGTCTCAAAAATAACATTGTAAACAATAAACTTTTCTCTTATCATTTTGAGAAATAAAAGAAACAAGGCTCTTGCTACAAGAAAGACATTTATTTGAATAAAGTACTCCTTCATTGCACCACGCCATTTTCCTCATAATTCGACATTCTGGACACCACGTAGGAGGAGAGGTCTCCATCGTCTCATAGAACTTCATATCAACATCTGTAATATCAAAGGGTGTATTACAGTGTTTACATTGACGAGTTTCTAGGATTTTTTCGGTGGGAGGGATCATAGATGAGATGATACAAGAAATATCCTAGTAAACAAGTTTCCGATAGCACTCCTCGCAGAGAACCTTTCTTGTTTTTACATCATATGTTGTTTGTATATCACAGCTACATTCAGAACACTTCGCAGGCTGAAGTTTTTTGGGGTTCATAAATGTGATACGGTCATTGTAACGAGTTTGTGGATGCAATCGTGGAATAGGAAGATCATGAATGATATAAAATTTCAATTCTTCTTTTGTGATACGAAACGGTTCTCAGGTTTTCTCACAAAGAATCACACCAGCAAGAAGCTCTGAGGCATTCTTCTCGGCTATGGCAAGAGATGTTTTTTCTGGGTTATACTCTCTCGTGTCCAGAGGAGTGACAGAGGTTCCTTGTCGTTCCTTTTTTGGTATATAGTACCAATTCCAACCATATTTTTCGACCGTTACACGATCAAGAGGTTGATCATCAGCACCGATTGTTTCATTATATCCAAAAGGAGAAATGCTTGGATGAAAAAATTCCCCCCACTCCCCCGTCGCTCTCAAGTGATCGATGATTTTTGGAACCAATGTCTCATATTCATTTTGGCTCATAGCAACATTGAGTATCGCATTGGATGCATGCCGAAGTCAAACACAGCCAAAGAGATGGTGGGCCTGTTGACACCAAGAAGAATAATATACTTCCGAGCAGTATTCGCAGCACGCTACAAAAGCAATTTGAGAACTATTGCCCGAGCCCAGAGACTCCAACAAGTGGTCCGAATAGTAGCCAAATCCATTCATATCACGACTATCTTTTGCAAATTTCGAAGAACCAACATATTTCACATTCTCACAGGCAAAGACTTCAAAACCAAGCACATTTTTACAATCAATAAGATAGTCCCCAATGGAGTTCTCACATCCTATATTATGAGTACAGCGTACAGGATACGACTCCTGAAATTTATGTACCCGAGAAAATATTGCAGGATAATTATTATGAGTAATTCGGAGTTCAGAAATACGTTTTTCGTAGACAGATTTTTCGAGTTTTTCATTAAAAATGCAATACTGTTGACCGGAGAGATTGCTACAACCAAAACAGTTTTGACATCCAATACAAGAAGAACAAAAAATACAATCTCGACAGTTGGTACAATCCTGAGAATACATGACTGCGTAGCACTCATTGCAATTGAGACACTGGTAACAGTGGTAGTCTTTCTTCCCAAAATACATATCAAGTATATCTTTTGAATCAACACATCCCTTACAAAACATACAATCCTCGAGAGTACCAGAGTTAAAACATAAATAACAGTTCTTGGAGCCAACTTTTCCTCCTCAGAACCAATTCGTATACCCACAATTTTCGTTTTGCCCCGTGTGATAGAGATCCATCATGGGGACATCATGCCATAGTGCACCTATTTGTTCGAGAAATGGACGGGAAAAATCCACCGCTCGACCATAGTCAAACGCAGACCAGTCATCACTGTGCCAGATGTGATTTTCGCATATTTTTCTCTCATCCTCTGGATGATACATCGTCACCAAGTTTTTGCCACTAAAGCACGATTTTTTCTCATAGAGATAACGCTCATTCCGAAATGCCATACGTCGCTGCATACGAGTAATGGGAGCAAGTGTTGGGGTTGGAATGCTGTATTTTTTTCAATTAAAAACAGGCGACATTTGATCGTAGAAAAGTTGATCTCGATCAGTTACAAAAAATTCTTCTCCAGAAAGGAGGCACACTTTCTTTTCAAACATTGACTCTCAAGGAAGAAGAAGTGTATTCATATTATTTTATAGCAAAGATAACAGGAAGAGTTTTATTTTTCCCGATATTTAATTCGGGATAAAGTCTATGCATATGAGCCACAGAACTCCCTCAATCCAGGTTGAGGATAGAGATGTTTTTGTATGTATCAGCAAAACGCGTCTCTCGTAAAACAATATTACGGAGTTCTTTGAGTGTGACAGGAGCGTTGACGGTGAGAAACCATATATCTTGTTTACCAGTAATTGACTCCATCACCACCAGAGCAGTGCGCTTGTGTGCTTGCCCAATATATGTTCCTAGAAAGAAATTCTCTTCTGTTATGCCATTTTGCAGTTGATAAACCAGTGGACCTCCTTGAAAAACAGAATTACACGAGGCAATGCTCGTTTCAGAAAAATCACTATTTCTCATAAAATGGATTGATCCAGAATCTTTCATGCAAACAACATGCGTTACTTGTTTATCATCGGACAGAAAAGGGGTTTGATACACTCCACGGATCATCAAGAGTCCAGCATGATATATCCCCCCTTCTCATCGTGCAAAATATGTACCGTTTATCAGTGCACGAAAATTTCACAGAGAATCAGAAAATTTCTTCGTATCATAGGGTTGGTAGAGGATCTCAAATCCCTGAGGAGCATGATTCCAAATAATTGAATCAAAATCATCATAGAGTATATCCTCCGATCAAAAAGAGTTTGCTCACGACATATTCCGGCGCAGATATTCAAAGAAATACATACGTTCTCGTGAAACATTATCAAAAGAAAAAATATATCCATTTTGTAGGGAGCTGATTTGGTGGGCAATACTGAGTTTTGCTTCATAAGAATAGGAAGCAATAAAAGAATTTAATTTTTGCGACACTTCTTGTGCAAAGCTTTTTGTCTCGAGAGTTGGAGTGTAGGAAAAAACTGGAAATATCACCAGAGAGAACCCTATCGTTATAACCCTGAAAAAGAAATTACACCGTTTCCCAGAAAAAATAGGAAGAGAGGTCATCATGGATTACTCAGAAGTAAGTTCGAGAAGGGCCTCCTGATAATCCTCTTCCTTCCCCGGCCAATCATGATATTTCCAATTGTTCTCCATAAAAGAAACTCCCTTACCAAGTGTTGTATGTGCGATGATCATAGCTGGGCCCTGACAAGCATCAGCCCATTGCAGAGATTCAATAATCTGCGTAAAATTATGTCCCTCTATTTCGCGTACTTCCCAACCAAAGGATTGATATTTTTGTACGAGATCACCGAGCGGCATGATCTCATCCGTCGTGCCTTCGATTTGCAAACGGTTACAATCCATAATTGCTATGAGATTATCGAGATTCCATTTTCGAGCGGACATAATGGCTTCCCATGTTTGGCCTTCTTGATGTTCACCATCGGACATACAGCATACGGCCCGATTTTTTCGATTATCCATCTTGAGTGATAGGGCAATTCAGACAGCTTGGGAAAGACCATGCCCAAGAGGTCCTGAAGAATTTTCTACACCAGGAATAGAGAGTTTTGGATGTCATTGAAGAAGGGAATTGATTTTTCGAAGCGTACTCATTTCTTCAATAGAAAAAAATCAACGGCGAGCAAGAGCAGCATAATAAATCGGACAGATATGACCGTTGGAAAGGAGGCAATAATCCCTCTCGGAATCAGCGGGATCTTCTGGGTTAAGATGAAGAAAAGAAAAATATAAAACTGAGAAAATATCCGCCATACCAAACGGTCAGCCAATATGACCCGAACCCGCCCCATGCAACATCTCCAAAACATCGATACGAAGCTGATGGGCATATCGCTGAAGAGTGGCGATATCAGATGTGAGGGGTAAATGAGACATAGATAGATTACAATTATTTTTGGCTCGTATGAAAATCTTGCATAAATTTTTCCAGGCCAATATCAGTGAGTTCATGCTGAAGCATTTCGTCAATTAATTTTGGAGGAAGTGTAACAATATCAGCGCCCACGAGAGCACTGCGACGAATATGCTCTACACTTCTGATACTCGCAGCCAATACCGCTGTTTCATAGCCGTGAAGACGGTAGAGATTTACGATATCTTCGACCAACTTCACGCCATCTTCTCATCGATCATCGAGACGCCCAATAAAAGGACTCACGAGGGTTGCGCCAAGTTGCGCTACAGCCCAAGCCTGAGTCACTGAGAAACATAGGGTCATATTTGTTGGTATTCACTCTGACGAGAGTATCTTGAGAGCCTTGATTCCTTCTGGGACAATAGGCAATTTCACATAAATATTTGGGGCCCAGGAGGCAAACCTCCTTCCTTGTCCGACCATGTCATGGGCTGTAAGAGTCGTAACCTCACAACTCACTGGACCAGAAACAATTTCCGCGATCTCTCGTATCCGAGACTCGAGATCCACTCCCTCTTTTGCTATAATGCTCGGATTAGTCGTCACTCCATCCACAAGACCATATTCGAGGTATTTTCGTATCAAAGTGAGATCAGCGGTATCAAGAAAAAGTTTCATAAAAAAAGAATTATAGAATAATGGTAGACGATTTTTGATTTTTACAATCCTAATTGATATCAATAATATGATTATATTCATATCACATCTCCGGTGATCCTATAATACCTAAAAATTCCAGACGCACCTGATCAAGTGGTATATGATGTTTGAAACAGTAAAACTGAACAGACCGGAGCAGCGTGTGTATCTTTTTTTTGGTAAGTGATTCTTCTGGGTATCAATAGGTGTTTGATTCTCGGTATTTTACTTCCACAAAAGACCAATAATTATCATATTGGGCAATAATATCAATCTCTCCACCTCGAAAGGTCGCATTTCGTTCAACGATACGATACCCCTTCTGTTCCAAATAAAGAACAGCTAAATCCTCACCTATTTTACCACGAGATCTCGACATAGAAAAAAGGATAGGAAAATCCCTATTTTTTCAAAATTTTATGTCAATAACATTTTGGTTGCGATATGTGGGAGGAAGATACAATAATCGTGTACTAATTTATTATTATGCGTCGTATATTTTCTCTTTGAGTAGTTTTGAGTCTGATATTGGCACTCTTCCCTATTACCAGCCGTGCTGACAGTGGCTATTACCTTGTCTCAGCATATTATTCGCCACAACCATGACAGACATTTTATCTGCACGGAAGTTATGAAGATGAGATTCGTATGAATGGAAACGGAACTCACACAGCATCATGACAACCAGTCCGTATTTGAGCAGTAGCAGCACCAAGAGAAATACCATTCAATACTCGTGTACATGCGAAATCCACTCTCACGATCAAGTGAACTTCAGTGCAATTTGATTTCCATGGAACGGTACTCGACCGCTGAGGAGCAATTACTTCAAATGCAAAATTACCACGACTCGATATCTATATGGGTTCAGGCATGTCCGGACTCTGTCGTGCACTCAATTTCGGAGTACAAACCCTCTACGTTGATCTCAATAATGACACGTCAGTAAGCGACTCAACGAATTTCGATGCTATACCGAGCGATTGTTCCGACCCACACAACGAAACTGTTCCTCTTGCTTCTGGTGCCCAGAGAGTATTTGACCCATTTACCATGACCATCGGGAGCTCAAGTCCAAAAGATGATATTATCATTGTTCAGAGACTTCTCGAGCGAATAGGAGCATACACTGGACCGATCGATGGAGTATACGATGAAGACTTTGTGGATACAATTTTCCTGTTTCAGAAGGCAAATGGAATCGTGCAAAATAAAACCGACGATGGAGCAGGGATGTACGGACCAAAAACACGGTCTATGCTCAAAGCCCTGGTCTCATGAGTACTCAATAAACTCACCAATACTACCCTTACCAATACTACACCGGCAAATACTGAGGCCAACTCAAATACCAATAATACATGAGGTGCCTCTGATATCCGAGATATACAGGAAAAACTCAAAGAATTAGGATACTTCGCCTACGATGTCGATGGTATTCACAACAAACGCCTCGTCGATGCTATTTATAGTTTCCAGCTTGCAAAAAAGATTGTCACTGATGAAAAGGATCCAGGCGCAGGGTATTTTGGACCAGTGACACAGTCAACACTTGAGGAAACATACAACGCTCTCTTGGCAAAAAAAGAGCAAATTAATGCCCTCGAAATACAGATCAGAACTGCAAAAGAGAATCTCGAGAATAATCGATCAAAAAAGAAGCAAGAATTTGTAGCCATGATGAAAAAAATACCTACCGTTAAACTCAATCAAGTACACCCTGAAATTCGCACATTACAAAAGATACTCAAACAAGTATGATTCCTGGATAGAAAAGACACAGCAATTTTCTGAACACTAACAAAAACTGCTCTTGGAAAATACCAGCTCCAACTTCAGGTTATCGATTCGCTCAACTCTCAGCATGCGGGCGTCTTGGGAGACAAAACTCGTGAGGCTATAGCACAAGACCTCTTCAACCGATGGCTCGCGACAGACACCAGCGGGAAAGAGATTGAGACACTTGAACAAGAATTGGTCGAACTCAAGAAGGTTTAATCAAGGTGTTTTTTCCACCAACCATTCTCGAGGCTCCACCCGTAAAACATATATCCAACAAGAATAATAAATATCGTTACCCCGAGCGAAAAAGAGAGTGACCAATTATAGAGTACATGAACAAGAACTGCGCTCACGAGACCCAGAAAAAGGCCGAGTATTTTTGGAGTGATGCGGAAAAAAGACCACAGAGCAATGAGGCTACAAAAGATGTGCAGCGGGAGAGAAAAGAGAGTTCTTCAGATAATTTGAGTCATTCAGAGGTCAGTCGAATAATACCGTATATTTTCCAGAAAACTAAATCCTATGCTCACAAACGGGCTCATAGCAGCAGGATAACTTTGTGTCATAGACTGGTACCACTTCCCTACTTCTTCATGAAATGGAGACCAGAGGAGATATCCTTGATCTCAGAGAATATAGAGAATGATGGCAATAAATCATCCCAAGAGTAATGGAAGCACAATAGCAGTATGAATATGTTTCCAAGAAAAAGGCAAAGACAGGAGTAAAAAGACAAGTGGAAAGACAAACCAGTCCGTGAGGATCAGATCTTCTAAGACAGGAGTGTATTGAAAAATAATAAAAACCCCTGCAACACCAATACCGCGCACAAGCGCTTTTCGCGCACGGGATATAAAACGATCATCAACACGATGATACATGAGATAGGTCACCAAATACATCCAAAAAAACAATCCTATTCCGGCAGACACAAGAATCATGACAATTTTTGCCATACAATTTACTGATTACGCTTTTTGAAAATCACCTGATACTTTCAAAAAGAATAATTTTTTTCTAAAACCTTATTTACTTTATACCACCCGAGAATAATCCATGATCCAACGACAAACAAAAAGAAACCAACCAGAAAACCCAAAAGTGCTGGGTTAAAAAGAATCGCGACTCCAAGGATGATACAAAAAATTCAGAAAAAAAGCATAAACTAAGTCTTACGAGGACGGCGACGAGGAAGAGCGGTCGGAAAGGCGACCCCCATACCCAAAAATACGATAGCATAGATAAGAGGTAAGGCGGTAACCGACCAGAAATTCATAAATCCAACCACACTTCCAAAAGCCACGGCTCAGAGCGGTCCTGCCAAAGTTAATTGTACCATGACCACAAAAGCTATCACGAGGATACCGAAAAGAAGTGCCGAAAAAATACTTGTCAGAGGCCTCCAACGCTGGATGAGAAAAAAACAACCTCCTAGGATCTCTATCCCCGCAACAACAGCTCAAAGATAGGGAGCAAGTCAAGGATAATTCAGTCAAAAAACACCCATACCTGCAGCTCCTATAGAGGCAAGTGCCGCTTTTCAACCAACAAATTTTGCGACACCATAAAAAACAATCGTCACTCCAAAAACAAACCGTATCAAAGACGAAAAGAAGAAGAATTTTTTTTCCATAAAAAAAGTATACAAATTCACAAATATTTGCAACAAAAAGAGCTGCACTTGGCAGCTCTCGAGAGACAGGAAACAAATCTAGGAAAGCTCGTCGGAAAGTTCTCGATATTTTGAACACACAATCGCCTTTTCGCGAAGTTTTCTCTTGGTTGGATTTTTAAAATTATAACGAGTGGCTCGAAGATGGTTGATAAGACGAGAACCATATAAAAGCTTCTTGAAACGAACCAGCATCTTATCGCTTGATTCTCCTTCTTTTTTCGTAGCGTAAAAACGGACCATACAAAGATAACAGGAATAAAAAACAGTGGTATTGTATAGATTATTTTCTCTTGTCAAAAAATTCCCTGCATTCAATAAACTCAGGTAATTTGAGTCGCATACGATCACAGAGTCGCTCTAAAAATGATATATCATTATCCGGAATTTCAACACGAACGCTCACACAATACTGTTCGGCCTCCAGTGGTATGAGTACCAAATCAATGATATTGACCTGCATTTCATAAAAAATGCGCGTGATTTCAGCCAAAAGCCCTTTTTTATCTCGAAAAATAAGAGAAAAAGAGGCAACTTTCCCATGTTCACCAATATGCCAAAATGCCCCCAGTATTCGTCGCTGATTTGCACGAGCAATAGAGGCACAATCAGAAAGATGAATCATACATTTCCCCCCAGTACGAAGAACAGCAACAATGTCTTGCGGAAAAGTAGGATGACAACATTGAGCCATCTGATGAGGAATATTTTTCTCGCCACCAATAATAACCCCAACTGACTCAGGATGGTGATAAAATGTCGATGGTTTTTTTGGGGATTTTCTTGGTAAAAAACTTGTCGGACGGATGATCCCTTGTCCTACTTGATAGAGAAGTTCTTCTATCTTCTTTGGATCAAGAGTTTGATCTATATAGGGCTGGAGATGAGAATAATCTTCTCCCAAATCAATACCCGACCGTAGAAATACTTCTCTCAATTGTCGCCCTCCATCCTCCACGATACGCACGCGATCTCCCGAAAGACGTTTGAGAGCCACATTGATATGTGATCGTGCTTTTGATGTAACCACAAAATCAAGCCACTGTTGGACTGGACGTGACTGATGAGCGGTCAAAATCTCCACGACATCTCCATTGTTGAGCTGAGTATCGAGAGTTGCTATACGTCCATTGATACGGGTACCTGCAATGTGGTATCCAATATCTGAGTGAAGGGCATAGGCAAAATCAACTGGAGTAGACCCAGGTGGGAACTCAAAAACATCACCACGAGGAGTAAAAACAAACAGTGTTGGCGATTTAATCTTCTGCCCTGGAATAAGGGAATCTTCTTTCACTAGTAACGTATCCATGAGTACCTGTATGAAGTCCTCGTATGCATCTTTCTTTGAAGCTGTATCACCATGAATTTTATACAAAATATGAGCCGCTGTTCCTCTTTCTGCATCATCATCCATAGTACGAGTACGAATCTGAATTTCTGTTGGTTTATTATGTCCATAGAGGCCCAAAACAGTTGTATGAAGGCTCTGATATCCATTGAGTTTTGGGACAGCAATAAAGTCTTTGAAACGACCGATCATCGGCGTAAACGCACCGTGAATAAGTCATAAAACGTGATAACAGTCTCCGACTTCTGGAACCACTATTCTCAACGCAAAAACATCATATAAATCACGAATACTTGTCACAGAATACTGTTTCATTTTTCGATAGATTGAGTAGGGTTTTTTTATACGGTACGAAACATTTTTTGCGTATTCTTCAGGAAGAATAGATTGTACTCGCTGTACTGATTGCGTCAAAAATTCTTCCTGTTCCAGAGTATAATGTGCCAGCTCGCCAACAACACGCAGATAACCGTCCATGTCCAGCTCTCGAAGCGAAAGTGTCTCCATCGGTTCTTTGAAAGCATATAAACCCAGACGAGTCGCAATAGGGGCATACACAGAGAGTGTTTCATCCGCAATGCGTCGCGCTATAACTGGGTCACGATGGTATTGGAGAGTTTTCAGATTATGAATACGATCAGCAAATTTCACAAAAATAGTTCGAACATCTTGTGCCATTCAGAGAAGCGTTTTTTGCATTTTCTCAATGGTATTCTTATTCCCCCGATATTTCATATGTCCTATCTTATCAATAGCCTCAACAATCACTCTCACTTCCACTCCAAAGGTATTTTCTATATCAGCCAGGGTCGCCTTGCCATGAGACGGGGTATCGTGTAAAAGCATAGCAATTATCGTCGTCCTATCCGGTTTTATCACCATAAGCTCCTGCAATGCAGCAACAGGATGAGTGATATATGGCTCTCCTGATTTTCTCACGTATCATTCGTGTGATTTTTTCGCGTAGTTATAGGCTTCTCGGATAAGGGAAACATCTTCATTCCCATACGATAAGTAGTAACTCAGTGTGTCATCTATCGCTTTATCTAAATCATATGAGGGCATGATTTTATTCTAAGAGATCAATTTTTTTATCAACGAAAAAATCAATATAAGATTTGATTTTTAACAAAAAGAAAGATACCATTGAACGGTATGAGTGATTTTTCTCCTGATTCATTTTCCCCAAAAACAAATTTCTGAGATGTAGCGCCAGACAATACAAGTGAGCGCGAAGAATTGAGAAAAAATACATGAAATTCACTGGATGCTCTAGTAAAGGAAATAGGTAATTTATCTCGAGAAAATATCCGTGGGAAGATCAAAACATTCGATCGTTGATACGGTTTACGAGTGAGAGATAGTGAATGAAAAAAGATATGACTTGTCTACAAAAATGAAGAAGTCCGCATCATGGACAGAAAGAAAGAAATACTTGATAGTAGTTGAATAGCGAGAAATTTCTTAAAAATTGATGTTTACAATGAAAAATGAAGGATTGATAAAAAGCGATCTTGATGGGTAGCGGAAGATTTTGTAGAAATTATACCTAAATCAATAGGGTGAACGCCGAAGGGTGAGGAGAAGCCGAAGGGTGAGGAGAAGCCGAAGGGTGAGGAGAAG
>CAYPRD010000020.1:13699-16700 GCA_964413195.1 uncultured Candidatus Peribacteria bacterium
GCCGAAGGGTGAGGAGAAGCCGAAGGGTGAGGAGAAGCCGAAGGGTGAGGAGAAGCCGAAGGGTGAGGAGAAGCCGAAGGGTGAGGAGAAGCCGAAGGGTGAGGAGAAGCCGAAGGGTGAGGAGAAGCCGAAGGGTGAGGAGAAGGTGGAAAACATTCCTTTTTGAGAGCTTATCCCAGGATCACCAGGTTTTATACGGAGCCCTCACTACAGAATAGGCCAGGTTGATGTGCGAAATACCCCCCCTTGATCAGTCATCACTTGTCCATATACAGGAAAGAAAATACGTATACCTCCCACTAAAGAAGTAGGCACAAAAAATATAGAGAAAACCTTATGTATCTCCAAGATTATCAAAATCCTCCCAAGTTATGTACCAGAAAAAAATAGGAAAGCATGGGCCGAATGTATTGTCGATAATATG
The DNA here is from genome assembly GCA_964413195.1 of uncultured Candidatus Peribacteria bacterium. GTDB lineage: Bacteria > Patescibacteriota > Gracilibacteria > BD1-5 > JAGOOR01 > JAGOOR01. Next base: position 14,124 of record CAYPRD010000020.1, read on the forward strand.
GACAGAAATAATCTTGCAAGAACAACAGAGAATATAGCCTTTGTACTTGCACAGATAGAGAGAGAATCGAGTTACAATGAGGATCCTGCCTGTCCTGATTTAAAAAAACTATTTGAACGGACTATGGTGGCATATGCAGAAAAATATGGAATACCAGAGTCAGTCATGAATACCATCACTACACCTGGAAGAGAATTTTTTGATGAGATATATAAAGAGTATTGACTCGGGGACGTTAGAACCGAATGACAATTAGAGCAAAAATGGAGAATCATGATACGAGATAAAGATAAAATCCGACAAAGATTCCAAGACAAGTGGTGGTCAAAACTCATTCCGAGCGATATAGAGGAAAAGATATTTGAAAAATTTCTTACGTGCCCAATAAAAACTATTGGTGCCATGCAAGTATCCGTAGAAAAGGCTACCTCTCTCGCAAAATCTCGTAACCAATACCCTGGGAATGAAGAAGCATTTCGTGACAGTTTATATAAAAAAGATACCAATCTTCTCTATTGAATTCAGATCATCGGAGAACTCATGATACCATACCAAGACAAATGATTTTCTCAGGAAGAACGACTTACTTTTTATGCATCGGATTATAACCTCGGCAGATTTGCCAGTAGAAATGCTGCCATTCAGAGAGATATCGGTGAGCTCACCGGAAAAAGTATCGCACTTGATGGAGACCTCCTCCCCTATACCGAATCGGGACAACCCGACCCAACAAAAAAATGACAGACAGAACAAGCAATAGTGGATTACGCATGGTCCCACGATATACTTGGTCAGTATTCCGAACAAGATCTACGAGGATTTCTTTCTTTAGAAAAAACACCAGAGTTTGAAAAAACACCCGTGTACAAAACCATAGTGAATGATGTGAAGAAAAAACATGCACAAGAGAAATCCTACACATACCAATATGCCACACGACCAAAAGACGCAAAAGCAGATAATGCTGATTCAAAAGCAAAATTCTGAACGACCATACAAAACGAATGATATGTCAGATGAAGTATGGCACGATTTATGAGATATCAAGCAGCTCTCGAAAAAGCAGAATAAAAAAATGTTTGCAATATTTGCAATCAAAAAAAAAGTCTGGTACGATGCTGGAGTAATACAAAATTATGGTACTTGCTTCATCTGGTCAGAATTTTCTGAGATCCTCGCCCCTCTACACCAATCGAACCGATCCTACCCTGGTCAAGGAAATGTATGATATGGGCATCGTGACAGATCGCTGTGCTCAGACATGTCTTGAGCGTGTTCAGGGTATTCGCCAGAGGGTATCATTTGGTATACCTCTCACAACTGGAAGAGCTATTACTATCAGGCACCCGCTCGGAAAATGGCGCACAAAACGAGAAGCATTTGCTCTCGCTCATGAAGAGAACCAGAAATCAGTCGGAGAAGTTATCACTGACACTGATAAAGAATTTGAAGATGAGATCACAACATGTCGCACAACACTCAGCTCTATTCCACTCGTAGCATATCTCACAGGTAATTTTGATGCTCTCAATCATAAAGCACGTCTTGAAAAAAGTCGTGATGGTTTAACAGCGTACATTGATAGGAAAAAGGCTGAGAAAGACACATTCGCTCGCATGGCAAAAAGTCTGGGGCAAAAACCAAAGAAAATACATATTGCTGGATTATCACAAGCAGAGGATCTCAAAAAACAATTAGAAGAATCCATCAAGGCTGTTCATAGAAAGATCACAAAAAAGAAGCTCAATAAAAAAAAGGAATCTGTCGAATGAGCTATAGCTATGCTTAAAGATATATTGGCAAAACGAATGCCGGAAAGAATGGCAGATTTTGAACAAGCAGTTATAGAAAATGCTTCCGGTGATAAAGATAAGTTTGAAGAAATCATAGAAGCCCTAAAAGAAAATGGGAAACTCACAAATCAAGAAAAAGCAATTATGAGAGGTGTTATTGCATCTCTCCGTCAACCATCGTATCGCTGATGGAAAAAAACTTGCCTTGCTCTCGCAACAGCAGGCCTGATAACGGCCGCAACAGTTTCGAGTCTCGGTATTGCGGGTGTCGCAGTTGGGTGAATCGGGTATGTCGCACGCGGCAAAAAAGTATGAGACATGAAAGTGAGCGATGCTGACATGGTACAAATCTATAGAAATATCAACAGAGAACGTTTTGAAGCATTTCATCCAGAAAATCCCCAAGATGCGTGATCCGTCAGAAATCTCTACAAACAGCTCGAAAAAATTGGTGTAGGGAAAACTGTTGTGATTCAAAATACCGCAAATTCTGAAAATAATGAATTCACAGTTGATAATATTGATACATGAGCACAGCAAATACATTTATGATCCACTCGAGGAAATCGTATTGTATTGGATTTCTCTGATCCATCCCAACCGGTTCATCACGTTCTCGACACGAATGGCAATATTTGTTCTGGAACTATGAATATATCAGATCTTCGAAGAAGTATAGGAACAGAATTAAACTTTGGGTATGCAGATAAAAAAATATCACCCTTCGTTCCTTATCTTTCTCTTGGAGTAGCTACTCCAGTAGTTACAACCGGTGCAGCTCCAG
>CAYPRD010000020.1:16800-20264 GCA_964413195.1 uncultured Candidatus Peribacteria bacterium
CTCCAGCTCCTCAAGCTCCAGCTCCTCAAGCTCCAGCTCCTCAAGCTCCAGCTCCTCAAGCTCCAGCTCCAGGATCTCTAGAATGAGAGAAAATGTAATAAAATAAATTTTGATAAAATTTTTTCCTAATACAATACTTTTATGAATACCACCATCACCCTCGAAGACATCCTGACCACTCTTGCAGACATGGAGTACGTGAGTGATGAGAGCCTAGAAAAATTTCAACAGCATATTGAGCAACACGGCATCGACGATGAAACGCTCCGAATTTTCTCAGAACTTCTGAATGAGGAATTAGCTGAAAGGGATGCAGAGATATCTGCTGGCGAAGAAATGACCCAAGCACTCAACACAGAAATACAAAGATGAGAACCATGAGTCGTACAGGACTTACAAAAGATGCAAACTCTGGTAGAAAACGCTTTCCAGGATATTGGCAACAGAGCAGAACAGGCATTTAGCCAAATTGCTTCAGATGCATTTACTGCGATTCAGGAAGACCAGAAATCTCAAGATGACGCCAAAGCAGATGAGATCAAAAAATCTATAGGACTATAATTCATATTTTGTCCACTATTCCCCTCGGTTCTTACGGGGGGTTTTTATTTGCAATGAAAAAAAAAGTAGGGTATCATCAAGAAGATAACATATTTATGGGCAATCCTTCTTCCTCTCTCCCCGAAGCTCCAGACATAACCAGTATTGCTGATTTAAACAGCAAAAATACTGATGTTCTCAGCTATCTCCAGAACATGTCTGACCTCACAGATGAGGAGAAAAAAAAGTTTGGTGAGGAATATCAAAAAGCTCTCAAAGAGCTCACCGATAAACAAGATGAAGGCAAAAAAACACAGGTCATAGCAGGTATACGAGATGATCTCCAGAAATTGCGAGAAGGAATTGTTGGTGAAAAACGGGATGAAAATCAGGAAAAAGATGACTCAAACACCGATGAGAATACTGACAAAACAAAACAAGTATTGAACATAGAAAAGGAGGTGAAGGGTCGGTTAGAGGATTTCAAGAAAAATATTGAAGCAAAACTCTCTCAACCTACCACTGCCCCACAAACAACACCAGCAATCGCCACAGGCATGGTAGCATGAGATATAGAGTTCCCTGAAGATTGGAAAAATCCACCACTCGATGCTATTGCAAAAAACCCAGACAATGCAGTCAATAACAATTTTTTAGTAAAGATACTGAAGATGTTCTGACTTGATTCTTGGGCAAATTGGATCATCAGAAAAGCCAATGATCCAGATTATGGCGGAAGTGAAGAAGCAAAAAATATTTTTGAAACAGCCATTAAACTCTGGGATACCAATCAGTCTCCCTCTTTTAAGAGACTCTTAAACATCAAACACCTCTCCAAGAAAGAACTCTACGCTATGTTTCAGCACGCAGAATGACTTGGTCTCGATCTGGCAAATACACGAAATATCGAGGCAGCCTTTGGCGGGAAACATCTGGATGATGAGAAATTACAAAAATACCACCGAATTCATGCTGGTATAGGACGTATGATTGCAGAAATTGGCGAAGTAGATGAGATAGGATACAACCCTGAGGCTCGTCTGACAAGACTACTGGAGTATTCAAAAGATCCTTCTCTCGATGAACAGATAGAGGCAGAACGCGAAAAGCAACAGGGAATAATGGTGACAGCGCCTCTGGCAATACCTCAATCAACACCAGATGCTACCACTCCCCCATCACCAGATGTCATCAAGCAAGAAAATATCTCGGAATTGAAAAAAGCAGAGGAACTGGATCAAAAAGTTACCGAAGCGCGTAATGATCTCACAAAAGCACAAGCATTACCAGAAGGTACACCAGAAGAAAAAACAAAAAAAGAAGCAGCTATCAAAGAAGCTGAAACAAAAAGAGACACTGCCCTGAATGACATCAAAAACTCTGTTACCGCTTCCACTGAGAAACTCAATACAATACTCAAGGATGCAGAAAGTGAATACCAAACAGCTCGTCTCGAACGAGAACAAGCGGAAAAAGATCTGGCAACAACACAAGCACTCCCAGATACTCTTGCTGACAAAGCCGATAAGGTAAAGGCTGCAGAACTCGCGCTCAATAACGCAAAAGAAAAAGAAAAGAAATTTCAAGAAGCTGTGACGACGATAACCACAAAAAAATGACTTCTTAAGCCAGAAATGTCAGCACGCGAAGCACTCGTCGCTACCCAAGAATCAGAGTCAGCACTCCGTTTTGCTCGTGACGCAACCAGTATTATCGTTGCTGGAAATATCTGAGGAGCAGAAAAAGAAAAAACAAAAGAACAAGAACAAAAAGAAAACGAGGCCCTCACAGAAGAATTTACTAAGCTCAAATGAGAAATAAATGATACTCTTCACGGAACCAGTAGTCTTGATATAGATCTTCCGGGCGATGTTGCCTTGATGAAACAAAAATTAGAACAATTTAAGGCAGGAAAAAATCCAGAAAAAATAAAAGATCTGAAGATCACAGAACTCGAAAAAATACTCACCCATGCACAGGGAAAAATTGATCTTATTAGGACGCTCAAGAGGATCGATCAGCATGTCCGGGAAGAAGATAAACAAAGAATTGTGTATGAGAATCTTGAGGGTGATTGGGAAACTGACACCTCATGATCGTGGGCAGAGCTTGATGACAATGATAGTCGTCTAGATATAGACAGAACGGGATTTAATTATGATGATTATACGATGTTTGATTCTGGAACAGACCCGATCGTTATTGCGGTCGGATGACTGAAAGAAGCCAGAAAAATACTTCTTACCCATACAGAAAAATTTAAATGAGAGAAAAAATTTACCTCCAAAAAAGAAATAGAATTCGCCCTTTCAGATTTTTAATAGATCTTTATGTCTCCATTTAAAAAACTTTCCCCTGATACATACCGAGACAATGAGTCTCGTGTAAAAAATTTCGCTGACACCATACGCGATCAAGCAGCGAAGGAGAAAAAAAGTATCATAGAAACAGCAAAACAACAGTTAGGAAGATACAAGAATATAGCTTTTATGGTCAATACAGAGAAAGATGGGTACCAACTCCGACTCCGAGAATCAGGTGACACGCCAGAATCAGGAAGAGAAATCCACGCTCTCAAAAAATGAGCCAAGCTCTCAATAGTAGGTGACGCTGTAATGAATCATCCAGATAACGATCGAAAACAAGGAAAAGACGATGAACATATTTTTGTCGAAGTCGAAGCTGATCTGGCAGATACAAAACATGGGCAAAAACTCATGTCAGAAGGGAAAGATATCGCAGGGAAAAAGGTACGGGGATGGGTATCGACAGAGTATATAGCAACCGAGAATATTCCTTATTCTGAGGATGGTCATGATACTGTTCCATACACAGAAGATACGGATAGTAATACCCCTTACGAAGAAAATACAACACCTCCAGCAAATCCAGGAACACCAAGTGGAACACCAACAGGTCCAGGT
>CAYPRD010000021.1:0-19647 GCA_964413195.1 uncultured Candidatus Peribacteria bacterium
TTTTTCAACTGCTATAACTTTTGCTGTGAAAATATTTGGAAAAGTTTTTACTGTCGTAGTTGAAGAAAAAAGTGTTTTTCATTAGAATAACCTGCGGAAATGAATTATATGCCAATAAAAGACATTATCATTGATAAATACGGGACTCATATACAAAAAACTTTTCAATCTCTCAGAAAAGAAGCACGGGAACACATGTATTTGTCTTTTCATCGTGCCTACATACTCTCGCTCATACTGATTATTATTTTATGAATTCTGTATGTCTGGACACTCAATTCGAGTGCGAATAGTGGCTACCAGATGACCCGAATCGAGAGCACACGAAGAGAAAAACAACAAGAAAAACACTTCCTTCGTTCTGAGATAGCTATCCAGGAATCCCGAGCAGAACTCGAGAAACACGATGACAGAACCATTCCCATGCGTCCTGAGAGTACATTTTATATCAACGAAGAGCTCTAAATGCCTGAATCCCTCAAACATCTTATTGATGCGTTTGCAAAATTGCCCGGAGTGGGAGAAAAGACGGCTATGAAGCTGGCATTCTATATTCTCACAAAAAGAAAGGATATAGCACAAGAGCTTTCCCGCCAACTCATCCACGTGTCTGAAGGTATCGATGAATGCCCTCGTTGTTCATCACTCAAGGATACAAAAGATGAGTTATGCTCCTACTGTTCTGATGGCAAAAGGGAAGCTAAAGTCCTCTGTGTTGTGGAGGAGTATGCCGATCTGCTTGCGATAGAGCAGACAGGGGCCTACAAATGACTCTATCACGTGCTCTGATGATCACTCTCACCACTCCACTGACGGACACCAAAGGATCTCTCCTTCCAAGAGCTTTTTGCAAGGCTTGATACAATAGAAGAAGTCATCATAGCCACAAATCCAAATTTTGAGGGTGAAGCAACAGCCCTCTATCTGCGGGAGAATCTCCCCAAAAAAGTACGACTTACCCGGCTGTCTCGCGGACTCCCAAATGCTGGATTTATTGATTATGTTGATAGCCTCACACTCATGAATGCACTCAAAGGCAGGCAAGAATATTAGAAGAAAGTCCTTTGTATATTTTATAAAATCTATAATATAGGGCTATTCTCATAATAAAGCCACGCTCTATGTGACTTCCATTAGAAAAACTCTTCTGATCAAATTGTCGTAAAAAACTTCTAGAGAAATTTTTCCTAGAGCATACCTTTAATCCAAAAAAAGATTTTTTTATCCGAGAGCTCTGCCGTGATATAGATGAGCAAATCAATGCTGTACGGCGTGAATTAGAAAATCTCGAAAACCTCTGAATCCTGAAATCAAGATGGGAAGATAATACAAAACACTACTCTCTCAACCTGCATAGCTCCATACTTCCTGACTTGCAGATGATTTTCGGTAAAAGTTTTGATGCCCTGGGGAAACTCAACGAATATTTTCGCGGAAAACACAATCTCTCGTTGCTGGTTGTCGGTGGTGGTCTGGAGGATATGACTCGCGAATCAACAAATAACCTCATTGATATCCTCGTGATCGGTGATATTGATAAAGATAATTTCAATCTTTTCCTCACCAAACACTTCTTTGGTCGCAAAATAAAATATGCTGTCATCTCAGAAAAAGAATTCGGTGAACGTCTCAAATTTGGTGATAAACTCATTGGGCGGATTTTGAGCCAACCCGGAAATGTCATTCTCAAGGATTCTCTCGGACTCAAAGAGCTCAGAAAATAAATTTTGCACAATAAGAAAACTCCCTATAATGACTTCAAATATGTCATGACAGCCAACTACATTGTAATCGTTTAGAGAACTTTCACTAAAGCTCTCACCTTTCGGTGAGATTTTTTTTACCTCAAATCTATGAAAAAACTCCTTCCATTTATTCTCCTCACTTCCCTACTCCTTAGTGCTTGTAGTATTGATTGGAATGATGAGAAAGATAAAAAAATTGCAGAACTTGAAAAACAAGTAAAAAGCATTTCTTTTGAAAAACAAAAAGAATGCTCAAAATTCGAGAAAGAAATGATGGAACATTTAATGTCCACTAGTGTAGTCTCCAAAGATGATACTGTTTATATAGATGCTATATTTTATAGTCCTGAAAGAAATAGTTGCTTATATAGGTCAGATGTTATATCTTCAAAATTTTGAAGTGTTTTTGATGAATTAAAGATAACTGATTTTTTTACAAAAGAAGTAATTTTTTCGAAATTATGCAATAGGGGTTCTGAAGATTTCTCTTCTTGTTCAGATACCTATGAGGCCAAAACAAAAGAGCTTAGATGAAAATAATTATTCCATAATATAACCCACTTTTTATGTCAGAACTTTCTACAAAGCGTCACTCGCTTTCCCACATTATGTCCCAGGCTATTGCTGCGACATTTCCAGACCTCACTATCCTCCGTGGTGTCGGTCCTGCTATCGATAATGGTTTTTATCAGGACTATGATTTCGGTGATTTTCAGCTCACTGAAGCACATCTCAAGGATATTGAGAAAAAGATGAAGCATATTCTGAAGCAAAACCAGCTCTTCGTGCAGAGCTTTCTCACGCTCGAAGAAGCTCGTGCGAAATTTGCAGGCGATACATACAAACTCGAACTCATCGATGATCTCGCGAAAGAAGGTGAGACACAATTCGGCGTCTATACAAATACACTTCAAAATGGTACTGTCACGTACGAAGATCTCTGTGCCGGCCCTCACGTAGAAAAAACCGCAGAACTCGATGAAAATAGCTTCAAGCTCGAGCGCATTGCAGGTGCCTATTGGAGAGGTGATGAGAAAAATAAAATGCTCACTCGTGTGTACGGTGTCGCTTTTGATACTCGTGAAGAACTCGATGCATATCTCCGTCAACAAGAAGAAGCAAAAAAGCGTGATCATCGTATCCTCGGTCAGAAGCTCAATCTCTTTACTGTTTCCAGCCTCGTTGGTTCTGGACTTCCTCTCCTCAAGCCAAATGGTATGATTATCCGCAAGGAAATAGAAGACTATCTCTGGTCACTGCACAAGAATCACGGCTATCAGAGAGTCTGGACTCCCCACATCGCCAAGATCGACCTCTACGAGACATCAGGTCATGCTGCAAAATTTGGTCATGAACTCTTCCGGGTAAAAGGTGGTCATGGAGAAGACTTCTGTATGAAACCAATGAACTGTCCTCACCACATGCAAATATTTGCTGATAATCAGTGGAGCTACCGTGATATGCCAATTCGTTATTTTGAGCCAGCAACCGTCTATCGTGATGAGAAGCCAGGACAACTCTCGGGCCTCACTCGTGTCCGTGCTATCACTCAGGATGATGGACATCTCTTCCTCCGTGTCTCACAGATCAAGCAAGAAGTAGGAACAATCGTTTCTATTATCAAGGAATTTTATACAACCCTTGGTATGGTTGAGGATTATTGGGTTTCTCTCTCTGTCAGCGATCCAGCAACACCAGAAAAGTACCTCGGTGGGAAAGACGTCTGGGACACAGCAGAATCTTCACTCGAAGAAGCAGCGAAACAGTTTGATCTCCCATACAAGAGAATCGAAGGCGAAGCAGCATTCTACGGCCCAAAACTCGACTTCATGTTCAAGGATGCAATTGGCCGTCAATGGCAACTCGCGACGATTCAGCTCGACTTCAATCTTCCGGAGAGATTTGATCTCAGCTACGTAAACGAACAAGGGGGAAAAGAACGTCCAGTCGTTATTCACCGTGCTATTTCTGGATCACTGGAGCGATTCATGGGTGTCATGATCGAGCACTTTGCCGGTGTCTTCCCTCTTTGGCTCGCACCTCGTCAGGCTATCGTCGTCCCCGTGGGTGAAAAATTCAACAACTACGCAGAAAAGGTTCTCACATCTCTGAAAGACGCAGGCATCCGTGCTGAAGGAGATTTCTCTACTGATGGCCTCAATAAGAAAGTAAGAAATGCTGAACAAGCACACATCAACTATATCCTCGTCGTCGGTGAAAAAGAAGAGGCAAATAACGGCGTGGCTGTGCGAAATTACAAGACAAAAGAACAGGCAGAAGAATCAGCAGCAGATTTTGTTGCTCGAGCGAAAAAGGAAATAGAAGAAAAGGCTCTATAATTTTTCTATGAAAAAAAGAATAAAAAATAAAAACGAGCCTCAAAAGAGTGAGGATATATTATCTTTACCTTCTTTTTGTTTTTTAATAATTGGAATAATGCTGGCAGTATACCTGAAAGGATGGGTTGAGCCTTTTATTAATAATTATTTTAAAGAAAAAGAATCTATATCCTTCGGTTTTGAAATTCTATTAACTTGGTTTTTTACGCACTCTGCCGTAATACTATCTAAAATATACTGAAAAAAAATAATTATAATGGTATGATTTGGATTAGTTCTTTTCCTGCCTTTAGTCTCAAAGTTGATAGCAAATATATTTTTACCTCCTAATACAAATCCATGAAAGAACTAAAAAAGATAACACTATATCTTCTAATGTGAATAACTTTGTTGGCTTTTTATTGAAAATATATTGATTGGAGTAAATCAATAACTACCCCCGAATGCCAAAGTAAGGATTTAATTATATCTGACTGGTCTGAATGTAAGAATGAATCACAAAATAGAAATGTCCGAATAATTGATGCAACTAATAATGTATGCAGAATAAATGCAGAAAAATTTCCAACTGTTCAACTGTGTAAAATTGTAGCACCAGTGAATAATACAAAAACTGTAAAATTATTTAATAACAAGTATTACACAAATATAGATACAAATAATTCTTTAGCGCCTTATAAACCATCTTACAATAACTTAAACATAATCTTAAATGGAAAAATTAAATCTTTAAAAATGGCAGTACTAGGTGAAACTGAAGTGAATGGATGAAAAAAAATATTTATACCTGAATATTATTATTATATGTTCGGCATTGGAGAATTAGAGCCTCGCGCTCTAAATACGATAAGAGTAAAAGCAAATCGACTTGATACCACCTCAGATGGAGTTTTTCAGGGAATTTACACACCAAAAAGACTTATCTTCAATCTATGAGAAATTAAACTCGCAACAACTTCACTGGAATTTAAAAATACGAATCAATCTTCAATTAATAGAAATTATATTAATATACTCAATGAAAATACCTGAAAAACTTTAAATATGACTCTTTTTATGGCTGACTGACAATCCATGATTAACCCTGATATAATGCAACGCATTTTTTGAGTAATAACTGATGCTTACATGGAATATGAATGTGAAAACTGAACAAATTGTAGCATTACAATTAATTAATAGTTATGCTAGCTAATACCATCCTCGCTGCTGATAATATCATTACACGATGAAGTTGAGCACATCAAGAAATACTTCTCATAAAGCGATGACATGATCCTTTTCGCGATATGTGGGCCTTTCCTGCAGGGAAAATAGATACAGACGAGACAATCAAGGAAGGTGCACTCCGGGAACTTCAGGAAGAAACAGGGATTGTCTTAGAAGATGTGGAGTTTTTCTGAATCTATGATAATCCCATTCGTGATCCACGGGGACGTACTGTTTCTATCATGTACCACGCTCAAGTTCCAGATAATATATCATTTCAAGCAGCAGATGATGCAAAAGAATGCGCATGGTTTTCTATTCACGATTTACCACAAATGGCGTTCGACCATGAGCAAGTCATAAGGGACTTTATTGAGAAAAAAGGGAAATAAGAAGCCCAGGAGAGGACTTGCTCGCTAATCCGTCACTATCGTTCCTCCTTCGCGATCTGCCACCCTCACTTCATCTGCCTTAAGGCAGCGTTCAGGTTGGCTTCAAGTCCGAAAACAAGAATCAAAAAAGCTCCGTAAAAGGAGCGTTTTGATTCTTGGTGCCCAGGAGAGGACTTGAACCTCCATGCCTTGCGGCGACGGCTTCTAAGGCCGTTGTGTCTGCCATTTCACCACCTGGGCGTTGACCCAAGTATAATTATTTTGTTACTTTCTCAATCTTTTTTGAGAAGAGCCCAAGAGTGGCAAAGAGGTGAATCATCAAAAACGCCATCATGCAAAGAAATGGAATCGTCATAAAGCCAAAATAATCGACATCAATTGCTGCGCAAGGGTTCGCAGCAGTACAGCCAAATGGATTTTTTATACTCACTTGTCCGATAATGCCTGGTTTTTGCAGAATATAGTGAAATGCTTCTAGGAGAATACCTGGGATAGAAATAGCATACATATACCACAATATCGGACGATTTTTTGTATAGAGCGCTATCAGTGAGAGTGGAACTAGGGGAAACATCATAATACGAGCCCACCAGCAGAGCTGACAAGGGAAAAAAGAATCAGAGGAATCAAACCATGTGCCAGTTATGTATTCATACACTGGATCTCAAAAATTCGAGAAATAGAGTGGGGAAAACATCGCCACAATAGCCTGCAGAAAAATGCTTGCTATGATCCAATCACGACCGTATTTATAAGCATTACGAAGAGAAAAAATCTGAAATACAAAATAGAGAGCCAAAAGAAGAATAATCACCACATTGGCATCTAATCCGAAAAAATATGACACAATAACAGTAAGAAAAAAAAGAGCAGCAAAAGATCACCAAAAAGAAAGGATGTGTTTCATAGACTTGGAAAGAATGATATCTAAAAGGCTCAGAAAATCAAAATATGTACTTGCATTTCATAAAAAGTTTTTATAATCGCAACATACTTATCCTCAATCTATGAAAAAAGATATTCACCCACAATATAGACAAGTATGTTTCAAGGAATTTAGCACAGGATACACCCTGATTGCTGGTTCAACACTTACCTCAAAAGAAACAATAGATGTCGATGGTGAAACATACCCTCTCATCTATATAGAAATCTCCTCAGCATCCCATCCTTTCTACACTGGTGAAAAGAGGGTTATCCGTACTGGTGCTGTAGATCGATTCAATGCTCGAATGGCAAAAGCAAAGAAAAAGTAATATCTCTCGACAGATTCGGAAGCCTCCATACACTGTGGGGGCTTTTTTAAACCTGTGAACAAACACTCAACGGACATTATTGACGAAATTATACTTGCCATCATGAATAATGATGATATTTCTACGAAAAGAGATTTTCAGAAATTCTGTAATACCTACTACGCTCTTCATGCTCTGAAGAGTCCCATACCAAACATAGCTTTTGTCGAGCGCTATCAACAAATGATCGATGATGGACGGATAACTCCAGTACAAAGAGTAGAAAAAATACTCCGAAAAAGAGGAGTCCGAAATCAGTCGGGAATTGCTGTGATCTCGCTTCTCACGAAATTTTGGTGATGTCCTGGTAAATGTATTTATTGCCCTACCTTTATCTGACTTCCGAGAAGCTATATCCCTGATGAACCCGCTGTTATGAGGGCACAAATGAATGAATTTGACCCCGTAAAACAAATCCACAATAGACTCCGAGGCCTGAGAATAACCGGTCATTGCATCGACAAATGTGATGTACGTATCATTGGTGGTACATGGTCGGTCTATCCCCATCTCTATCAGGAAATGTTTATCAAGGCTATCTACGATGCGCACACCACCTACGAAGAACTCGAGCCATTTATCGAATCCACATCAACTGGTACTGATAAATTTGCTGAATTCAAGATACGAAAAGGTTTTGAAATGCGAGAAAGTAAGACTCTGGAAGAAGCAAAAGAAAGAAACATGAAAGCCCGGTCTCGCGTAATTGGTATACAAATAGAAACACGTCCAGACTGGATAACTGTAGAAGAAATTGAACGTCTAAGAAGCTACGATGTCACTCGGGTTGAAATTGGTTACCAGACCACTATCGATGGAATCAATGAGAAAAACAAACGGTGACACGGAAATGCTGAATCTATCCAAGCAACAAAAATGCTCAAAGATGCAGGGTTTAAAGTCTGTGCGCATATGATGCCCAACCTTCTTGGATCCAATCCAGAACTTGATAGAAAGGCCATGAAGGAAATCTTTGAAAATCCTCTCTTTCGGCCAGATGAACTCAAGATATACCCCATGATGGTCACAGATAAGAGTGAATTGACGCAGATATGGAAAAAATGATGATTTCAAGCATATGATGATGTAACTCTCACACATCTTATGGCAGATTTATTCAATATGATACCACCATATACACGACTCAATAGAGTATATCGCGATATCCCCGCTCATCAGATCCTCCATGGATCTCATCTGGCCAATCTACGACAAATAACAGAAGAACACATGCAGTCACATGGTGGAACCCTGGTGGATACCGCATCAAGAGAAATAAAAGGATGAGTCTTCCAAGAAGATCAAACACGCATGGTGATACGGTCATACGATGCTTCAAATGGAAAAGATTTTCTTATTTCTTTTGAGGAAAGAAAGGACGGAAACAACCGAAAATCTGACTATACCGTATATCCAGAAAATGCTTCTGATGAAGCAAGGCTCTTCTCCCTTCTACGTCTTCGTATCCCTTCCCAATATTTCTCAAAAGAACGCCATTTCCTTCCAGTTTTAGAAAAATCAGCCCTGATACGAGAAATCCATACCTACGGGGAACAATTAGGATTGTGAATTGCTGATAAAGATGCAGTACAACACCAGGGACTTGGGAAAAAACTTATGCAAGAAGCCGAGAAAATCATCAGAGAAAGATATCCGGAAATAGAAAAAATAGCCGTTATTGCATGAGTGTGAGTACGCCCATATTTTGCCAAGATCTGATATCGTCTCGAATCAGGGTATATGGTAAAATACCTCTAATGACCATGTCTCATATCACTCATCTCTTCTCCGAGTAAGAGTTTCATCTGACGAATTTCTTGAGTCTGGACGGAGATGATTTCTCGTGAAAAACGAAGTGTTTCATCACGAGCTGGCAGCGTTAACATTTTTTCCGCCATCTGCACCGCTCACATGTGATGCATGATCATTCCCCTGAGAAACCAACGATCCAGGTCAGCACCGTTTAATTGTGAACCATCTCACATCATGTTTTGGTACGTAGGAGAGATTTTTGTATACCCCCAATCACGTAACCATTGTTGCATCATAGAGATTTCTTTTTCTTGTGCTGCAATGATTGCTTGCGCAAGCTTCTTTAATTCAGGGCTCTCTCCTTTTGCAAGAACCAATCGAGCTGTATCAACTGCTTCTTGGTGATGAGGAATCATATTTACAATAAATGCTTCTTCTGAAGTAACCATTGACGCATGATCCATCATGGAATGACCCATATTCATACCATTCTCATTTTTCCATTTTTCACATCCCATCATATTTGGCATCTGACGGCAGTGCTCACGAAGTGAACTGTCAGAACTGTCCATCATATCCATAGACATTTCTCATCCATGGTGACCTCCTCTGCCCCCAAATAAAGGAGAGACAGGAGTCATACGAGCAAGAGGATAGGTAATCAATGCAATCACAGCTGAAATCACCAGCCCTCTCGCTACAAGCGAAGCAAAGGACGTAGAGAGATCATTTTTAAGAGGGAAAACCACAAGCGATACAAAATATCATACTGGAATAATCCAGGCACTTCTCCACGGAGAATCCAAGAAGTGCTGTAATCAGCCTGCAACCATCGCCGTACTAATAGAAAAAATAACACCAACCAGGAGTATCTTTCCGATATTTACAGTGTGTTTCCCAAGGATTTTTCTCTCTAAATAAAGACCGGATATAAACACAATAATACCGATAAGAGCCGTAATAAAGCTCCGGAATCCAGAGAAAAATCCATGACTAATTGAACCCGATATCAAACCAATACCTATGTATTGTAAAACTGTCGCGGTATGAAGAGAAAAAAGAGAGGTTTTCATAGAAAGAAATAAAAAATTATTTACGGGTAGAAAGGCTCCAAATACGAGAAAATTCTTCTACAAATTGTTCGGCCTTTTTCGGATCTTTATGGGAAAGATCATTCTTCCCGCAACAAAGAAGATGGTTTTTCATGAGATCAGCATTCACTCACTTGAGGAGGCCCATTGTAGCATTTATTTGCTGTCATATGTCACCACAATAACAGTCATCTTCTATCATGCGGGAGACTTTATCCAAAGTACCCTGTGCTTTTCTGACAGCAAGGAGTAATTTTTTTTGAAGGAGAGGATTTGAGCGAATCATAATTTTACAGAAGTATATAAAAAACTGACAATAAGAATACCGGTCAAATTAATACTACTTGAGACAAAGAACAATACAACGGGTGCTGATTCTTATCTTGAGCAATAAGATATTGATACATGTGTCCCAGTTCCTGCAGAAGTATTCAAGCCAGAAAAAGAAAAATATTTTTCTCATATATGCCATACACAAGGACGAAAATTCCCACAAGATGTAAAACTTTATTTATCCTACCTTGATGACAAGAAATGAATCTCAGAAAAAGAGATCTGATAGTTTTTAAAGCATCCATAAAATCATTCACAGAGCCATAATAACCATACTCCCGCTCTCAACAAGAGTCACCCATCAGAGTGTGAGTTGCGTATGAGCGCCGAGACATGCACAGTGAATTTTTTCATGACGAGAAAGACTCCTGATGATGCCCCACGTTGTTAATCCGGACAGGACTAGTGCTATACCATTGATTGGAATCCAATACATCATCATATGATCGAGGATATAGGCAACACCAAGTACAAATTCGATGAGGGGGTATACATATCAATACGCTGGGATAGCCTGCGTTACAATGTCATATCGCTGAAAACTTTTCACAAATCCAGGAACATTGAGTAATTTTACTGTCCCAAAGATGAGAAACCATGATCACATAAGCATGTTCATGCCCATCATGGAAAAGAGACTATACTCGAAAGCACGGCAAAATAGTATCGTGAAAACCCCGATACAGAAAAGTGCTAAAGCAAGAGAGAGATATTTTTTCATAATAAAATTTAAGCCCACCTCTTAGGAAAGATGGGCAGATAGAACTACTTTCCACAGCAAGAACACGAACAGTTCTCGCAATTACACGCTGTACAGCAGTTCTGACATGTGCAGTTACCCATAGAAAAATGGTGAGGAGATAAAGTACCTTTGGCATATAACCTATACCTCAGGTATAGGTAGTATACTCAGGAAAAAAAGAATGCAAATTTTAATACACAATTATTTTCCAATTCGTTATTAATAAACAGAATTTTTGTTATAGAAAATCCTGTATATGATATTAAACTCCGCGCAGAGGATAACCCGCATGGGCAAGATTTTGTATGACAGTTTCTTGTATTTGGAGAGCCTCAGTATCCGTGATAGTGCTGAGAGGATTCCTAATGAGAAATGAAATCACAACTGATTTTTTATCTGCGCCAATATGCTGTTCATCACGATATATTTCACTCACACCCACCTCAGATACCCACTCATGAGACGAGCGAACAAGTTCCAGAAGAAGTGCCACTGGGATACCTTCTGGTGAAATGAAGTTTAACTCTCTGCGTGTACCAGGGAGATCTGGTAAAGGTTCAAAACGAATATTTCTATGAAGTGATGGGATTTTACTTATTTCAAAAGCATACACATCCAAATTTTCAATATCAAATATAGGATACAAAGTTGGGCGCACAAGTCCAAAACGCAAAACAACATCTCACTGACCATCCACATATTCAGCATACGCCTTGGGAGCAAACAATTTTGTATCTGTTACACCTTGACGGAGTGTACATTTTTCTCAGAAAAACGTCATGACATAACTTGTGAGATCCTCTTGAAGTGTCTGAGTATCTCTTCACCAACATACGCCAAGTCCTGCCAATGATTCATCGCCATCAAATGTAGGTCCAAATTCAAAAAATGCTCACTGAGAATGATTTCTATAATTTTGAGCCACCAACTCAAGAAGATTTTCTGCTAAATGAGCACGAAGATGAGTACGATTTTCTGTGGTATTTTGGACAATAATGGGATCTTTCTCGGAAAAACGTGAGAAACGCTCCGAAAAAGTAAATGGATACGTATACGCATCATAGTATCCCCTTTCAGTAAAGAAACTTGATATAGACATCGTTATTGGGTCATGCGTCCATACATGTGAAGTCTCTATTGGCCCAGGAAGGAGTTCTGCTGGGATTTTGTCGTATCAAATATGACGAGCGACTTCTTCTATAATATCTTCCACAATACTTACATCGCCTGTATCTCTCCATGAAGGAACTGTCACTGAATATGTCCCTTTTCTGTGCTGGACAGAAAATCATAATCGTTTCAGTATATCTGATACATCATCATGGGATACATCAACACCTATTTTTCTCGTCAGATCCTCCTGGGTAAAGGAGATAACTGTTGGATTTTTTGTGGAAACAAAAGAAAATTCTCGACCAACTTTTACCTTCTCGCTCAGGAAAAAATTAAGAAGATTTTCATATCGATACTGAGCATGATACGGCATTGTCTGGTCAACTCATTTTTCAAAACGCACAGAACTATCACTCCGAAGCCCGAGTCTTTGTGAAGTTTTACGGACAGTGATAGAATCAAATATCGCTGATTCAAGATATATACGAGAGGTTCCTTCATGGACAGCAGAAGAAAGACCGCCCATGATACCCGCAAGAGCTAATACTTTTTCATCATCAACAATAACAAGATCTTCAGGAGAAAGGGTGTAGGTTTGTTTATCAAGTGCAATAAATTTTTCTCATTTTTTCGCCATTCTCAGAACAATTGATCCAGAAACAAGATCAGCATCAAAGACATGCATTGGTTGACCAACTTCCGTCATGACAAGATTTGTGAGATCTGCTAATATCCCATGACTTCCCTGCCCAGATCTCTTCAGGAGAAGCTGAAGAATAAAGGGAGATTCGGGTAGATTTTTCACAGAAAACTCTCGCAAGATATACTTATACACCGCTGTGGATTCCACCCGAACATCTAGGGTATTTTCCGCTCTCTTTGGTACAGGTACATTAAAAACAAAATCAGTTTTTTCAATACAAGCAATCTCCCGAGCATTACCGACAACTGAGAAAAGATCAGGACGATTGGTAATAAATTTATTATCAAGATCAAAAACTACATCATTCATAGAATACATAATATCCTGACCATATCCTGGGATAGTTACGATAAGAGAACCAAATGGTTTTCAAATCATCTTTTCTAAAAGATCATTCCCCCAAACCGTCTCAAGAGGAAATATCCCCTCAGCACGTTGACTCTGCAAAGAAAGTTCATCCAGACTACAGATCATACCACAACTTTCAACACCTCGTATCGATCTCCGGCCGATGACAAGTCATCCTGGTAATACCGCATTTTCGAGAGCCACAGGAACATATCGAGCCTCTCGAACATTTGCCGCACCACAAACAATTTCCTGTTGCTCCATACCAGTATCAACCTGAACTAATCCAAGTTTATCTGAGTCAGGATGCTGTTTCCAAGAAAGGACCTTTCCGACTACAATCCTCTCATCAAATAGATACATATCAATTCCCTCTACTTCTGCGGTATACGTAGAATAAATGTGAGAAAAATTTTCAAGAGTCTGGGGATCGTATGAGGGGACTTTAGTCCAATGAGAAGCCCAATTGAGCGATATTTTCATACAGGTATTCTAAGAACTTTTAATGAAAATCTACTTTTTTCACTCAATATCCTGTTGATACGCTTCGCTACAACCACTATAAAGTGCAATATTGGCTAGTGTACGTTCTCCCGAGAGACGTCCAGAAACATAGACTGGCCTATCTATCAATGAATTCGTAGGCCCTTGCGTCAGGACAGTCAGTTTTTTTAATTTTTCAAAGACAGTCAGTTTGGAACTCAACAATTCTTCTGTTTTCTTCTCAAATTCTTGTACACGTGTTGCAGCAGCAGTATCTTTTGTTTTGAGAGTTTCATAGTAGAGAGCTGATGTTCAACGCACTTTTTCTGATTCAGTATTGAGTATGTCCATCTGCGCTTCTGGTGGGAGATTTTGTAGGCTCGATTCAGGAAATTGCCATGTCGGATAACTCATGATGCCCCTACTATCACATTCTGGGACTTGTTTCCCATTTTGAGAACATTCAAAATACGGCATATCTTTCGCTGATTTTCCAAAGAGTTTTTTTTGTTCTGCACAATGAGGGCACCAAGAAGCACCAAACATAACAACCTGTTTTTCTCGTAAACAAGCAGTTAAACGGGGATATTCAGGCTGAGTTCAGCATGAAACCAGAAGTAAAATCACCGGAAGAAAAACAATCTTTTTCATAAGACAAAAATAATAACAGGACGATTCTACAGAAAAAAGGCAAAAATCCTCTATTTTCTCTTTGCTCTTTGTCCTTTTTATCTTTAGTAGAAGTTTAACAACTACAGGACTCGCATCCACCAGTGCACGTACTACATCAAGTATTTTTTGCCTCCTCCGTACCAAAAAGAGAGATAAATAGATTTACTATTTCCTTCTGCTCTGGAACAACTCCCTCAAAAATCATATCACGAAAATCAATAGACGACTCCTCTAAACACAAAGCCGGGAATGAAGTGATTTTCATCATCGTTCGATATTCTGGAGTATCGTATTTTTCGACAACAGCATGAGACGAGAGTCCCAGCTCCTCGAGAGAAGCTTGAACTCGGGAAAAAAGAGTATCAGCATCTGGCGATGTTCCAACAATGCGGATCAACATATATTATTCGGATTCTTTTGTTTCCTTTTCTGGACCAGAAGCTTCTTCTGTTGCTCATCCCTCAGCTCCTTCTTCTTTCTTCTCCGTGAGAACTTCCACTTCTTTTGGTGCCTCATCTGGAACATATTCTTGGAATTCTGAAGCCAGCACCACAGCATCGCCCATTTGGTGATGAAGTATATCGTGTTTTTTTGGATCAAGACCGAGATCAGAAATATGGAGAGCATCTCCTACTTTTTCCAACTTTGAAATATCAACTAAAAGCTCAGCTGGGATATCTGCCGGCAGACAACGGATGTCAATATCCTGCAATACATGATCAATAATCGCTCCGTCTCGAGCTGCTTGTGATTCCCCAACAAGCTTGATAGGAACAGTAACTGTCAATTTATCGGTCGCACTTACTGCCAAGAAATCTACGTGCAAAAATGAACCATTAACTGGGTGTACGTCAATATCGTGAATAATTGCCTGGTGTTTTTTACCATCAAGTGAGAGATCAATAATATGAGAGTACCCCGCTTCCCGAAAAACACGTAAAAGATCAGATGTATCAACAGCCAGTGGTGTGCTGGGACATTTTTTTCCATAAATTACACCAGGAACAGAACCCTTTTTATCAGAATTCCCACGGATAGTCCTGAGGTCTGTTTTGGGATCACGTGTGACCGCTACTAAAGACAGTGACATAAATATAAAATTAAAAATAGAACTCAAGGAGTATAATAATCATCTTGATAAGTCAATTTTTTGTACTATAGCCATTCCACTTCTATTCCCCTTCCCCGAACCAATTCACGGTGAAACGGCTCAAGAAAAGACAATATATCAGGAGAGCGAATGATAATTTTTTGCATGTATTTTCACGCTCTTTTTTCGAGCAATAAATGATCATACGAAACAACTGTTTCAGCAGGAGCCACGAGCATCATAGAGGAAGCCAGTTTTGCTATACGCTGCCGAAGAGTATTTTCTGAAGACTCAAAAATGCGTATGACAATCATCTCTATAAAAGGAGGGAGCTTGTGGAGTTTTCTCTCCTGAGTAGTTCGCTGGAAAAATGAACGAAAATTTCCTCGAGTTACATCTTCCAAAATTTGCATCTTCGGAGATCGTGTTTGCAAGATGATGTGCGGGACATGTCGAAAGAAATATTTTATTTGTCCGTAGACTATTTCTTCCATATTATACTCCGGAACAGACAAGTCAGACTCCACTAGCAGAAATGCAACTAAACCAAGATTATCAAAAGGCAAAGAAACAACTTTGTGTGTTCCAATGAAAAGACCATTTTTTTTGAGAGCTTTTTGGCTCACTTTCCCGATATCTTCAATGAGAAAAATTGATTCGTCTGGGAAAAGGGTAGAAATATCGCGCTCAATCATTTGAACCCGTGCTCAGCTCTCAACGAGATGGACGGAAGAGCATTTGGGACAGTGCAGAGGGATAGGATCAGTATGTTCACAAAAATGACATAACAACTTATGCTCTGGCTTGAGATGAACACGCATCAAAAGATCACACTCAGGACAACGTGATGACCAGCCACAATCGCGACAAACGAGGGTACTCATTCCTCATCGACGGTTGAGAATCAGGAGAACTTTCTGATTTTTTTCTCGTGTTTCTGTAATACGCTGAAAAAGAATTTCAGAAATAAGCGGTTTAACAGACCGTATTTGATTGAGATCTATGACGGTGATCATTCTTCAAACTCTTCAAGGATAAATTTTACAAAATCGCTATGGCTCTCAAAGTGGTTGTAGACAGAAGCAAATCGCAGACAAGCAACCTCATCGATATCCTTGAGTTTATGGAGAACATCTCTACCAATTCTTTTTGAAGTGATCCCATTTTTATTCTCTGCCCATTCGATTTCCAGGGTATTGAGCATGGACTCAATCTTTTCGGGTGGGATATTTCTCTTATTACATGCTTTCATGATACTCGCTTCGAGTTTAGATCGATTGTAGAGTTCTTTCTTCCCACTTGATTTTGTCACAAAAAAACTCACAAACTCCATACGTTCAAATGTCGTAAACCGAGCTTGGCATTTTTCACATTCGCGACGACGACGTATCGAGAGACCATCCTCCGAAAGACGGGAATCGATAACGCGAGTTTCAAGGTTTTTACATTTAGGACAGCGCATATTAGCTAGATTAAAATTCCCTACTCTCCCCTTCTACCATCGGGATAAATTCAATACCATTTTCAGGAAGGATTTTGAGAGGAACAGCATGGCTGGATAAAAAACGAATATGATCGTGCACCGGAAATACCACTCTTGGTTTCAAACTCAGTGCATAATCAATAAATTCATGGGTTGATAACCATCATCACGCAACTGGGAGGGCTAAAATATCAACTGGTTTCTTTGGATCAGTCAAGGCATCTCCTGGGTAGAACAATTTTTCATCTATCATATATCCCGTATTTGCCGAAAGTGGCCAGTAGATATGCTGTATTGAATGCTGGACACCGTATCCAGAAAATTTGATACCAAAATAATCAACCGTCTCTCCGTCTCGAATAATCTGATAGGTAATATTTTCCTTTTCAAGAAGCTCAGCAACAGAGGTATTAGCAAATATGGTTACTTTCGGATTTTTATCGAGCAAGGATTTTAATGATTCAAGATGGTAGTGATCAGGGTGCTCATGGGTAAAAAGTAGGGCATCAATATTTTCTAGTTGTACATGTTTATCGACCGTGAAGCAGCCCGGGTCAGTCAACAGTCTTTTCCCCTTGGTTTCTATCAGTAGACAGCAGTGTCAGATTTTTGTTATTTTCATATGATGTAGTATACAATTAGGTTTTTTTTCGCAAGCATGGAAAATGTTCTCTTTCTCAGGCTAAAGATGTAGCATGGAAACAACATCAAAAAATCATTTTTCAAATCGTTCTTCCGAAAAACTCATTCCATGCTCACAGATGAAACCATAATCCCAGATTATTGCCTGTGAGCGCTCAATCGCAGAAACAAGTGAAGCAGGAGTTTGCTCGGAAAAAAGGACGCCGGTTTTCCCATGGATTACGGTCTCTGTTGCTCCACCTTCTCCATACGCAATAACTGGAGAACCGTGGATCATTGCCTCCAGAGCAACAATACCAAAATCCTCGACCTGGGGCATGATAAATCACTGTGCGTTGGCAAGTGTATTTCCTATATCTTCATCAGAAGCAGAAAATATCCACTCAATTGTGGGGCCGGATTTTTTCTGAAGTTCACAAGTCACAGAGTTTTGCGTCGTTGTAAAGATTTTCAATGGTATCGCGAGGGTGTTGCACGCTTCTATAGCAATATCAAATCGCTTATACGGTACAACTCTTCCTAGGCACACAAAATAGTCTCAACGCTGTGGAGAAGTTTTTGGGTTTTCAGAAGTAGTAAAAGGATACACTACGATACTTTCTCGCCCGTAATACAACCGTATTCTTTCTTGTGTCGTGATAGAATTTGCAATAAATATATCTGGTCTTTGCGCAGCTCTTTTGTCCCACCTTCTCATCACCATACAGGCGAATGGAATGACGATTCGTGCCAACCAGTTCAACCAACCAAACTCAAGAAATTCACGGTATTCGGATGCATGACTCCACAGATATCGTGTTGGCGTATGACAATAGCAGATATGTTTGGTTTTTCACGAAGTCCTGATACCTTTGGCTTCAGCAGAGGCAAGAGAAATCACGAGATCATACGCTCAAAACTCAAAAAACCAAAAAGCAAGAGGCCTCAAAAGCATACACAGTTTGTGCCGGCGATTGAAGAATGGCAGATATTGAATAAAGCTGGTATGTATTTTTCTATCACGAAAATACTCTGGCCGTTCTGGGAAAAATACAGATGTATATATTTCAGCCTCAGGATACATCTGCATAAGTTTTACCAAAATCCTCTCCGCACCACCAAAATGTGTGATCCAGTCAGCAACGATGACGACTCTTTTCTTATCCATAGCATTGGAAGTATAGATATTTTTATGGAGTCTCAAAAATTATTCATATAATTCCTCCCATGAACAAGAAACTCATCACCACCGCTATCCCCTACATGAATGGGGTCCCACATATTGGTCATGCTCTCGAGGCAATTCTCACGGATGTGATCGTCAGAGGATACCGTCTTATAGAGGGGAAAGAAAATGTTTTTTTTCTTACGGGTGCTGATGAGCACGGAAGTAAAATATTAAAAACTGCAGAAACAGCTGGGCGAGATGTCATGGAAATGCTCAATGCCAATATAGCTCATTTTCAGGACATGAACCACGCTCTCTCTATCTCCAACGATGGCTACATCAGAACGACAGATCAAAAACGACATTGGCCAGTCGTACAAGCTCTCTGGATGCGCCTCGTAGAGAAAGGAGATATTTATAAAAAAGCATATGCTGGGTGGTACTGTGATCGTGAAGAGCGGTTTGTAACCGAAGAAGAACTCGATGAGAATAAATGTCTCAAAGAAGGTGGGGCACCAACTCGATGGACAGAGGATGAAAATTATTTTTTCCGACTCAGTCGATACAGCGATGCAATCAGAGAAAAAATAGAAAATGATACAGTCTGCGTATTGCCAGAATTTCGAAAAAATGAAGTCCTGGCACTTATCGGTGATGGGCTCGAAGATGTGAGTTTTTCTCGTACCAAAAAACAACTCACCTGGGGCATCCCGGTTCCCAACGATCCAGAACATGTGATGTACGTCTGGTGTGATGCACTTACCAACTATATTTCTGGGGTATCGAACGGAAATATCGAAGAGGATTTCAAAAATTGGAACTGCGAACTGCATGTTATCGGCAAAGATATTTCTCGTTTTCACTGCCTTACCTGGATTGGCATGCTCCTCTCAGCTGATATACATCTTCCAAAAAATATCCTCGTTCACGGCTTCGTCAACGATAAAGATGGAGCAAAAATGAGTAAATCTGTGGGGAATGTCGTCGATCCCCACATTATGATTGCAGAGTACGGGTCTGATGCGCTGCGCCTCTACATGACCAGCGAGGTGGGGATAGGACAAGATC
>CAYPRD010000022.1:0-18530 GCA_964413195.1 uncultured Candidatus Peribacteria bacterium
AACTCAAACGGCAAGATCGACGACATTTCCCCTCATAGCAAACTCACGGAATTCCTTTATAAAAGACATAGAAAATATTAAAATATAACAAAAAGATTATATTTTTTGATGAAAAAAAACAAGAGGACTTTCTTTTTTATGTGGGTGAGTAGGATATGACCGTGATACAAAAACTCTCTTCTTTTTGGAAAAACGCCTGGTCACTCGACACACGATCTCTCGCGATATTTCGTATTTTTATTGGGATTATTGCCTGCGTTGATGTTGCATTCCGAAGTCAATATCTCATCGTTCATTACACGAATCTCGGTATGAACGCAAAAGATATGTATCATCTTTCATACGAACAGCTCCCTGCATGGTCTCTCCACGGCATTTCTGGAGATATATGGTTCCAGACAATACTTTTTTTGCTACACGGATATATAGCAGTCATGCTTATCCTCGGATACAAAACTCGATTGATGAGCATAGGGCTCTGGATATTAACAGTTTCTCTCCACAACGTGAGTAGTATAATAAATTCTGGTGCCGATGATCTACTTCGGATGGTACTGTTCTGGTCAATGTTTTTACCACTCAACAGACATGTATCGTATGACAGTGGCAAAGAGGATCATACGCACTGAACACGCTATATATCGATAGCAAGTGTCGCATTTATTACACAGCAAATACTGCTCTATTGGGTAACGGCATATCTAAAAAAGTGACCAGAATGGTACTCGACATGATCCGCAACTTACGAGATACTTTCACTGGAAACATTTCGACTCTGGGAAAGTCCTCTCTATCACTCTCAAGAACTGATGCAGGTGATAACATATCTGAGTATAGGCGTAGAAGTTATTTCCCCCTTACTTCTCATTCTCCCTTTTAGAAGAATGAAAATGGCTGGGATTGCAACAATCATTTTGCTTCACATAGGAATTATGACGCACATAGGTGTATGAATATTTCCTTGGGTTTCCATCGCAACCATGATAGCGCTCATTCCCTGAACAATTTGGGATGCAATCGAGAAATTTTTTCATCCTAAAAAAGGTACTATCTACTTCGATGACCGATGCTCTCTCTGCACAACATGGATAACCTGGATACGGTGATGGGGCATGATAAAAAATATATCCTATATTCCACTCAGAGAGGCCTCTCAAAAAATACAAGCTCTGGCAGAAAAAGAAAATATGTGGATTATGGATCGAGGAAAAGAGAAAATGTTATGATTTTCTGGTGTACGCGAATGCATGAAAAATTCATGGTATGGACGTATATTTGTCCCCCTCACAAAAACAAGAATTGGGACAAAAATGGGAGAAAAAATGTACAGATATATTTCCAAAAAACGTACATGCCGGATCACACCACCTGTTCCACAAAGAACACCAAAAAAATATCATGCCATCCTCATGTCTCTTTGCGCGTGAATTTCACTCTATGTCGTTATCATTACAAATATTTCTGTCATGACATGTCATCATGCATGGGCATGATTCTTTCGAGTGTGGCCATTGGGGGCCATCAGTGTTCTTCATGAGTGAAAAATAAACACTGTCTTGGATCTAAAAGCAAGTAAATTTCGTGCGTGCTCAAAAGTTTTTGGCGATCATTACACTTTTATAGAAAAAAATACTTTCGCAAAAAACCTATTTCGCTGGCATTCTTCTTTTTTGTGGTCATGGCTATATTTTTTTCGACTCGATCAATACTGGTGAATGTTTGCGCCTGATCCAGTGAACACAGATTTTTGGTTCATAGTAGACGGGGCCTACAAATGAGATAACCACATACTTCATAAAAATCTCTGGAAAGAATTGAGCGGGTATACAAAAAACATACCCTCTGAAAGGCCAGAAAATTTGCACGAATATAGCCATGGAGATCGATGGAGAAAATTTACGAGCAATATCACAAAAAAATACAATAGCATGCCATACTTACAATGATTCAGTCATTACTGGTGTCAAAAATATCATGCACTAATACCCTGATACACTCTAGACCACATCACCATATACACGCTATCACAGGCAAGTTATAAAGATTACAAGAGAGGTGAAATAGAAAAAAAACAACTTATTACAGCATGCTGTTCAGAAACATGCATTAATTCATAAAATCATCTCAATAGACTCAACGAAGAAGATCGAGATCCTTTTGAGTGTCATGAAGTAAATGAATATTTTTTTTCTCAGCCGCACGAAAGAAGTTTTGCGTTTCAGGATCAAGCCCTAAGAAAGAGGCATATTCACATAAGCCAGCAAAATCCTTAATAAAACAATGACCACCTGCACCCCGCCCAAGATGAAGACTATTACCAGATGGATGGAGCGGAGTCATATGGCTGCCTCCTATACGAGGATCACTAGTAATACCGGCAAATATTTTCTCCCAATCCATGCCGCTCTTTTGGGCTATATCATAGAGAATATTGGCATAGATAACCTTTAAAAACAAGAAGTTGTTACTTCCATACTTAATCAGCTCTGCTTCTCGAGCATGACACGTCATATTCAGCGGAGAAGGAGGCAGAAGACTCAAAACAAATTCAGCTTTCTCCCTATATGATGGAGAGTCGACGGAATATCCAACAATATTTCTGGTCGGATGTGCCACGTCATAGGCAGCGTTTTTTTCTGTGAGAAATTCAGGAGAATGAAACAAAAAACGATCCGGGTACATATTCTGGATTTTTTCACATGTACCAGGCATCATGGTGGATTTAATAACCGCGATTTTTCAGGATCCAACATATGCAACAACTTCTTTTAGAATATCAAAATTAAAACCCTGTGGTGTTGTGGGGGTAGGAACAGCAATAAACACAACATCACATGTTGCGAGTAGTCGACGCTGGTCTGGAGTATCAAGTGTTTTGGAAAAGCGAACAATACGATAGCCACGTGACTCAAAATCATCAGCAAAATTTTTCCCAATAAAACCCTGTCCAATAAATCCAATAATCAGGTCTTTCGACATAAAGAGGACCTTTTCTAAAAATCAAAAATACATTTCTGGCGGAGGGACTGGGATTCGAACCCAGGGTGAGTTGCCCCACGACAGTTTTCAAGACTGTTGCATTAAACCGCTCTGCCATCCCTCCAAAATGTGTCTGCATTCTAGAAAAAAGTCTCCGACTGTCAAAAAAATATATACTGAAATTACAGAGACCACGTGTGAGAAGAAAGTAAATACAATACTCTTCTCGTATTCTTGCGATATAAAAGACAAAAAATATACTGGGGATCGTCCTTTTATATCCTAAAGTTAACCTCTATGGACAAACATAGTCACTCAATTGTATATGCCGCTATAGCTGCTAGCACTGTTGTATCTCTTGTCGCCAACTACTTCATGATTCAGGGGCCTCAAATTCAACAGTTTGGAGGAAGAGAGAATTACAAACTCTACAAAAAAATGATAGAAAACCCAAAATACAGTGATAATGTACGACAGTCACTCGAGTCCCAAACAAAAATGCTTGATGGTGAGCAGCCGAGTGCTGACAACAATCAGCCCCCTGTAGACCCAAAATCAACTGGCACACTCTCTGAAGGTGATATTGCAGGACTCACAAAAGATACTTATGTGAAAGGCAATAAAGATGCTACCCTTCTCTGGATCGAATACTCAGATCTAGAATGTCCATTCTGTAAAAGACTCCACGATTCAGGTGCTATAAAAAATCTGGAAGCAAAATACGGAGATAAGCTTGCCGTAGCGTTCAAACATTATCCTCTTCCGTTTCACCCAACAGCTCTCCCAGCTGCGCAAGCAGCAGAGTGTGTCGGACAAGCAGGTGGGGCAGATAAATACTTTGCCTTCGTGGAAAGTGTCTTTGCAAAAGGAACTCCTTCTCAAGATGTCATCGATGCTGTTGTCAAAGAACTTGGACAAAATCCAGCAACAGTAAAAAAATGTGTTGATGCAAATACTTTTAAGTCACGAGTTGATGCACATATGTCAGAAGGGTCATCAAAATTCGGAGTGAACGGCACACCGGGCAACGTTCTCATCAATACCAAAACTGGAAAATATGAGGTTGTCTCTGGGGCTCAACCTGAAGCAAACTTCGATGCGGCTCTCGGTCGTTTGTTAGCAGAATAATGAAAAGTTTTTCCAGAAAAACCTCTCAGAAATGAGAGGTTTTTTGGTACTTGCGATTTTATTTAATGAGAATAAGCTAGCATCGTGAAAAACAACTTATCTTATCTCTACAAAAATATCCCCAACTGTCCTGGTGTGTATTGTATGAAAAATGAAAGTGGGAAAATCATCTATATTGGGAAATCATCCAATCTCAAAACCCGCGTTCGATCATATTTTCTAGCCTGAGCGAAGCTCAATTTCGCAAAAAAGAAAATGATACAGTGAGTAAAAGAAATAGATTTTATTGAAACAAAAAATGATATAGAAGCTTTGCTCCTGGAAACCAATCTCATCAAAGAACAACAACCAAAATACAATGTGCTCATGAAAGATGGGAAGAATCTCTCTTATATAAAAATTACTGATGGATCTCTTCCTTGTCTCGTAAGAACCAGAATACGTAATCAAAAATGAGAATATTTTTGACCGTATAGTCAGTATTTTGATGTGTACAAATATCTACGTTTTTTGAGGAAAATATTTCAACTTGGTAACCACGAAAAAATAGAAAAATTTGGACCACCATGCATGGATACGTACTTGTGAATATGCCCAGGCCATTGCACATGAGACGCAGAAAAAATAGAAACTTACAAAAAAAATATCGAATCAGTACGGCTTTTTTTATCAGGGAAAAAACAACATGTTTTGGATGATCTAACACAAAAAATGTTTCATGCTTCTCAAAAAAGAAATTTTGAGGAAGCAGCACGTTATAAAGAATGCATCAGCCAGATCCAGGCAGCTGGTCATGAGCAAATTGTACGAGATAGTATCCAAGGAGAAGCCATCATACTTGTGTCACTAGAAAAGTATGAACATATTTTTCTCGGATGTGTGGAGATAAAAAACAGTCTCGTAACATGAGTATGGGAATTTCAACTGGAAAACCCTCTCGACGAGCCAAGGAAAAGTATCCTGGAACAATCTATCATTCAATACCTAGAAATACACTCCCCGAAAAATATATATACCGATATAGATATATCCTGCCTTCCCGATGTACAAAAGTATATTTCAGAAAGACATATATCTGTAAATATACCACAAAAGGGAGAAAAAATGAGAATATTGGAATTTGCTCATACCAATCTCCTCAACTTTGCCTATAAAAAAGAAATGTCGGGTATACACCATGCAACACTATCAAAAAAAACCATGCTCAGCCTCTTACAAAAATTTTGATACAAGGCACCAGAAGGAAAAAAAACTCATATAATCTTTGAATGTTTTGATATATCACATAGTCATGGAGAGCATACAGTAGGAAGTAAATCGGTCATAGTTAATGGAAAGCCAGAAACAAAATACTACAAAAAATATCGCATAAAAACTCTTCCCTCTCAGGCAATAGACGATTTCGCATCCATAGAAGAGGTACTCAAACGTCGAGCACAAGGCGCACTACGCTGAGAAGATCCTTGGCCCCACCTCATTGTTATTGACTGATGAAAATGACAATTATCACACGCAATTAACGCCATCTCTCAGATCGTTTGAAATAAAAAAATACCAGTACCACTCATTTCATTAGCAAAAAAAAAGGAAGAAGTTTTCATACCAAATTCTTCCGAGCCTATTCGTCTTGAATATGGATCAAGTGAACTTATGCTCCTACAAAAAATCCGTGATGAAGCACACCGATTTGCTATCAACTACAATCGTTCCTCACGTGAAAAGTCCTATACAAAAACCCTCCTCGATGAACTTCCATGAATTGGACCAGCAGCAAGAAAAAAAATTTTTTCTCGAATATCAAAAATCGAGGAAATGCAGGATTGGAACTACGAAAAAGGATGTAGAGAATTTGGAGGGAAAATTGCTACTATTCTTTCTGATCATGGACTCATTGGAGAGAGAATGATGAAGGAGAAAATGTAAGGATTTGCACCAAAAAAATAAAATGCACAAGAACAGGAATATTGAAAGAAAAGAATATAAAAAATAGAGAAAAACTCATTTTTTGAGGAGGAGAAAAATCTCTATATTTTTTTACCATCGTATACAGGAGGAAAGAGGAAAGAGGAAATCAGAAATGTAGCATCAAGTCAATAAAAATATTATGAGAGCGGTCAATACTCACGGAAGAAAAAAGTTTCTCGTGTCTAAAATGGTCTGAGACTGCCAAGAAACCGTCTGGACCAAACCCGAAAAATAGCGTACTTATATGATGTGTAAGTGCTTTCCATCAAGTCATCCATAAATAAAACCGGGAGATAAAACTCCTAAATTTACCCAGCCTCATAAGCTCATCCCAGTAGTAAAAAGAAACTGCCCACAAAACAAGAGCTCCCAAAAATAAAACAGAAAAAATAAAGTATTTTTTTTGGAATCATGGGAAAAAAGAGAAGAAAATCTGGAAAGCATAGTACACCAAAAAAATACCCCAAGCCGTGTGACTTCCCGTAAGAAAAAGGAAAATACCAAGAACAATGGTCATCAAAGATCGAACAAAACAACGTGTGCGAGTATAGAAGTCAAAAAATGGCATAAAGAGAAGGATATATCCAGCAAGATAATTTGGATTTCCCAGTGTAGAATAGAGTCTCCCGAGGTCGATCGGGGCAGTATAGTTTTTCTGAAGTGGATCAAGACCAAGTTTCTGAAATATACCATAGAGAAGAACCAGAAAAAAACTTGTAACTGTTATTTTCCAATAAATCTTTTGCTCTCTTGGTGATGTTTTTTGTAAAATGAGAAAAAGAACACCGAGAGCAACATAAAAAAACCAGCCGTGATGCTTTTCTGGATTTCCAAAAACAAAAAATGGATTACTCAGATAATTGATAAAAAAAGAGAGAAGAGTCCATCAAAAAAAACCTAGTACTCCTAGCGAAACTGCGCGTGTAGGAAAAATCTTTTTCGGAAGAACGATAATTAATTGACCCAAAAGAGCACCGGAAAGGAGAATGAAGAAGAGAAAAACCTTGAATGTTTCAAACCCTAACCAAGGAATCCCAAAAAAAGAACTAAAATACGTAGTAACGCCCGGGAGATAAGTACCGGAATAGAGAAGAGGGACAAGAAAAAAAATTGCAGCAAGAGAATAAAAACGCAATCTCATATTAAAAAGACATAAGAACTTCAAAGAAAGTATCTATTTCATTTTTTGTTGTTTCGTGTCCAATACTAATACGAACTGTTCCAGGAGATCAGAGGTAGGCATGGAGCGGCTCACAACAATGGTGACCCGCACGTACACATATATCATGACGAGAAAGAAATTCTGCAATATCAACAGGATGTTTTCATTCGAGAGAAAAGGACCAGACTCAGATTGATGGCTCAGAAGCATGATAACATGACCCCTTTCTGGAAGAAAAAAAATCATCGAAACGAGTTGATATATATCGCACAAGCTCCTGATACTGCCCCCTCTTCTCTCCTGAAAAAGCAGAAAGCAACTGAAGAGCAGAAGCCAAAGTAACCGCTCAAGTTATATGCGGAGTACCTGGCTCCCAACGTTCTGGAAGACCAGATTGCTCATAGGTTTTCTCCGAAACAAAATTGATGGCTCATCCGCCTCCCAAGGGACATTGCCAGGCTTTTTGTAGGATTTTTTTGAGGACCAATATGCCCAGACCGCTATCAGCCATCATTTTATGACCAGAAAAAAACATAGCATCACATCAAATTTCAGAAAAGTTCAGAGGACCATGAATACCCATCTGTGCAGCATCCACAAAAAAAAGTCTTTCTTCACCTATAAGAGAACGTATTTGTTCTAATGGGTGGAGAGCTCCGGTAACATTGCTCGCATATTGCAAACTCACAACTTTTACCGAAGAATCGAGTTTAGCAGATAAGTCATTTAGATCGATATGATACCCATTGTCCACATGAACAAAACGAAGGATGGCTCCAGTACGTTGTGCGAGCATATGCCAAGGAACAATATTGGCATGATGTTCTGATACCGATAAAAGAATCACATCACCCTTTTTAAGGATATTATTTTGCTCTAAAGCAAGGGCAATAAGATTGATGGCATAGGTACATGAATAGGTATAAATAATATCATACGGATCACAGCCGACCCAAGATGCAAAAGATTTTTTAGAATTTTGATAGGCAACCATGGCTCTTTCAGCACGATCATAGTTTCCTCGTCAAATATTGGCGTAGGAACTTTGTTCAAAACCCTCACGATCAGACATTACAAAAGAATTGCGAGGATGCGTAGAAGCATAATCAAGGTAAATCGTTTCTTGCATAAGCAAAACTAGTATATAAACCTCCTCTAAAAAAGTAAAAAGAAATAAAGTTGCAACCTACAATATCTGGGTAAAATAAGCCTGTTTTTAGCATAAAAAAGCTGTTTCATGTCTCTTTATCAGTCCTATCGCCCAAAAAAATTTTCCGAGGTCATTGGTCAAGATTTTGTCCGGAAAGTCCTAGAAAATTCCTGTAAAAACCACATATTTCATCATGGATATATTTTCTTTGGATTTCATGGTATCGGAAAGACAACTCTTGCTCGAATTTTTGCCCAGGCCATTAATTGTACGAATATAACACCGGAGTGAAGCCCGTGCCACACATGTCAAAATTGTGTTTCCTATGATCAAGGGAAAATGATTGATGTCATTGAAATAGATGCCGCAAGCTACACTGGCGTCGACAATATCCGTGAAATTATTGATCATGCAAAATTCACTCCAACACAGGGAAAATATAAAGTCTACATTATCGATGAAGTTCATATGCTCTCAAAATGAGCCTTCAATGCACTCTTAAAAACTCTCGAAGAGCCTCCAGCGCATGTGATATTTCTTCTGGCAACAACCGAAATCCATAAAGTTCCTGATACTATATTATCCCGTGTTATACGCTTTGATTTGAGAAAAATTGGAATAGAAGATATGTTTCATGTTTTGGAGGAAATCTGTAAAAAAGAAGGTATAAAAGCAGAGCAATGAGGACTCATGCTCATCGTTCATCGGGCGCGTGGAAGCATGAGAGACGCCATAACTATGCTCGAGAAATGCATTTTAGAAAATACAGTAACCCAAGAAAACGTAGCAAAAGCACTTCACCTGGTGAGTATGGAGTTTTTAGAGAAAACATATGTCGCCTGTATATCCTGAGAAAGAAAAGAAATTGAAGAAATTCTTTCCACTCTCCGAAAAGAGGGAGTAGATATTCGACAGTTCGCAGCTCAAATGACAGAATGGACAGTAAATCATATTTGAGATGCTCTTGATAAAAATAATTTCAAGAACTATAAATTCGTCTTTGACCTTTTTAGTGAGGTATTTATGCAAAGCAGACACGTATCTTCGCCACACGATGTTCTCTCTATGATGCTCTATAGCTGCATTCGAGAATGAGAGTCGGAAAAAACGATACCCACATCTACCAAAGAAATTGAAAAACAAGAAATCCCTTCAAATGATCAAGAACAAGCCTTTTCTCAGGAAAATTTTTTGCAAAAACTCCAAGAACATTGAATAAAAAGCACTCTTATTCCTCTCCTCAAAACCGCTCATATTGAAAAAAATGGCCACACCATAAGTATTACCACTACTATTTTTTGCAAGAACCGTTGTGAAGAAACAGAAACAAACAAAATTCTCACGGAAGTAGGAAAAACTTTTTTTGCGGAAAAAATCGAGATAATATCCTCTGAGCCTCAACAAAAAGAAGAAGATCCGATTGAGATGGCTCAATCTATTTTTAATTCATAAATATGCGTGAGCTCCTACAAAAATATCTTTTTTCTCGCCGATTCTGAGAGAGAGTGTTCTCTGTTGTTGGGATAATAGCAATATTGGCAGTCGGAAAGGATTTTATCGTTTTTTTCATCACCACTTTCTTATGTGCCTATCTTTTTCATGAGACAGCCCAGTGGATACAGATACGTCTCAAAAACTATCTCAAAAAGGCACCTAAATTGCTCCAGCCACTGCTGGAATGGTGATCCAAAGAAAAAATCCTTCTCACTGTCTTATATATCCTCTTTGCCTGTATATGTATTATAGCTATACGAGATATAGGACCGACTCTCACAACTGATATGATCACGCTGCTCCAGTCACTCTCTCAACGGTTCTCCCTCGACCTCGGAATAGCAAACCTCAAAGATACGTTGAGTCAGTGGCAATCGGTTTCTTACCAAGTATGAGACGTTCTCAATATTATTTCTCCATCAACAGACACCGGCACACTTCTTTCCCAGCTTTTCTATGTGGGAGGGATATTCTTTCAGGTTATATTCGCCTATATAGTAAGTTTTGTTTGGCTCTTGGAATACGAGCAAGTAAAAACATATTTTTCACGACTTCAACAGTGACCATTTTCTTTCTTCTATCATGACCTACGATTTATTTTCGAAAAAATCAAAAAAAGTTTTGGCCTTGTCTTCCAGGCACAAAGTAAAATCGCTGTTGCCAATACTATATTAACCGTAACGGGACTTCTTTTGATTGGGTTTTTTTATGGACAATTCAGTCTCAATGGAAACTATATATATCCCTATATTCTGGCACTTGCCTGCATTACTTTCTTTACCAGTTTTGTACCAATTTTAGGGGTATTTATTGGGGGTATACCCATTATATTTGCAGGAGTAGTAGAATATCCTGGGTGGTGAATAGTAGTAGCCTTAATTAGTATGCTTTTTATTGTTCATGCATTTGAGGGATATTACCTCAATCCTCGTATTGTTGGGCATTCTTTGAATATCCCGGCACCCATTATTTTTCTCATACTTTTTGTTGCCGAGCATTTTATGGGTATAGTAGGGTTCTTTTTATGAGTTCCCGTCTACCTCCTTCTTATGGAATTCTTTGAATCTATCGGGAAAATGATCGAAAAAATTCGGAATTAGCGAAGAAGCGCATCAGAAACATGGAATTGGATGGTTTTTTGATTATTCCAGGTATTTATTTTAAAGGTTCCAATAAGCCCAGATGTTTTCCCTAAGTCTGATAGATAAGGTCTCAAGTGAAATCCCAATATTTCAAAACCATAGTTATTTTTCCATTGAATATGATGTTCGGTTTTCCCAAATATTTCTGGGGGTACAGCAATATTCTGTAAGAGAAATTGGGGGACTAAAAATCACACTCAAAATGGACGAAGGTTCTCGATACTTTGGACAAAAGAAGCAGTAATATCTTCTGGAGAAATACAGGCATCAATCCAAGTAACAGGATGAGTTGGTATGTGTTGTATTTTTTGGGCTGTTGTTTCTTGTAAAATTTTTTCAATTATATCAAGATCCTTTTTTAAAAAAGTACAACCACCGGCTCCAGCATGGCCACCATACCGAGAAAAATAAGGCCCAGCCGCATGAAGAATGCCCATAATATCTACTCAATCCGGCGCTCGAAATGAACCAACATAGCATCACTCATGCAGTGTAAAAACAGCAGCTGGTTTGTGGTAGGTATCGACAAGTTTTGCTGCTACAAGTCAGAGTACACCGTGTTCCAAGCCTTCTTGTGCATACCACATCATAGGGAGATCGGGATTAACAATTTCAAGAGATGCGCAAAAAGCATCTTGAGATCGTTTTTTACGAGTCTCATTGACATGCATAAGGTCTTGTATACGAGAAAATGCATGAGACGGAGAAGTAAGAAGTGCTGCTATGCTCTGATAAGGTGTTGTAAGTCGTCATCAGGCATTGAGCAGTGGACCAACAAAAAAACCTATATCTTCTTCTGTTCGTATTGGTCGAGACAACGATCACGCGAGAGTTTGAAAAAAAGAATGATGAGAATTCTGTGATTGTTGTATACCATAACGAACAATCGTTCTATTCTCATCCCTCATTGGCATACAATCAGCCACCGTTCCAAGGGCAATAATATCGAGATATTTTTGTAAAAGAGGGTGCATATCAGCAGAAAACGTATCAATTTTTTTGAAAAAAAGGAGAAGTGCATGAATGAGCTTCCAAACGACACCAGCTCACGACAATGACAAAAATGGATACAAAGAGTCTTTTCTCTGAGGGTTCACAATAGCACAGCACTTTGGTAACACAGAGGGGCACACATGATGATCTGTCACAATCACTTCTATACCATTTTTTTGAGCATAGATAATCGCCTCATCATCTCTCACTCAACAATCCACCGTAATAAGGAGTTTTGTTTGTGTGGTGACGATATCATCAATATGGGATATTTTTAAACCGTACCCATCTTGCACCCTGTGCGGAAGACGATACGAGACATCCATTCATAATTCATCGCGTAAAAAAAGAAACAGCGCTGCCGTAGCAGATATACCGTCAACATCATAGTCTCCAAAGATCATCACTCGTTCTTTTTGTTGAAAAGCGCGAGATATCCTTAAAACAGCCTCCTGCATATCAGGAAGTAAGAAAGGATCATGTATATGTATCCCCTCTACTTCACAAGAAGATACTCATCTTTTTTCTAGGAATGATTCTACAAAATCTGCCTGAGAATGAAGCTCTGATATATTAATTTTTCTACCACGAAGTGTGTACATGACGTTTATTTACTCGCCAATTGTTCCTTCATATGTTGAAACGCATGACGAATGAGATCATCAAGCTTATGAAATTTTTCTCGCTCAAACATAATCAAGTCACCATCCACATTGGCATGAAGTTTCCCATAAAAAGAACTATCACTATTTTTTTTGATAGTAACTTCTATCCGAACGACCGCATCCGGCTTATCATCAAACCTTTTTAGATAGGCATCCACCTTGGACATACTTTCAGCCACGAGTCTCTCGATAACTTCCCGATCATATTCTGCAGAACTATCTATTTGGATAATAACATGTGGTTGCATATAATGAGATAGAAAATAAGCAGAAAAAGTATACCTTTTTTCTCCGTCCTTCAAAAGAAAAAACTTGACGGGAAAAATTTGACATACGATATATGCAAATTAATTTCAATTTAAAAAATACAAATATGGAAAATGACAAAAAAAATGAAATCCTTCTTTTACTCAAGAAAAAAATGGTTATCGATACTTCCACAGAAGGACTAAAATTCCAAAAAAAAAGGACATATTTATACTACCCGAAGTTCTGGATATACATCTTCGCCAAGATTCTCGGAATAAAGCATTATAGTATTATGAATTTTATTGGATATGAGAGTTTTCTCTTTTCAAAAGATTTTATTACAACCTATATAATTCCAAAAAAAAGACCTCTTTTTCTGCTAGATATAGGAGCCGGGAGTGGGAGTATCACAAAAAAATTTGAACCGTACGTATCAAAAATATTTTTTCAAGAAACTTCAGTATGATTCCAGAAAAAACTCAAAAGTATGGGCTACACACATTTCAAAAAATGAACGACAGAGAAAGTTGATATCATGCTGATATTGAATGTTCTCGATCGGGCAAAAGATCCAAAAAAACTCCTTACAGAAAATATAGGATACCTCAAAAAAAACTGAAGAATTATCATAAGTGCACCTTTCCCTTTTCGACGATTTTCTCAGGATAGAGAATTTATGTCAGAAAAAAATACAAAGAATCTTGATGATTCATTGATCAATTTTTATCAGGAATATATCGTCGAAAATGGTCTTACTTTGCGCCACTCAGCACAGCTACCCTACCGGCTCATCTCATGAGACAGATACGCTCCGACTGTCTTCAATAATTATGTTTTTATATGCACACAGAATTAATTTTCATTATCAACCTGTACCATTTTTTTACGAGCCAATTCTTCGTCCCAGAGGGCAAAATCCATCAAAACAAGTAGTGCAGACACAGCTTCTCCTTTCGTCAAAACTGGATAACTCAAAGATGACCAAACATACTCCTGTCTCTTGCGAAAACACTCAGCAGAAAAATAACGAGTAACGTTTTTTGTACACGCGAGTTCTGCTTC
Source organism: uncultured Candidatus Peribacteria bacterium (assembly GCA_964413195.1). Taxonomy (GTDB): domain Bacteria; phylum Patescibacteriota; class Gracilibacteria; order BD1-5; family JAGOOR01; genus JAGOOR01. The sequence continues at coordinate 13,990 of CAYPRD010000022.1, forward strand.
TAAAGCTCGACGAGCTTGGAGAGAAGGTTCATATACACCAAATTGGATCTCATCATCACTGACCACAGGTTCTTGAGAGATACCAGTAATTGGGTTATAATAAGTCACAAAATCCGACATGTAATATCCAGTATCATAATACTGAGTTCCGTTTGGTGCCATTTTTCTACCCATAAAATACTGATACTCAAATTCTTCTATATCAAGCCAGTGATCACGATATGTTGTTTCAGCATGAACCTTGAATTGATTCAAAGAAGATGCTGAATACTTTGGCAACTGAACGCCCGCAAGAGCCATACGCAGCATCAGATCAAAAGATTCTCTTTGTGAACTATCGACAAACGCACGACGATCGATAGGGAGAGTGCTAATAATGGAGGAAAAAGTAGGACTCGAAGAATCCCCAGGAACAATAGTATCAGAAAGACGTTTGTGGTAAATCATCCATACATGGAGACGGATATATTCTTCCCACGTGAGGGGATGATCACCATCAAAGAGATTTCGCGAAGCCAGGACACCATATTTGAGCAGGTATTTGAGAGATTCCTGAAACTCTTGGGATTGATTTGCTACATCAGTATAACTGAGCTTCAATGAACCAGAACCAAAGTGTGTTAGCCCCTCCCCCGATAGGTGCAGCATGGAATCAAGATGCGATATCATCAATTCTGGGAGAGTTCATTTTTGGCGACGATCAACCAAGAAGATGAGAGAAAGAAAGTGAGAGTCATTCTCTCCAATCAACAATATTACCTCACATTGCGCAGTAGTGTGTTGAATATTTTTTTCATCCCCTACAGAAGACCCAACCTTATCACAGACCATAAAACCGTCTCTTCCTTTGTAATGTACAATTTCTGTATCAGTATTTTGAGAAAAATACGGCACCTCTCTCAAACGACGCAAGAGTTCCTCTGCAGAAGTATTCTCGGTATAGAAAGAATTTGGAACAATGCTCACTTGAGCATAACTCCAAAGGTTGCCAAGATATTTTCTTACGGTGAAAAGGTCGTCATAAGTCGTCATAAGTTGAGAAATCGCACCATTGTACGGAAAGAAATTTGATCGGAAATCAATGAGTGATTCTACACCAGGGCTGACAGCCATGTGAGCATCCGTAATGGAGATTTTCCCGGGATCTGCAAAAGAAAAATTAGCAGGAAAAGTTATACCAGCCAGGAACGCACTGAGATTTTTTTGGATCGCATCATACGTAGATTCGTTGGAGAATGGGGTTGAGAGACGAAGAAGAAGGAGATGAGTATTGTCGACAATCTTAAAATATACATACTGTGTTTTTGTTTTATCGCCAGCAGTATTCCCGAGATTATCAACCTGATAAAAAGTCTGGCCTCCGATAGTTACCGTTGTAAATTTGACGTCTTCCCAAAATGGAAAAAAGGATTGTCATGCCAAAAAATAACGTATCTCTTCTGGGGTTTTGAGTGCTGGAACTCGAAAATGCAAAAATGAAAACCCATACACAGCAGTGCTTTTTTCCTGAGCAATTTGCCCATCAACATAATATCCAGGAATATGTGTCATGATAGTATATTTCTCTGGAAAACGAATAGTGATAAGCGGATCGACAAATTTCTGCTGCTCAGAAAATTCATTGACCGAACGGAGAAATGGACCAAAACCGGGACTATTTTTCTGAAGAAGAGATACCGAGGAAAGTGCTCATTGTAAAAATGACTGGATCTCTCTCACCGAGAGCGAATATCCAAGTGCAGGATCAAAAAATCCTCCAATAAGAAAGGTGTTCACTCCAACCATTTTTCCTTCTCGAATGAGTGGTCATCCAGAATTTCATCCCGCAATAAGTGTATCTGTTTTTATGTAAGTATTATTGTTGTAGGTATATGTTCCGGAGACAATTCACTGGGTTTGGGTAATAGTGTTTGCGCCAACCCATGGATATCCTTGAGCAGAGACAGCATCCCCAGCCTGAACAGTATAATTGTAGTCGAGAGAGAGTGCAGAGAATGCAGAAAAATCAACTGGATTCCCAAAAATATCTTTTGGATCCAGGACAAGAAGGGCAACATCTTTTTCAACATCCCGAGCAACAACCGAAGCTGTATAATGACACCGCGGAGGCTTCCCTGGATCATCAGTAACACAGATCGCAAAATCATCAGATATATCACCAAATCCATTATCGACAACGTGATTATTTGTGAGGATATGCCCTTTATTATCGATAATAGATCCCGTCCCCCATCATTGAAAAGAAAAATACATTCCCAAAGGCTCTTTATACGATATTACCTGTACTACTGGCGATGAAGCAGCAAAAACTCCTCCAACAAAAATGAAGAAGCAAAAAAAGAGAAGAAATTTTTTCATACTAAAAAGAACAAGAATTGATGAAATTTTCCAAAGCTATCACCCAAGTATCAACAGAGGAATTCTTCTGCACATCAAAAGAGGAAGAACATTTCTCCAAAAGTACCTTCTCAAGGCGAGGGGTGTACATAAGAAACTCAAAAACATCAGCACGCGTAGCAATATCATGTGGGCGAAAATTCCCCATAGCCATATTCCCATCTTTTCCATCTTCGCACGAGACTCCGTGATTATATATACGACAATCCGGGAGCGAGGAGAGCAACTTGGTCTGCCAATCTACAAATCATTCAGTACGTAACCAATTGGATGTATAATTCTCTGGATATGTTTTCATGCCAGATGCCTGAACAACAATTGCCAAAGCCTCTGCTCGGGTAACAAAATCTCGTGGTCGAAATGTTTTATTCACAGACGTGATAATGCCTTGATCTCGTGCTAGTTCAGCCGCACGACACACCCAGCCATCTTTTTGTACACGAGAAACATCGGAAAAATACCCTCGACATACATATTCCTGCGGGAGAGAAACATCGGCAACTTGGAGAGCAATCCCTGTCATTTCTTGACGCAGTATTGGATCGGAGAGACGATATTGTTCTGGGCTTTCACGACGAACAATAATTCCTTCTTTTGCAAGAATTTCAGCATACATTCCAACAGAAGATCCTGAAAAAACCGAGAAAGCAAAAAGAGAAAGAAATAAAAATAGTATCCTTGTTATCATGCGTGTATTGTATTCTCAGAAAAGAAAATGCAATAAAAAAACTCCCCTATGAGGGGAGTAAAAAATCAGAAGTTTTATTCAGCTTTTTTCGTCTTTTTCGTCTTCTTTTCCTTTTTCTCTGTTCCATCCATTTCGACATCAAGATCAGCTTCTTTTGAAGGATCAACTTTTGCCGCCTCACCACCAGTAATTGATGTTTCAGAACCGACAGGCGCTGGCTCAAGGGCCTTGATAGAAAGACCGATTCTTCGTTCGTTGACATCAAGGGTAATAATTTTTGCTTTTACCTTCTGGCCAACACGTATCTTTTCTTCGATATTTTTGATAGGAGTATGAGAGATTTCAGAAAGATGGATAAGTCCATTGATGCCTCCATTCAGTTCTACAAAAACACCAAATTTTGAAATCTTCAAAACCGGTACTTCTATGATATCGTTGAGTTTATATGCAGACGCAAGCTCTGCCCATGGATTTGTCTTCAATCGTTTGATAGAAAGTGAGATTTTTTCAGGATCAAGGCCGATAATTTCGACATTCACTTTATCGCCAATTTTGGCAAATTTCCCTGGATTCGCCACATGTCCCCAGTCAATTTCAGATACATGTACCAAACCTTCTAAGCCATCAAAGGTAACAAACAAACCGTAGGAAAGAATACCCGAAATAACTCATTCCACTCGATCACCCACCTTGAGGTTCTTGAGAGCAGCCTCACGAGATTGATCAGCAGTAGCACGCTCAGAAAATATGATTTTTTTGCCATCATCCTGAACATTGAGAACACGAACTTCAAGAGGTTTTCCGATAAGAGCGCGGAGATGTTCGAGGATTTTCTCTGGATCCGCATTTTCAACACGAGGATAATGAATAGGTGATAGCTGTGAAACAGGCACAAACCCTTTCATACCATCCAGATCAATCAAGAGCCCTCCCTTATTTGCCTCTGTTGGAACCACGGTCATCGTGAGATTCTTATCCTTATTTTCTAGGAGTTTACTCATGAGAGTCATCTGACTCGCCTTACGAAGCGAGAGGATGAGAAGTCATGATTCTGGATCCTGACCTCGATACATGGCAGCAATTTCGTCACCAACTTTCAGGGTACGAACATCCATCACAGAAGAAAGAAGATCCGCACCAGAAATAATACCCGTGAATTGGTTATTCACATCGACAAGGAAGAGTTTTCTTCCGATAAAAACGATCGTACATTTTACGATCTCTCCCTTTTTCAAGGGCTTTACTATTGGCTCAGAAGCCAAGAGTTTTGCAAAATCTGACATAGCCAGAAAGTTAAAAAATAAAATTGTATTTTTGTATAATCCTCAAAAACACAAAAAAGGAATCTGGCTGTCAAAAAAGGTAAAAAAATAAAATTTAAAAACCTCAAAAGACAGAAATATGGGGCGAACGACGGGGCTCGAACCCGCGACAACTAGATTCACAGTCTAGGGCT
>CAYPRD010000023.1:0-18352 GCA_964413195.1 uncultured Candidatus Peribacteria bacterium
GTTGTCTTTTTTCGGTTTTTGTTCCGTCCACGTTTCTTCTTCGTGCTCCGGTTGAAGAAATTTTTTTTGAGCAGAAGGAACTTTTTCTACCTCTTTATCGAGGTGAGCGAGCTGTACTTCTTCGATGGGATTTTTTTGATCCTTTTTTTGTTTTTTTCCTGCGGCCATAATGAGTGATTAAACGAGATGGTGTTTTTTCCCAAGTTCGAGAAGTTCTTTGAATTTCATAAGATCGTGTGCGTACAATTTTTGGAGTTTGCGGAAATTTGCTTGATTGAGATGATGAATCATGTTTTTTAATTCTCTCAATAAAACATCAGTATTTTTCCCCTGAGATATTTCCTCAAACCGTAATTCGTGCATTTTCTGAGTTTCTTCGGGAAGGGTATTTTCTAATGCAGAAAAAACGACTGATGTAGTTGGATCATTTTTCGCTTCATCTTGGAACAGGCATTCTTGGAGAAAAATCTCCTTGCCCTCTCTGAGACCGATGATATAGGTCATGAGATAATCTTGTCCAGAAGAGCTATTTGATGCTTCTACGAAAGGTTTTTTCTGACCTCGGACCGCTCTATTGTATTCGAAGTAGACCGTTTGCAAGCTTATATCGAGTTTTTTTGCTACTGCTCGAAGCGAAAGATCAACTTCTACGGTATTTTGAAACTTCATGATGTAGTGTATGACATCGCGCAGAAGATCTTTTTTCCCCTGATTTGTTGCAATGTTGTATTTATTTGATCATTCATCAATGAGAAACATGACTGCTGTCTGAGATGAGGAAACGGCCTGGGAAAAATCACCTCCATTCTTGAGAAATTCATCTGGATCTTTTGAGGGAGCAATATTGATAACATAGATATCAACGGGTTCATTTTGCAGGTTTTCTATCGAACGTATGAGGGCTTGTTTCCCTGCAGCATCACGATCGAGACAGAGGTAGAGTTGGTTTGTGAGTCTCTGGATCATGGAAACATGACTTTGTGTGAGTGCTGTGCCGCTAATTCACACAACATTTTCTACACCGGCTTGATGGAGACTGATAACGTCCATTTGTCCTTCTACAATAATCACTTTCTTTTCTCGACTTATTGCTTGTTTTGCGCGATCGATTCAAAAAAGCACATTACTTTTGTGAAAAATAGGTGTCTCTGGGGAATTTACGTATTTCGCCTCATCAGCATGGTTTTTCAATGTCCGTCCAGAAAATGCGATGACTTCACCCCGGTAATTTTTAATAGGAAAAATGAGTCGCCCAAAAAAACGATCTTTATAGGGTGATACAAAAATTCCACTTTCTAGGAGCGTCTTTTCTGAAAATCATTTTTTTTTCATGTGTTCAAACATTTCTCGGGGGTCGTCACTATAGCCGAGGTTCCATTGTGATTGTGTTTCTTCTGATATCCCTCGTTCGTGTATATAGTTTCTTGCTTCTATTGCTTCCGGCTGCTTGAGACAGCGCTCATACCAATGCATGCTTTCGTCATAGAGTTTCATGAGTGTCGCTCTCTCATCACTTTTTACATCTTGAATTGTATCGGTCTTGAGTTCGACCCCAGCCTTTTTTGCGAGTATTTGTAGTGCTTCTCGAAATTCTATCTTTTCCAGGAGCATGAGGATTCTTATTGGTCATCAGCCTTGATTTGTTGCAAAACAATAGGCAATTTGCTTTGCTGGGGAAACGACGAAGGAAGCTGTTTTTTCTGGTTTAAATGGAGAAAGTCATTTCCAATTGGCTCCTGATTTCCTCAGAGGCACATATTCGCGAACAAGCTCGACTATATCGATACGTGATTCAATGTCAGAAATAATGGGTGATTCCATGAGGTAAAATTGCTATGGCTCTAGAGAGAGTTTTTTGGCTTCTTCGAGGATGGCAATTTGTTTTGGATAGGATTGCTTGAGAAATGTTTCCAGTGTCTCTTTGTCGTGCAATCCGTAATGAACATTATCTCCTATTACGATAGCTGGTACTTGGTCTTTGATATCAAAAATAGTGATCAGTGTTTTGATGACTGAAAGATCGAGAGCATAGTCAAAGGAGTATACTCGCAAGTCAGGGTAAGTTTCCCTGAGGCCGGTAAGTGCGTATCCTGCTTTTCTACAGTCGGGGCATTTTTTATCATCTCCATAAAAATAAAAAGCAAACATAATATTTTTTCCACATCGATCGTTGATACGTTTCATGAGGAGGTAATCTTTTATCTCTAAGAGAGAGTAGAATTTTTTCAGTTGTAAAATTTCTGTGCTATTGTTACCAAGAGTTTGTTCGCTGTATTCTATTTTTTCCCCGAGTTCATCTATCTCTCGAGAAAGAATGGATTGTCCTACTTCCTTGCAAGAGAGTTCTGACAGAAGGGAGAATTGTGTTTCGCTCGAGAGAATATCGGTGGATATACCTTCCTGAATTGATTGTATTTCTTGTAAACGCTGCTGATTGAAATGGCTGCTTATATATGTTGCAAAAGCAAATATACACCCTGTTATGATAAAAGCGATGATGTATCTTTTTGAATCGAGCATAGAAAAAATTAAATACTAACGCCAACTTACCCCTTTTTTTGCTATCATACTGTTATAAATACTTTTTGCCACCCAAAATGGATAGATGAACGTATAGAAAAGAAGATATATAAAGCTAAAATCCCATGTCCATTTTTTCCCAATAATCTTGCGACTCCATGCTAAAATAATAATAGTAGCTCACAGGAGTAAAATAGACAGAATACTGAGGGTGCTGGTATTGATAAAAAATGGATCAAACTCAAAAGAAAACATACGAGAGATTCATCAGAAATATATCTGCTCTGCATTGGTCCAAAGACTTTTTATAATATGTCCGGCATTTATCAGAAAAAAGGGAATTGTCATGATACTTCCGATCACCGCCAGGGGCAATACTAACATACCAAGTGCTCAGAATTTTTTGTTAAATAGAATGGTTTTGTAATCCACGATATTTGAGAAAAAACCACTTGTCCACCGTACTCGTTGTCGGTAGAGTTTTTTCATCGTCTCTGGACTCGAAGTATAGACAACGGTGTCGGGTGCGTGTACTATTTTCATAGAATTTTGATGCATTCTCATAGCCATCTCTATATCCTCTGTGCTATGGGCGTGTTTGTAGTCTCAGATCTTCTCAAAAACTTCTTTCCGGAAAAATGAGAAAGGTCCAGGAGTGACGTACATGGCACCTACTAGTGATAAGGCTCGACGAAAGAAATTTCCATAATCATATTCTGCTTTTTGCATTCTTTGAATAAATGTTTTGGGTGTCGCTACAACAATAGAGGGTGTTACGGCCATGACTTCTGGATCTACGAAATGAGGAATGATACTCTTGAGGGCATTTCGATCTACATATGAGTCAGCATCGAGACAGCCGATCAGATCGGTTTTTGCTCGAGATATACCTATGTTGAGAGCTGTATATTTCCCACCATTTTCCTTGTTTATGAGTGTGATTCTTTTCTCTCAGTCGTATTTTTTTAGTATTTCACCGGTTTTATCGCTTGACCCATCATTGACCACAATAATATCAAGTTTGCCTTCCGGATAATTGAGCTGGAGAAGAGAATGTATAGTATTTGCGATGGTATTTTCCTCATTATAGCAGGGGACAATGACGGTGACCGAAGGATAGTGAACATTGAGAGGAGATGAGTCATTTTTCTTATTTTCCCCCAGAAGCGCTATGATCATAAATACCTCAAAATAGATGGTGAGGAAAAGAATGGTATAGCTGATAATCTCTAAAAGAGTATTCATATGTTAGGGGATTATAAAAAATTTTGTTTTTTTTCCAGAAAACTTCACTTATTATGAAAATTTCTATACTTCTTCGTATGAATAAAAAACAACAATTACGTTCCTTTCTTGCGAAACTATGAATTATCTTCCAGATTATTCTTTTCTTTTCTATGATTTTTTTGTGAGCATTGGCACTTTTTTCTCCAGAAACGATTCGTGGTGGGATTGAATGGATGGGAAATCATATTCGTTCGTGGGGAAACTGGAATTATGCTATTATCTTTTTTGTTGCCATTGCTGAATCATTTCCGTTTATAGGTGCGACGATACCGGGAATGAATATTATGATTTTGGTAGGGGGATTTTTTGTGGCTGATAATTGGTCACTTTTCCCTCTCGCGGCTTTGTTAGCTTTTGTTGGCGCTATTCTTGGAAATGCTTCTGGATATATTCTTTGAAGAATGTCTGGACGTGTATTGCTCCAAAAATATGGTTTTTGGTTTGGTATTGGTACTCGAGAAATTGACTGGTTTGAAAAACAAATTCATAAAAATGGTTTCTGGTTTATTTTTGTGAGTAAATTTCACAATCTCCTTCGATCCTTTATACCCTACATTGCAGGAACTCATAAAATGGCAAGTAACAAATTTTGGATCGCCAATATCTTAGGATCATGTATATGGGCGGTGAGCATTTTACTCCTTGGTATCGTTGCTATAGAAAGTTATGAAATTATTCTTCGGTATGTAAATTATGTTTTCCTCGGAGTTATTGTCGTCCTTTTCTTGTACTGGTTTTTTATCAATAAATCTCGATAGATGCTGGATCGTCTTCCTTTATTTTTTGTTGGATTTCTGGGTGCTGGTATCACGGCTTTTTTTGTGACGTACGGTGTTCTTTTTGTACTTCGTCTTTTTGGTTGTGTTGATAAGCCCCATCTCTACCCTCATGAATCTGGACGACAACCCCTTCCGTATCCGGGATGAATTGCGCTCATATGCAACATGATTGTATGGTTTCCTTGGATGGTGTATATGATGGCAGAGGGGGATATAAAAAAAAGTGTTTATGTTCTTATTGGAGGTTTGTTGGTCAGCTCTTTCATGGCATGGGATGACCAAAAAAGATCTTTATCTCCCTTGTTTCGTTTAATGTTTCAGATATGTCTTGGATGATTTTTTTGACTCACAGCCGTTAAGATAGGATATGTGACAAATATTTTTTGAGGTATAGTAATGCTCGATAACTTCTCGTTTTTACAGTGGTCTTTTTTCGGGAAAACTATCTATGCGGTGCCATTCATTGTGACCATTGTGTGGTATGTCCTCGTAATGAATGCTCTCAATTGGAGCGATAATGGTCGAGGCATGACCTCGAGTATTACCCTTGTGGCCTCGATTGTCCTTTTTCTTTTGTCTCTTCAGTTGTATGTGACCGATACTTCTGAGGCAGCTCGTAGTAATTCTCTTTTTGTTTTGACGTTTCTCACCATATTTGTACCAACTATGTTGGTTTTTTGGCGTTTTGATGTCATGAGAAAATGTATTGTAGGGGATTCCGGGACTATGTTTATGGGATTTATGCTCGCGACTTTAGCGAGCATTGCTGGAGGAAAAATTGCGACTGTATCGACAGTTCTGGGCATTTATTTCATTGATGCTTTCTATGTTATTATTTCTCGTATTCGGGCATGAAAGAATCCACTTCGAGGTGATCTCAATCATCTCCATCATCGTTTAGCTCAGCAGGGCGTCTCTCATGCCACTCAGCGCAATATCGTCATGATCCTTTCACTTCTGTTTTGAATTAGTGCATTGTTTTTACACACGTGGGGAAAGATAGGACTTTTTTTGGCAATTCTCCTTGTGGTTATATATATTGTTGAGATTGCTTTTTTTTACGAGAAGGCTTTCCAGAGGAAGAAAGATAGCGATCAATAAATTCTCTTTCGCTGGAGTGTTTTAATCGATCAAGATCATGATTTATGTCCATCCACACAATGGCCTCATCCTTGATATCTGAGTGTGCGAAAGAATGTATATGAATGAGGAAAAAGGTTATTTTTTTCCTTCTTTCTGTGTCAATAATGGTTCCTAATTTTCTCCCCAAATCGAAGTTACTGAGTCCTGTTTCCTCCTGTACTTCACGTATTGCTGTTTGCGCTAAGGACTCCATCCACCGCCTTCTTCATTTCGGGAGGACAATTTTCCCACTTTTTTTCATAATACACAAAAGTTCCTTTCCCCCTTTTCTTTCTCGTATACATATGCCACCAGCACAAGAAGGGTAGAAAATGGTCGCGAGTATTTTTTTAAAAGATGCAGAAAGAGTCATTGGTCTGATTGTATGAAAAATTCTGAAAATAAAAAAAATTTGCATAAGGCGATATTTTATTTATACTCCCGTCACTTTTGGTATATGAGGGGGCGTAGCTCAGCTGGTTTAGAGCGCCGCCCTGTCACGGCGGAGGTCGCGGGTTCGAGCCCCGTCGCTCCCGCCAGAAATCTTCTGGTGGTCCCTTGATGTACCATGGTGTGAGGGGTCTTAGCTCAGTTGGCTAGAGCGCCTGTTTTGCACACAGGAGGTCAAGGGTTCGACTCCCTTAGACTCCACCAATATTGCTTATTTTTCTATTTTTATTTTATGGTAGGTGCTGGAAAAAGACCTCGGAATAAGATCTACATTGTGAGTGAACGTCGTCAGATTCCTGGCGATAAGATCAAAAAGGCAAAAAAGACTTTTGAAAAGCTTCTTCGACGTGAAAAGCATGAAGGAAAGACAGTGTGGTTAGCAGACGCACTCGAAAAATCTGTTCGTCGTCTCAAAAAAATGTGACTTTCTTCTTTTGTTAAATAATTTATTTCCTATGGTACGCCTTTCTGGATCACGACATCGAAAGCTACGAGCTGCACTGGTTCGTATCGAAAAAAAAGTACGAAAAGAGAAGAAGAAAAAATAATTTGAATTCTCCCTCTTTTTCCTATAATACCCCTACTTTTTAATTTTCTTATTTTTCTCTTATGGCTGATTTTCAAAGAACAAAGCCACACGTTAACGTTGGTACTATTGGTCACATCGACCACGGTAAGACAACTCTTACTGCCGCTCTCACTGCTGTAGGTGGTGCTGGTGTTTCATACGCTGATATCGCTAAAGGTGGTACAGCTCGTGCTGGTTCTGATAAGATTATTACAATCTCAACTTCTCACGTAGAATACGAGTCTCCTATGCGTCACTACGCACACGTTGACTGTCCAGGACATGCTGACTACGTCAAGAACATGATTACTGGTGCTGCTCAGATGGACGGTGCTATCCTCGTAGTTTCTGCTGTTGATGGTGTCATGCCTCAAACACGTGAACACGTTCTCCTCGCTTCTCAAGTCGGTGTTGCTCGTATCGTTGTATTCCTCAATAAATGTGATATCGCTGATCCTGAGCTCGTTGATCTCGTTGAAATGGAAGTTCGTGAACTTCTCTCTAAATACGGTTTCGATGGTGATAACGCTCCAGTAGTTCGTGGTTCTGCTTTCACAGCACTCCAAAATCCTACTGATCCAGCTGCTTCAAAAGGTGTTCGTGATCTTCTCGACGCTCTCGACAGCTACATCCCAGAACCAGTTCGTGAACTCGACAAACCATTCCTCATGTCTATCGAAGATGTCTTCTCTATCAAGGGTCGTGGTACTGTTGCTACAGGTCGTATCGAACAGGGTATCGTTAAGGTCAATGACGAAGTAGAAATCGTTGGTATCCGTGATACTCAAAAATCAGTTGTTACTGGTGTTGAAATGTTCAAGAAATCTCTCAACCAAGGTCAAGCTGGTGACAATGCAGGTATCCTCCTCCGTGGTATCGAACGTGAACAAATCGAACGTGGTCAAGTTATGGCGAAGCCAGGTTCTATCAAACCACACAAGAAATTCGAAGCTGAAGTATACGTCCTCAAGAAAGAAGAAGGTGGACGACACACTCCTTTCTTTAAGGGTTACAAGCCTCAATTCTATTTCCGAACAACAGATGTTACTGGTTCTATCGAGCTTCCAGCTGGTGTAGAAATGGTTATGCCTGGAGATAATGTGAAGTTCCTTGTTGAACTCGGTTCGGGTATCGCTATGGAAAATCAACTTCGATTTGCTATCCGTGAAGGTGGTAAAACAGTTGGTTCTGGTATTATTACAAAGATTCTCGATTAATATGGTTGCTCAAGCCAAAACAAAAACTGCGACTAAGAAAAAAGAAGCACCCGCTAAGACCAAAAAAGTAGCTGCGCCAAAAGTAACAGCTGCGAAGAAGTCTCCAAAAGAAGTGAAAGAAACGAAAGTGTCCTCTTCTCGAAAAGAGACACTCAAAATTTCTGTAAAAGCTTTTGAGCATCGTGTGGTCGATGAGGCAGTGAAAAAGATCATCAGTGCTGCCAAGGATACTGGTTCTCAAACGGTTGGTCCTATTCCGCTTCCAACAAAGATTGAAAAATTCACACTAAATCGCTCTACTTTTGTTAACAAAAATGCTCGTGAACAATTTGAGATTCGTCGTCACCGACGCCTGCTTCTCATTAATGAGCCAACCCCAGAAACTCTTGAGACTCTGCAAAAGTTAAATCTTCCTTCAGGTGTCGGTGTTGATATTGCTATTGTTGCTGCTTAACCTTTCCCTTCTATGCCACGCGTTTGTGTTTATACATGAAAAATTACCGGTAGTGGTAATAAAGTCTCTCACTCTGTACGTCGTACAAAGAGAAGTTTTATGGTGAATCTTTTTCACAAAAAAATCCGAGACCCACGAGATGGAACGGTCTACCGTCTCCGACTTTCAGCTGCTGCTATTCGCACCATGAGGAAGAAGGGAACTGTTGCTTTCCTCCAAGATTTTGGTTTATAAAAATATCAAAAATAAAGCGCTCCATATGGAGCGCTTTTGTTATTTGTAGCTTATTTTATTTATTGGGCATCTCGGGCTCGAATCATTTCGTCAATAGTATCTGAAATAGCCTGTAGTGTTCTAGATGGCCTGTTGTTACCTACTCTTACTTGGTCTATGCCATCAGCAAGAATGGCTGCTAATTCTGCATGGCTTCTGCCTGCCTCTACAAGCATATGTGAGTGGTATATGATACGGCTTAACAATCGTCTTGCACCAACATGATGTTCTGTCAAAAGCATATTGTCAGCATTCAAATAATGATCGAATTGTTTATATGTTGCTTGTGAAAGCGGATCTTTCTTCTGTAAAACAGCAATAGCATCATCTACAGCAGCATTGTGCTCAGTATGAAATTTAGCTACTTCTGGATGAATCTGGAGTATACCTCAAACTTTTTCAGGGACGTCAGTTGTACTCATAATATATTTATTAGAAATAAATGGTAGTTGGATATGAACTACATATATACTGTAACACACACACACACATTTTGCAAACATTTTCTTGCTCTCAACTCAAAACTCTTATAATCCTTTCACGTTGCTCGCGTAGCTCAGTGGAAGAGCAGTAGCCTTCTAAGCTAAAGGTCGTAGGTTCGATCCCTACCGCGAGTACCATGAGAAAATAAGTGAAGATTTGCCCAGGTGGTGAAATTGGTAGACACGTAGGTCTCAGAAGCCTATTCCGCAAGGTGTGCGGGTTCGAGTCCCGCCTTGGGCACCAAATAAGATTTTTTATGAATAAAAGTATGGAGAAATACTGTTGGTTTATTTATTTCTTAATTGCAATAGTTATTTCTTTTTACACACAGTTAAGTTGGACCAGATTTCTATATTTTCTCGTTGGTAGTGTTGTAAATTTTTGTTTTTTTATTTACATAAATTATTTTCTAAAAAATATCACATCTAGTAATTTATATTTACGAAATTTTAAGTTTATTGCTGTGGTGATACTCCTGGTCCTTATTTTTATATCAGGGGGGTTGGCATCGTTTTCTGGATTCCATAGTTCTTCCTGTTATAATTTAGTCGCCAAAAATATTTTCACTGGAAAGCTAAAAGTTCATTGTAATTATCCACCTTGGCATACAATCATTATATGAGGAGAAGAGGCCAGAGTAATACTTCTTAATGATTGCCTTTCTCGAAAATCAGAATTTTACAACCAAAATCCTCATTATTGTGATATTTATAAAAATCCTCCATCTAATAAAGATTGGAGACAAGGGCTAAATCCCTAATTTGAAGTAATAACCAATTAAATAAGGGGAAAAGAGGGAGGAAGAAATTTTCACTAATCAAAATATCCTCGTCTCATGAGAATAAATGATATCCCTGATGCGATAAAGAGAACGAAAAGGATAATCATCTCCGGGCCAGTTTGGACAGCCACGCTTTCTGAGTAAGCTCCTTCACCGGTGTAGTTTCCGTTTTTACAAATTCCTCGAATTTTGAAATCTTCGTAAACTTCTTTTTCTGTACTCATATCTATGTTGATACGGTATTCATTCTTTTTTGTTTCATCAATCATTACAAACTCTCCAGTACTATCTTTTTTAAAGATCTGATAACTTACCGCTTCTTCTAGATTATCCCATCGAACCATAGAATAGGTTTCTCCTGCTTTATCAACACGTACGCCACTGACCTGCTCAATGGTACAAGTAGGAGCAGCATCAAGGGCAACCGTAAATGTTTGTTCGCCAGAGTTCACTGGAAGCTCCTTCTTATCCTTATTAAGGGCAATAATAGTAGAGAAATATTCTCCTGGGGCAATGCCGGGTATGTACCAGGTATATTTGTCTCATTCTTTTATATCGGACTTACTGTATGTAACCACTTCTTTTGTATAATTATTTGTTTCTGTACCATATTTGATTTTGAAATACTGGATTTGATCTAAGTCGGGATCAAGATTGAACGTGAAGCGGACTTTCTTATCCTCGGTAGTTTTGACCTCGATATTTTGTATTTTTGCGGTAATAGTCCGGAATTTGACCATATCTTTTATTTCTACCTTTACTCCTAATTGTGACTCGATAGTTGCATGAGCAGAAAATTCCCCCTCAAATTCGGATGTTTTCATGATACCAGTATATGTTCAGAGTTTTGCCTTATCTTCTTCGAGGACAGCAGTCTTATCTCCAACCTTTATGGTAACACTTTTGAGGCCAGGATCACCAACGGCAATAAATGTAATACTTTCTCCCGCAAAAAACTCTGCCCCTTCCTTGATGGTCAAGCTCGTAAGTTTGGGCACTTCAGTACTGAATTTTATAGTGACAGGAGCTGAGGTGCCTGTGACCGCACTGTTTCCGTCTAGTACTTCGGCTACTAACACATTATCACCCGCTTTTAGATCCGTGATCTCAGCAGAGAATTTTCCTTCTGCGTCTGTTTGAGTTGTTTTTACTTTTTTTGTATTAAGGAGGATATTGATAGAGCTTGTTGGTTTTGAGGTTCCGGAAACAGTGATATTTTTAGTTGATACTGTTGTTTTGTCGCCTGGATCAGTGATGACAACGTCAGATTTCACAGGAGGGGGAGTAGTTTTATCAACGGCAGTAATTTTTACTGTTTTTGAGATTCATTCGCCCGGTGTCTCGAGTTCAAATATAACGACCTCATAGACGCCAGGCTTTTTGAACATAAATCCTTTTGAGAAAGTATGTTCTCCTTGATCAGAAAGCGTGAATTTGTACTCATCGTCTTCAAAGGGGAGCACTACATCTGCCTCTTCATTATTTGTAGCAAAATATATAGTTCCTTCGTAGGTGGTGAGTTTTTTATTGGTATTATCGAGAGCCCGTACCGTGAGATCAAACCCTTCATTGACCGTCACCTCTGCTGGTGGATTGACAACTTCTAAATCTTTTAACCCAGTAGCGCCTTGCCCAAGAATGATCGCAGGAAAGAGCGAAAAAGTCGCGATGGATAGGGAAGTTATAATCGAAAGAAACCGTCTCATAGGCAAACTGTATACTGATAGACTACCGCATTTTATTGAGAAATACAATAGTTTTTTCTCAAATATACTTGACGAAAATCATGATGTGCCATAGATATAACTATAGACAAGCCTCAATCTCTGAAAACATGCTTTCTAGAGAGGATTGTATCGTAATTTCCTGGGTTTTTTGAATTAATTCTTCCCGTCTCCATTTTGCGCGAAAAGTGATATCGAGGGCGGTCAGTTTTTTATCTTTTTCTGTTAGAAAAATCATATCTTCACAAAGGACACTTTCAGGAGTAGGGACTTCAGTACTCGATATTTTTTTGTACGCTTCATAAATTTTTGGAAGATAGGTTCCCTGTGCAAAGCCTCCAAAACATGTCATTCAGTAATAACAAGAGAATACCGTGTAAAGAAGAAGGCCAGAAGGTATCAAAACATGCCCACGAAGAGCTTCTCATAGATTTTCTCTCTCGAGAGCAATACAAAAAGACCCATCCTCAGTCATGAGTTTTCTCCCTTGTCTCCATAAACTGTGCCGGCGTCACTGGGCATCTCGATGCCAAAAAAGATAGGTTCATTTCTTCGTTTCTTTTGTAAAACAACAGCTGATACCATCAAAGCAATTCTCTATTTTATCATGCATTTCTTCACTTATGAGCATCTCTGTGAGGAAGGAGTCCTCTTGAGATTGGAGGTGGTGAATAAGGATAAAATTGATACATTCTTCTCCATCGAGACCGATAAAATCGGGAAGCAATTCTCCCCATAATTCTTTCCACCAGAGAAAATTGATCATGGTTATTTGATGCGAATAGTATTTATAGTTTCTTATAGGAGGAGAAAACATGTTTTTTTGTATCCATTTTTGTATTTCGCTCCATTGTAGTTCTGAGAGTATTCAATTCCTGCAAAGATATTGTCATTTTTCTTCTGCGTAATGTGTATTTGTTCTACCGATTGCTGCTTTGCCAAATACGGGTTCCATTCTCTCTTTAGCGCTAAAAAAAGGAATACCGCTATATCACCGAGGTGTATCTGTACTGACCACGATTCATCGTGGGTATGATCCATTTCATAGGCTGACGTGACTCGTGCAAAAGTTGATTATTGGTATATGAGGCAATGTTAATCAACGAAGTATGCTTGATTGAAAAAAAAATGGATGTCACAGGAGTCCATGATGATCGGCAGAGGAAGTAATATAGTTTTGAGAGAGAGCAGCCCCTACTTGAGTTGCGAGTTCTGCGTTAAAAGTTTTTTCTGTGTATTCTGTGATGATGCTAAGAAATTCATTTTTTCTGTCTTGCTGGTATGTTCTTTGTTCCCGGAATTTTTCTTCTGCGTACTGCGCGAGGGTATAGCTACCATATCGATGGATAATCTTTTCTAAAGCAGGCACTTGTGTAAGGAAAGAGGCTTTTTCTGAGGGGTTCATTAGCGTATAGTTTTTTCTACTTTATCTTGAGATTTGGCGTACCGCATTCGAGAATTTTCAATGATTTTTGTCTTATCTTGAAAGGTTTCACGATCGCTGACATCAACTGGGGCGCTGGTCCTGGCCGAAAAGACTTGAGACGGCATGCCATCAATCAAGAACTTCGTATATATTTGATATTTTGCCAGATTCATGAGATCATCCGGTAAGATTATTTCTTCATTCCCGAGGGCTGGTGCCAGCACCTTTGCGTCTTCGTGTCAGACCTGAAATGTTATTAGTGTTCCTACGTTCCCAAAAACTGCTCATCGCACCTCCTCGCTCATTTGTTCTATATACTGATTAGCCATGGTGAGATTGAGTTTGTACTTTCGGGCTTCTGATAAAATAGTTGCGAAACTCGATGTGGCAAAATTTTGAAACTCATCGACATAAAGATAAAAATCTCGCCTCTCTTTTTCCGGTATATCGGCTCTGCTCATGGCATCAATCTGAAATTTGGTGACTAGCATCGCTCCGAGCATGTTGCTGGCATCTTCACCTATAAGGCCCTTACTGAGGTTCATAATAACGATTTTCCCCTTATCCATAGCCCATCGTAATCCAAAAGAATTTTTTGGTTGAGCCACCATATTTCGCACCATGTAGCTGGAGAGAAACTGCCCTACTTTGTTGAGAATGGGGCCAATAGCTTCTTGAACCTGTTTGGGGGGCCATTGATTGAATTCATCTCCCCAGAATTTCCTCAGTACGGGGTCCTGTACTTTCCCGCTTACTTTTTCCCTGTACTCACTATTTGTAAGAATTTTTGTTACATCGAGAAGTGTCGTTCCTGGGACTTCCAAAAGAGTGAGGACTGTATTCCGTAATATGTATTCCAGTCTTGGTCACCAGCTGTCTTCAAACATCCGTTTGAAAATGTTTACGAACCCTCCAGCTACTACCGGAGCCAACTCTCGACTTACATTTTCAAAAAGATTGAATGCAACAGGAAATTTTGTATCAGAAGGATTGAAGAGTATGACATCATTGGTACGTGTTTTTGGGATGAATTCGAGAATCTTTTCTGCCAGATCCCCGTGCGGATCGATAACTCCCACTCCACGTCATTTCGCGATATCATCGAATATCATGTTTTCCAAAAGAGTTGATTTCCCCATACCGGTTTTACCAATGATGTAGAAATGTCGTCTCCGATCATCTGGTCGAGATCAGAATTCTTGGCTTTGATTTCGGAAATTTGTTATCCCTATGGGTGTCAGTGTATCGGGCTCCTGTGCTACAATTGGGAGGTTGTGAGGTGGTTCAAATTTTTTACTCATCATCCAATTTATGTTTGGAGTTTTGACGTAGATGGTGGGCAAATGTACGAGTCCAGCAAGTTCACTCGCGCTGAGAATATTTTTTCTCGGCAGTGTTCTTGCTTTCATGGTTCCATGAGTGTCACGGTGGATATGATGTGAGTGAAAACTATTTTCTCTCGGAGCGGCAAATATATTTACTGATCGAGAAATCTCCTTGATACGAGTTCTGGCTGTGAGAGCATCGGGTCATGTACATCAGACGGCTAAGGATACACAGAAACCGAAATCTTGTGTTTTACGAGAAAACCCTGCCTGTTTTTTTTCTGGTTTTTCACTCTTTTCTTCTGTATGATTTGTTCACCCAAGAGAGAGGATTTTTAGGAAAGGTTTCTTGAGAATACGTGCTATTTTTCCTTGTTCTCCAACAAATATCTTTTTTATAAATTTTGGAAAAATGTGACTATTCATGAGCTGTATATGGCTGTCTGTTCTCCATTCTTTGTTGTGGAGCGGAGAAAAACTGACCTGAATTATCTCCATTCTTTTCTGATCTGGTATGAGAGCGCTGGTAAGCGCAGAAAATGGATCAACGACTTCTTGTTCTGTTTTTTCACTAAATTCGGTATAAATCTTAATAGGGTCATAGGTGTAGTGATGAAGCTCCATCGAACTATACCATATTTTTTCTGGCATATAATCACTTCGCTCTATGATATCAATCGAAGGATATTGTGCATAAAATTGGTTTGCCAAAAATGAAACATATTCACGCTCACAGAGAAGGAAAAAACGAATTTTTCCCCCGACTGCTGCAATCTCAAAATGAAACACAGGACGTATGACTCTTTTCCATATTCACTCATACTCCAGACTATCGTGGAGGATATTGAGGATTTGAGATGCTATAAAAACTCCTTTCTCATTTAATTTATCAACCTGAATTTCTAAAAGGACAAGGTGGTTTTTAGTTTCTTTTTTGTTCCCAGACATGCCGATATAATATTGAAAAACAGAAATTATCCACTCCTAATTCTATGGTTAATTTTTGATTTCAAAAAAAAAACTCTATACTCATTTTATGGACACATATACTTCTCTTACTGTCTTGGATATACTCATCATTGTCTCCACGGTTGTGGTAGCAGTTTTGGGTGTATATCTTGCGATTATTCTCCATCGATTTGCTCATATGTCACGTGTGGCTGATCGATTTGCTCATACAGTTGAGCGGTTTCAGGATGCTTTTGCCATCATTGATCGTATCCCAACAGATATGATTCGTCGTGTAACTGATAAATTTCCTCATAAAAAATAATTTTATCCTTATGAAAAACATTCTTCAACTAGTTCTTTTTGTGGGTATTCTTGTTGGAGCATTTTGGGTTGGGCTTCAGTGGGGGAATCAAGTATCCCACACAGATGTTATGTATAAGCCTCTCCCACCATCGCAACCTTCTGAATTGCCTCCATCTTCTTCATCGAACGTCAACGTTTCGGGTGAAGTACTTCCCAATGTTTCACCTACTCTTCCAGAAATTTCTGAGACACCAGAGTCTTCTCCTACTCTTCCAGACGATCTTCCAAAAAATACTACAGAAAAAATCACAACGTATACGAATGCAAATTTTGGATATGGCTTTGATATGCCGGCAAATGTGTATTATTCATGATTTGGCTGAGCCTCCGGTGCTCGCCATACAGTTGGTATTGGAAAAGAAATGCCAGAGACTTTTGACGATGCTTCCGTACGTGTTTATTTCTATGGAAAAAAAATTCTTCCAGAACTTCAATGAGCGCATAATAATAAAAATGAAGACCCATCAGGGAAATATATATATCTTCTTTTGGATGGTGCGTACTCGGTCAAAATAGAGGCACAAGATATACAGAATCCTGTTGTGCAAAAAATCATTCAAACAATTCATATTACAAAATAATATGATTCTTCCTCCTGGGGAAATAATTGTTGAAAATAAAAAATGCCGTCTTTCATGACAAGATTTTTTTGTAACTGACAAAGATCTCGAATTTTATGATAAAGTGTCACCAGTTTTTGGTGGGAAGAAATATAGTATTCCAAGTCCGACGACCTCTCCTTATGAGAGAATGGTACAAAAATTTGCATGGAGAAATGAGAGAAATCTTTATCGTAGAAAATGTGATTTGACCCACCAAGATATTCTTTCTATGTATCACCCAGATTGACCATATCGAGTATATAGCCAAGAGGCATGGTGGAGTGATAGCTGGTCGTGTTTTGATTCCGCGATCAATATAAACTGGGACATATCTTTCTTTGACCAATTTGATAGCCTCATGAAAAGATCCCCCTTGATGCCTCTTTCGGTGCTTCATCTAGAGAATTCCGAATACAATAATTGTGCTGGTCACCTCAAAAACTGTTATCTGTGCTTTGATGTTGATTATTTGGAGGATTGTTATTATTTGGGTGATTCCAATCATAGTAAGGATTGCATGGATGGTGAAATTATTATACATTCGAATTATTGCTATGAGTGTTTTAATTGTTCAAAATGCAACACTGCTTTTTTTTCGACAGATTGCGAAAACTGTTCGTATATATCTTTCTGCCACGGATGTGTTGGTTGTTCAGATTGTCTTTTTTGTTTTAATCAAAGTAGAAAAAAATACTGCATAAACGATATTCAATATTCTTCGGAAGAATATAAATCACGAAAGCAAGATATTCTCTCAAAAAAAGATTATCCAGAAATGATCTCCTATTTTCATGAAAGACGCAGGCAAACTACTATGAGGTGTATGCATGGTATAAATAATGAATCCTGTACTGGTGACTATCTCGATCATTCGAAAAATACGTATAACTCATTTGAGTGCCAGAATCTTGAGGATTGTAAGAATGCTTTCTATCTTTTTGATTCGAAGAATTGCCAGGATTGTCTCATATACTGAAACAAAGCAAACTATATATATCAATGCTTGGCGACCGGTCTTAATATAAATTCCTGTGCGTTTTGTTCTATGTGCTGGGATGGTTCACAAAATGTCTATTATTCTCTTAACGTAGCATCGAGTAAAGATTGTTTTGGTTGTGTTGGGATCAAGAAAGGGGCACACTGTATTCTTAATAATGTATATTCGACTCACGAATATGAAACACTCTGTGGTCGTCTTATCGATCACATGAGATCGACAGGAGAATGGTGAGAATTTTTCCCCATGAAACATTCACCTTATGGATACAATGAAACGGTGTGAATGGATTATACTCCTCTTTCTCAAGAATGAATAAAGTCTCGCTGATGAAAATGGATAGAACGAGAAAGGCTCACTGGTGAAATTGGCTATCTTCCCAAGCCTATCCTGGAATATAATGAAAAAGTAGTAGGCTATGAAACAGCAGACAAAAATATACAAGAAATTCTATGAAACACTATTATTTGTTCTGAGTCTAGAAGACCTTTTCGAATACAAAAAAAAGAGTTATTATTTCTTATAGAAAATTCTTTCCCGATACCTCTCTTCCACCCACAAATTCGACATTCTCATCGTATTCATGAATACCGACCAGGAATAATACTTCACGAACGTGCTTGTGCTGAATGTGGCGGGGGAATGAGTACAACATACTCACCAGACAGACCTGAGAGAGTAGTATGTGAGGAGTGTTACAGGAAAATTGTTTACTAGGCGTCGATCTTATTTCTGAGCCAAATAGTAAGCGGATTACAGATGTATCGGACAACCCATAAGCTGACAATAATACCAAGTACAGTCATCTGTCCGAAGCCTTTGACGAGACTTACTCCCATCCACCACAACACTACTCCGACGAGTAATCCCGTGAGGTTACTATCCCATACTGCAGACCATGCTTCCTGGAAACCCAGCTTGAGTGCTGTTTGTATATTTTTCCCCTGAAGTGTAAAATCACGAACTCGTTCTAGAAGAAGAATATTGGAGTCTATGGCGATACCAATGGAGAGTACGATTCATGCTACTC
>CAYPRD010000024.1:0-15963 GCA_964413195.1 uncultured Candidatus Peribacteria bacterium
CGAAAAAAGACAACACAGAATATGATGATGAATATACTGATAGCGAAGATAAGGAATTGTTTGAAGAAATAGAAGAAGAAGAGCTTTTCTTCCGTGAAAAATGACCACGATCACAAGGGGCTCGGCTCAATGTGGATCGAGAAAAAGATGGAAGAAGAGCTGGAAAAGGATTCAACACGTTTATTGATAGTTCTCTCCCAGAAGAGCTCGTAAAGGATATACCTGACGCGGTCAAAGAAGTTTTGAAAAAGTGAAAAGTTGAGTGACGAATTAGCCAGGATGAGCTTATGGCTGTATTGCCCAAAGCAGAAGAAGATATTGAACTTTTGGATCGGATATACAACGTCCTTATGCAGCTCGATATCGAGCTTATCGATAATTTGGATAAAGAGAATCTTTTCGAGACCAGTAAAGAAGAAAAACAGGAACTCATCGATCTTTCCGAAATCTCGGATGACTCGATCAGAATGTATCTCAATGAGATCGGTCGATATCCGCTTATTGATGCTGAAGAAGAAGTCAGACTTGGTCGTCTTATCAAAAAATGAGATCAATCAGCCCGAAAGAAACTCGCAGAGTCCAATCTTCGACTCGTCGTCTCCATTGCAAAAAAATACATGGGGCGTGGTTTGGGACTCCTCGACCTCATACAGGAAGGAAATGTCGGATTATTTCGAGCAGTCGATAAATTTGACCCAGAAAAAGGATTCAAATTCTCCACCTACGCAACTTGGTGGATCCGACAAGGTGTCACTCGTGCCATAGCCGATCAGTCACGTACGATCCGCGTACCGGTGCATATGACAGAAACAATCAACCGTTTCAACTACACATATCGAATGATGACGCAAGAACTCAATCGAGAACCACTCGTAGAAGAACTGGCGACAGAATTGGAAATGGATGTCAGAAAAGTACGCCAAATCATGCGTATTTCTCAAGATATCCTCTCTATTGACACTCCTGTTGGGAAAGAAGAGGATACAACTCTTGGAGACTTTATACAAGACGATAAATACGAAAAGCCTGACGAGGCCGCGAATATGCACATGGTAAAAAGCAATCTCTACGACATGCTCGATTTCCTTACGCCCCGAGAAAGAAAGATTGTGATTATGCGCTTTGGTCTTGACGGTGGCGAAGTACATACCTTAGAAGAAGTGGGGAAAGAATTTTGAGTTACCCGTGAGCGCGTGCGACAAATTGAAGCAAAAACACTACAAAAACTTCGGAATCATCCAGCAAGTGATAAGATTCGTTACTTTTTTTAACGACCAGAGAAACCATGTCACTTTTTTGTATTGATGTTTCAGAAATACTGGCCTGACCTGTCTGATGAACAAAGGAATTTATTTTTCGTCGTAACGTACCAAAAGATACGTGGGAAGATGTCCTCTGTACAGATGAGTTGGTTATTTCTCTGAAGCTTATTCACGAAAAATACTGAATTTATTGTGTCATCGAAGAGCTTTCTACTACCATCACTCTCCCCCACGATGGCATAGAGGACAAGTCTGTAAACCTGAGGAACATAGGACGTGAATTTCATCTCAAAAAAACATGAGAAGACACTGATGATATAGAATACGTTGCATCAAATGATACCATCGATCTTACCCGAGTCATAGAGCAAGAACTCCTGATCTCAGGCCTCTAGTCAATATGAACCGTGGTGCCAATGTGCGCCCAATTGTAGATAAACCGGACAGCATTGTATGGTGTATTTACACAGCCGTGACTTCCATTGGAGACATAGTTAGAGCCACCAAATCGTGTACGCCAACAATCTTTTGAGTTACAGGCGTCATGGATGCCATACGCTCCATAAAATCATAACCAATAATCCACCCAGAGCTCATACTCTTCGTCTGGAAAAGGCGACTTCATGAGCTTGTTGCGCTGTTTTGTATACACCTTAAACGTTCCCTTTACTGTCTCAAAATCCCTTCGTCCACTCGTGATAGGTGTCGAGAGGACGAGATCACCATCTTCATAGACATACATTCTCTGTGACCTCAGAGAAACATAGATGAGGTCATAGACATTTCTTATAGGGGCTTCCGGTGGAGTTGATTCCGTCCATTTTGTCATTTCTTTTTCAACAATATTTTTTCGTTTTTCCCGAGCTTCTCGACGGAAAGTATTGGATTCAAGACGATAGGGGCTCAGGGTCGTCGAAAGTTCAGAAAACTTTTTTGACAATAACTCTGAAGAGAGAGTTGCGAGGTTTTGTTGAGTAAAAAAAGAATCAAATTGGTCAATAAAAGTATCCTTATCAAAAACGAGAGTCGCAGTCCGGTGCGTTCGATATACCGAATCAAGAAAATAAATTTCTGACTTCAGTGCGAGGATATCTTGCAAAACTATTTTTTTCTGCACCTGTTCCAATTTCCAAGATTCTCTTTTCGCAATTTCCCCGGAAAAAGTCAGGAGCTCTTGAAGTGAGTTTCCACGTATGTCACTCGTCATATTCAGGCGCGATTCGAGCAAGAGAATCGAATCACGTAATTCTTCGCGTCCAGGATATATCATTTCTTCACTTATATCAGCAATCGTACGGAGCAATTGAATATTTTGTACGATAGTATCGCGCATACGGTAGACGTCATTCTTATATTGATGAATAAGGTCACGAACTCCTCTCTGGAGAATCAAGGTCTCTCGCAGTATCTCTAAAGGAGAAGAGAGAAACATCCTTTGTTTTGCTCGTCTATGAGTATTGAGAAAATTCTCCGATACAAAAACATGGGCTCATTCATATACGGCCTCTTCATAGAGAGTCTCATACTTGAAAACCAAAAAATTGTGCCAGAAGAATAAAAACGTATGAAGGGCACATAAAAAAAACACTCCAAGGAGAGTAAGCGTTCGCCACTGATGACGCAACCATGAGAAAAATACCTTCATCGAAAACAGAGTACAGGAGAGAGAGATTTTTGCAATGATTTTTTTCAAGAAAAAGTATAATTCTCCTATGAAAATCAGAACAAAAATAGAACGCGATGAAATTCTCACTGCAATATTTACACTCTATCCAACAAAAACCATAGAGCTCGATTTTGAGACTCCTTTTCAGCTCCTTTCGGCCGTCATGCTCTCAGCGCAGATGACCGATAAGGGTGTGAATAGAGCAACAAAAAAACTCTTTGAGAGAGTCAAGACTCCAGCCGATCTTCTCAAAATTCCTCACGAAGAAGTCGAAATGATGTTGAGGTGAGTAAATTATTACCGAGTAAAAACAAGACATCTTTTCCTGACAGCAGAAAAACTCGTACACGAACACGGAGGAAAAATTCCCCATAATCTCGAGACTATCCAGACTCTCCCCTGAGTGGGTATCAAAACAGCAAAAGTCGTTCTCTCCCATCTTTATGATATGCCTTTTATCGGCGTCGATACCCATATTCATCGTGTGATGAATCGTATGGGGATCATGAAGACTAAAACACCAGAAGAGACGGATAAAAAACTGGAAATACTTCTCAGCGAAGATCAGAAACGCACCATGCATCATGCCATAGTTCTCTTCGGCCGATATATCTGCACTGCAAAAAAATGTAGGTGTTCCGAAACTCCCCTCGTGAAGTGGTGTGGGTGTGAGGTATGTAGAAAATCTTTATGTTAGTCAGAAATGTTCTCTATAATTCTATAACAAATCTTATTTTAAGAATAAGAAAACTAATACGGTAAGTTTCATCTTGGGATAACTATAATTATATATGCTGAGCAATCATAAATATCACAAACCATCTTTTGATTCAATATATCGTAATATGTTAGATATATTCGATTATATCGAACCTTGCGATGATAATTTGAAAACATATTCTCATGTTATTCATTCAATGCTTCTGAAAATATGTTCAGAATTTGAAACATATCTCAAATTGGTTGCTAAACTTCACTACCCAGATATTTCCAGTATTCCTAAACCGACAATACAAGATTATCGCCTAATGGAGAATGGACAACTTGGCTTTCAAGAACGTTCTATTGGTTTATATTTTTGGCGACCAACTGTAAAATACATTGAACCATTCGAAAATTGGACCACCAACAGTCCACCAATTAAATGGTATAATGACTATCATAAAGTAAAACATGACCGTGAGGTAAATTTTCATTTAGCGAATTTTGAAAATTTAATTATGGCATTCAGTGGTCTTTTCCAAACAGCACTACAAACTAATATTATACCAACTGGAAAATGGATTATCCGAGAAGATGGCAACACTGAAGCCATTTTTCCAGAGTATCAAATGTCCTTCTTGGACCGTAAAAAATGATAAAATCGTTGTAACTTTTAACAACTAAATTCATGTTCCAAAAATACCGCGACTATATCCGTGATAATCCAAAAGGATATTGGTTCAAAGCAAAGCCATTCGGTTGGTGATGGACTCCTGTGACATGGCAGGGTTGGCTCGTGATAGCAATCTATATTGTTCTCGTGGTTGGTTTTTCTCTCACGATTCATGAAACTTCTCCTACGCGTGAAGTGATGTTTACATTTTTACTTCCGATTTTTCTCCTCACGATTACCTTGATTCGTATCTGTTATAAAAAAGGTGAAACACCTCACTGGAATTGGGGCTGGCCGAAGAAGAGATAATTTTAGATTATTATCCTTGTCTATTATCAAACTCCTCTACAGCCTATACACAGTAAATGTCTCAAGGAATAAATAGGATAACTGAAGAAAGGACTATACTCCGCTCACTTATTTCCTATCTTATTTCGTTATGTCTGATGAAACAACGACAACAGAAGAGACAATCGTTTCTGCTGTTGAAACTCCTGAAACAGAAACAGTAACTCCTGAGGTTTCAGCTGAGACCGAGGCTGCTGCATAGTTCTCGTTTGGATTTTTTTAAGAAGCACCTTTTGGGTGCTTTTTATTTTCTTTAGAAAAAATTTGACATAATAATAAATAATTCTAAAATAATAAACACGATGATTAAAAAGTTATTTTGATCACCAGGATGAGACTGACCGGGAATACCGCGTAACATCTTGCGGACAAAATCGCATATCACCTCTATCACCAAGCGCTCAATTGAGCGCTTTTTTGTACCCTATTTTCCTCTCGAACCTCCCTAACGGAATTCTGCCCTCATAGCTTTTATTTTTTTATCTTTTTCTTATGAAAACACACAAAGAAGCATCCAATGACAACGGTAATCTCGATAGAACAGAATGAAGTTCCCATTGACTCGAGAAAATAGTAAGAACAGAAATAGCCGACGAGGTTCAGAGAGTACTCCGATCTCTTTAAATAAAATGCCCTCTTTCGAGGGGGCATTTCTATTATTTTTTATCACATATTATGAAAGAAATAATCGCCAACTGAAAAAGGAATACCGTTTTATACGAAAATAAAGCAATGGCTCAGATAGAAGTCGTGCAGGAAAGAATGAGAAAAATAATACCCCCAGGATATAGCCCTGGGGAGGTACTGTGAGGTGGAAACTCGGCCATAGCATGGACAGTTATGAATAATACATGAGCAACGCATGTATTAAAAGTAAGTACCCCGGAAGACGCTCAACAATCCCAGCGACATGCTGCTTTTTCTCAACTTGCTCAGCAAGCGGGGATACCAGCTGGACGAATACTACAAGTAGGAGACTGATGGTGCCTCGAGGAACTTGTTGAAGGAAATAAGCTATCGTCAGAGTTACAATCTCCCCAGGTATTTTGTCATGAATTAGCACTCCATATAGCCACACTTCACAGCATCCTCCCAGAAAAGAGACAGGAACTCTGAAAAGAATGAGAGAGAAGACTTAATCTCGAAAAAGAAGTGAAAAAAACAGAAAAGTATCGTGATCGTGTTGTACAAAAAATAGGAGTATGAAACTGGGAAAGAATATGGGCCATCTTCTACCACCTTATAAAAGATTACCAAGAAAACAAAGAAGAGGAAGTCGTGTGTCACGCTGACCTAACACCAGAAAATATTTTTGTAAATAAAGATGGGAAAATAACTGGAATTATCGATTTCTGACAAGCAATGATATGACCTCGAGAAAGAGAATTTGCAACTATTATGCGAATGGAAGTCATGTGAGTTCTCAATTTTCCCTACTACCAACTTGTAAAAAAATCCTATGAACGTATCACATGAGTCTCTCTGAGAGAAGACTTAGTGACGGCTTTATTTCTACTCAAATGTCTGAAAAAAATAACTACCTGGAGAAACTCACCAGAAAAGATACTACGAGCACTCACTACCATTATGTGATCTGATTTTCATATGGACGAAATACATCCTCTCTGGTGAAAAGAGGAGATTACCTAAAGAGAGCCCTGATGCTCTCTGCTACCTCCTCCATGCTCCCCTCCCCATCAATGATGACAATAGTACGACCCTTTGATTTGAGAAACTCTATTGCTGAAACATAACCAGCATGACATCGACGGAGA
The DNA here is from genome assembly GCA_964413195.1 of uncultured Candidatus Peribacteria bacterium. Taxonomy (GTDB): domain Bacteria; phylum Patescibacteriota; class Gracilibacteria; order BD1-5; family JAGOOR01; genus JAGOOR01. The sequence goes on from CAYPRD010000024.1 coordinate 6,427, forward strand.
AAATCTTCCTGCTCATACACTTCCTTTGCTTCTGTACGAGAACCAAGACGTGCGAGCATGGTCTCGACAGTTATCATGAGAACGATAGTCAGATCTGGAGCCAGAATATCTTTATGAAGTTCGTAGATTTCCTCAAAACTGACCCCACTCGCATACCCCTGATAGACATAGGTTGTAAGATCCGAGCGGGAAGAAATAATCCAGACATCTCGTGCAAGAAGAGAAGCTCGAAACAATTCAAGTTCTCGACGATCTTCTGAAAACAGTTTCGCTGTTTCAAGTGCAGACACTTCAATATGTTGTTGGGCTATCTCATTGAGCCTCTTCCCTGCTTCAGTCATGCGTGATGGTTCACGAGATTTTGTGATAACACGGTGCTTATTTTGATCGATCAAATACCCCAAGAGAAGCTTAAGCTGAGTATCTTTTCCGGCACCATCCACTCATTCTATCGCGATAAACATATCGCAAAATTATTTTCTATTTCTGAGGAATGCTGGAATATCGAGATCATCTGGCGCTGATTGTGACTCAACTGCTGGAGAAGAGTTCTGAGAAGAACCCAGGACACGTCGTCCAAATGACGACGATCCGGTAGAAGGTCGTGGAGCAGATGGGCTGTCATGACGAATAGTCACTTGGGATTCATCGAAACCAGTTGCAACAACAGTAATCTTGATTTCTCATTCTTCAAAACTTGGATCCACGGTAGCACCGAAGATGATATTTGCATCTTGATCACATGCTCCAGTAATAACTCGGGCAGCTTCATCAACTTCAAACATAGAAAGATCATGACCTCCCGTAATATTGAACACTAAACCTCGAGCACCCATAATAGAAAGTTCCAAAAGAGGACTCTCAATAGCCGCACGAGCAGCATCCGTCGCACGAGATTCACCGCGACCATATCCGATACCCATTAATGCAGAACCAGCATTTTGCATAATAGCTTTAATATCGGCAAAGTCGACATTGATCAATCCTGGTTGTGTGATGAGGTCAGAAATACCTTGAACACCATTTGCTAATACTTCATCGACGATTCTAAATGCATCCAGAAGAGGAGTTTTTTTATCAATGATGGTGAGTATTCTATCATTAGGAATGGTGATAAGGGTATCAACCTTGGACTTGAGAGTATCATATGCTTCAAGAGCCTGATTGTTTCTTCTCTGTCACTCAAATGCAAAAGGTTTTGTCACAACTCATACAACGAGCACGCCCATATCTTTTGCCACTTCAGCCACCACAGGAGCAGAACCAGAACCAGTTCCTCCTCCGAGACCACACGTAACAAATACCATATCAGCACCCGCCAATACACGACGAATATCATCGATAGATTCTTCGGCAGCTTTTTTTCATTTTTCAGGATCGCCTCCTGCTCCAAGACCGCGAGTAACCGTAGGACCAATAGCAAGCTTTGTAGCAGCCTGACAATTAAATAATGCCTGATTATCAGTATTAACAGAGATAAATTCCACGCCCGAAAGTCCACTCTCAATCATACGATTGATAGTATTTTGTCCGGCTCAACCACATCATACTACTTTGATACTTGCTACAGGAGAAATCATTTTTGAAACGTTGACTTCTTCTGGTTGCATAGTAGATTCTTTGAGGAAAAGACCCTTGAGTGAACCACTCTTTGAAGTTGTCTTTCGTGTTGTTTTGACTGGCATAAGAGAAAAAGATTAGAAAAAGAGTTAAGGAAGCAAAAATTTGAAAAATTTCTTCGCTGAATCACGGATTCATCCCAGACCAGCGCCCAGAGACATGCGAGTTTTTCCGAGGCCGCCCACTTTCTGTGAAAGTAGAAGAGCTCCAACAGCAGCAGAAAAGCCTGGATCAGAAACAGATGTTCCAGTGACAAATTCTTGATCTTCTGGGAAACCAATCGCACATGGTAAGCGAAGCTCCGCTTTTGCTAGATCGATGAGATTTCGAGCCTTGGAACCACCGCCAACAAATACTGCTCCCTCTGGAAGCATACCATCACGTCCCACTCGCTTGAGTTCATTATTAACGAGAGAAAGTATCTCCTTGTATCGTGCTTGAGCGATCTGTGCAAGATAGAGTTTTGAAACAGATTCAGTTTCTTTTTTATCAATACGATTGAGGGCAATCTCTTCATCTTTTGGTTTTGTCTGGTCACAGAAAGTTAGATCAACATAATCAGTTTTGAGCTTCTCTGCAACATCGACAGACACACGCACACCGAGAGCAATATCAGAAGTAACATATTCACCACCAACCGGTATGATACATGCGTGTCGTAAAACACCTTCTTCATAAACGGTGACACCAGTACATGACGACCCAATATCTACACAGACAACACCGAGTTCTTTTTGTCGTCGAGTGAGTACTGCTTCTGGTGAAGTCAGAAGTGATGGAAACACATCCACCACATCGATACCAACGTCTTTAAAGCCCTTACGGACATTGTTGAGTGCAGTCGTTGGAACCGTAAAAATATGGGCGTTCACCTCGAGCTTCTTTGCGCTCATGCCAACAGGAGATTTGACGTGATGCTCGAGATCAACTGAGAAAGATTCTGGAATAATCTTCAGAACTGTCTGATTGGTAAGTGTGATACCATTTTGCGCCATATCCAAAACTCTATTCACATCATCTTGCGTTACCTCATTTGAAGGAATCGCAATCATACCTTTGTTATGATGAATTTGAATACCTGTTCCAGAAAGACAGATACCAACATGAGGGAATTGCTGCCCTGCCATATTTTCTGCCTCGGTCAGAGATTCATCGAGATTTTTCTTGAACTCTTCCATATCAAGGATGACTCCTTTCCGTACACCATCAGACTTCACAACACCAACACCCAATATGTTGAGTTTTGGACGATTGGGATTTGCTGGATCAGGGATAAAGGAACCAACGAGCGTTTTGATGCGAGAACTTCCCACATCTACGAGAGCGACGAGATCACTAGCTGCCATGTGAAAATTATTAGAAATTAAGGTGAGTACAATTTTTATTCGGGCTCGGTATTGAATGATACAAGCTTTTTTTGAAAAATTGCTTAAATATCAACAAAAACACCCTCTTATTCTAGGAAAAAGAGGGGTGTTTGCAAACACAAAACTGCTCTATTTTTCTTATAAAATATTTATAAAAAATGTCCAATTTTGATACTGGGTCCCCAAAAAATCTATTGAACAATGGACACTCGAGTACCGGGAAGAGACCAGTCATACAACCATCCCATAAATTCATATGGCGTGTTTACACAACCATGACTTCCATTGGCGAGATAGTCCGGTGTACCAAATTTTTTTCTCCAGCAATTTTTACTATTACAGGCATCATGGATCCCAAATGATTTGTGAAACTGAATCCAATAATCTACATGCAATCTATACTGATGTTTCGGATCAGTGAATGGTGAACTAATGATACGCTGTGTCTGTTTTTTCTTGACGGAAAAATCTCCTCTCACCGTTCCGAAACCTTTTCTTCCTGAAGTAATCGAAGAAGAAGCAATGAGTACACCATCAGCAAAAGCATAGAGTCTTTGGTCGCTGATATCGACAACGATAGATTGGTAGGTATCAGACGAATGCGGTGTTGGGATAATGAGATTTTCTGGTAGTTCTCGCATGATTTCTTCGTGTTGACGCTCGTGAGATATGCGTTCAAAATTTTTGTAGTCCATGTATCGCGTGTACCGATCAAGAGCATATGTTTCGAGGAGGGTATCGAGAATCGGTGATTCCGGAAACTCGATAAATGTTTTTTTATTAGTTACCAGAAAATCGAGGAGAGGAAAATAATACAATTTTTGTCGTCGTTTATAATAGTCATGCATCTCTGATAGAGTGGTCAGCATTTCAGGACGAGTCTGTTGTGTTTTTTCTCATTTTTGACTGAAAAAAACTTTTCGTGTATTTTCTGAGAGACGTTCTTTCTGGGCTAAATCAGTCATTTTTACGATAAGCATCTCTTCCGTTGCCCCCCAGAGAGGGTGGGTGAAAAGGAAGAAAGATACCAAGCTCAGAAAATAAAAAAAGTGTCGCATAAACACATGCTACACTTTTCTATTTTATTTTTCAACAATTTGGTGCCCAGGGCCGGACTCGAACCGGCATACCTTTCGGTAAGGGATTTTAAGTCCCTCGTGTCTACCATTTCACCACCCGGGCATGTGCGTAGTATAATTTGTTTCTGTATTTCTCAAGCTTTTTATTTTTCAAAAAATAGATATACTTCACCAAAATATTACCTATGAACCCTACTCTTTTAAAAATTGCACAATTCCTCGCAAAGAGACCACACGATACTACCATCCGAATAATGCATATTGCAACAGGTGTTCTCATACTTCTCCTTCTTTGGTGGGCACAGGATCGATCTGTTATTGATATACCATTTATTGGCGTGAAAAATCCAGAAACAGAACAAAAGATAGAATATGGACTTATGATTGTCGCTCTCTTTTTTCTTGGACGTGGGATCATCACTGCCTGTATCATGAAGCATTCTTGGCTACGATGGAAACAAGCTCTTCACGGAGTGGCGCTGGTGATCATCGGGTGACCAATGATGGATCCCATTCGTACTGTATTTCAACCAACACAAAACACAGAAGGTTTTGTGGTAAATAATATTGAAGAAATCGTATCATGGCATCCGGGTATATTTCTCATTCTGTTGGGACTAATATGGATTTTTATCTGACTGACTGGAAAATGAACGACAGAAAAATGTCTCCGCTACGGCGAAGTTGTGAAAAAAATTCGGGTTTAACCGTGCAGTTTGCAAGAGAAAGGCCCCTGGAATTTGAGTATTCTTCGTAACTCTTCTTGTAAGCCAATCATAACTCCTCTTACCTCTGCCGATCAAAGCTCTGGCTGCTGTTTATATGCTGGAGGTTCAGCACGTACTAAAAGTACATGAGCAGAGCGACCAGAAAAAGAACGACGCAAAAAACCCGCTCGAGAGAGAGTGATTTCACGAGGTTCAATACCTCCACTCATCAAAGTAGTCCGAACTTCTTCACGTGTTGAAGACGAAAGTTCTATCTTTGGGGCGATCGTATCTTGACCAAGGGGCCAGGTAAACCGAACTCAAAAAAGACGAGATGCAAAATCAGGAAAATGATCACGAAAATATGCAAAAAATTTCTCTGCTGCTGCATTTCTGTCTTCAGGATTGTTATGAGCGTCTGACATGCTTATAGATATTTCAAGAAGGTGTCATCCTGTTTTACAAAAAAATACATTTTTATCTGGGATAATCTTACATCATAAAATCTTAATTGTCGTTAATCCTTTTAATTGATTCGGAAGTATTTCTGCTGGCAATAGATCATCAACATGAGCAGCTTTTGGAGCATGGGGAACCATATACAGTTGGTTATAGAAAAAAAAACGTATACTTATCCTAAACTATTTCTTAGTATTATAATTATTCCTTTTTGTCAATAATATCATGAAAAAACTACGCGTACTTTTTTTCTGAACTCCGCAACTTTCTGCGGACATTCTCGATTATCTGTCCAAGCAGAATCAAGTAGAAGTTGTTGGAGTCGTGACAAATCCTGACACTGTGTGAGGAAGAGGTCATGATATCCAAGAATCTCCAGTAGCAAAAAAGGCAAAAGAAAAAAATATGATTCTTTTCCGGCCGGAAAAACTCAAGGATGAAAAATTTTTAGAAGTCTTTCGCGCACTCAGTCCTGATATTGGTATTGTTGTGGCCTATGGAAAAATCTTGCCTCAAGTGGTATTGGACATACCCAGACACGGCTTCATTAATCTGCACTCCTCTCTCTTACCAAAATACCGCGGAGCGGCACCCATACAACAAGCCCTCCTGGATGGAGCTCATATGACGGGGCTCACTGTTATGCAACTCAATGCTGGCATGGATGAAGGCGATATTCTCCTTCAGGAAGAATGGATACTCACCCCCGAAGACACCACTGGCACACTGTATGAGAAAAAATGACGCCTATGAGGTCCTCTCATTATGCAGGCACTTAACGGCATTGAAAACGGGAATATCATCGCCAAAAAACAGAATCATGCTGAGGCAACATACACAAAAAAAATCGAAAAAAAAGATGGTGAACTTCAGTTTTCCTGGACGCCCGAGGAAGTATACCATCGGTGGCAAGCATATACGCCATGGCCCGGACTGTTTACTTTTTATAACGATATCAGAGTAGGCCTCATAGAAATAGAGAAAAGCTCTTCTCCTCTTGCACCCGGAGAATGGAGCATTATAGGCAATCTTCCTGCTCTCTGAGTAAACGGAGGTGCTCTGCGTATAAAAAGACTGCACCCCGCTGGGAAAAAAGTTCTCACTGGTGAAGAATTTATCCGAGGATATATGAAAAATTAGCGACTAGCTGGCTGTGAAACATAAATTCCATTTTCGTCTTTGGTATACAAAACTGTTCTCTTCCCACCTCGATCAACTACCACATCATAGAAGGCATCTCTCGCAATTTGAAAAAAATTCCCCGTCTTTCCCGTGACTGTATCTTGCAAAAGTCCAATCCGAGTTTGATTTTCCCATTTTCCTTGAGACAGAGCCCGTGTTTTTTCCTGCAGAAAAGGCAGGAGAAAATATCCAATCACACCAATACAGAGGATAACAACTATCCACCAAAAAATAAGACGAAAAAAATGAACCAAGAAGGCAATCATGACTTATTCAGCTTCGCCAAAAAGATCAGAGATCGTAGTATTGTTTTGTAATGCTTGGCGTACTTCTATCACATCATTATCATTGATCTGCCCAGAAATCTCAGGCATACCACCACCCATAATCGAGAAGTGAGTCGGAAGAGGTCCGTTCATAAAGTTCACTTCTGCACGGACAGTAATCTCCTTTCCTGTATGAGGACAACGGATCAGAAGATCGACACCCTTTTGTGACATTTGAGTAATAAAAACATTGTTTTCAGAAATACGAGCAGACTGATTCTGATGGTTATAATTCTGGATAGTTGATTCAATAACAGTTTTGAGGATGAGAAAATTCATATTTTTGAAGCTAAAAATAGTATACGTGTCTTGGTGCCAAAAAGCAACTTTTTTGTGCTTATTTTTATGACAAATTTTTTGCTAAAACACGCTCTATACGAGCACACGCTCGATCAACACCAATAATTTCAACCATCTCAAACACTCCCGGAGAAAACTCTTTACCCGTCAGGGCAACTCGAAGAGGCCAAAGAATCTGACCATTTTTCTTTCCTGTTTCCACGATTTTTGGAATCATAGCATCTTTGAGTGTATCACGAGATGGAGTTGTCGAGAATGTTTGTATTATATCAAGACCAAATTGGAGTGCTTCGCGGGCCTGAATAAGATCAGTAACTCACATTTTCTCTGAGAGAAGCAGTGCTATATCGACTTCTGGCTCCGTATAAAAACATTCCGAAAGTGAGGGGAAATCCGCCAGAGTTTCACATCGCTTTTGTATTTCGGCTATCACAGCATCATTAAATGCTTCGTCGTGTGTAATAAAAGTATTTTCATAAAACGCCGGATTGTACTGTTTGAGATATCCTGAGAGAGTTTTTCGAAGTTCTCCTACCGGCGTTGCGGCAATATATTTACTATTCATCCATTTGAGTTTCTCAGGATCAAATATACCGTTTGCTATCTGGAGACCATCCAGAGTAAACGCCTCAATAAGTTCTGGGAGTGAGAAAATCTCTTTTGTTGTTTTTGAGTTCCAACCAATCAGGGCGATGTAATTGAGGAGGGCTTCCTTGAGATAACCATTCTCAAGAAATTGGCTCACATGCGTATCGCCATTACGTTTTGAGAGCTTTTTCCTATCTGCTCCGAGGATAACAGAAAGATGATAAAATTCAGGTGCTTCCCAACCAAACATACGGTACAGGAGAACATGTTTCGGGGTACTTGGAAGCCATTCATCTCACCGCAGGACATGCGTGATTTTCATGAGGTGATCATCGACCGCCATCGCAAGATGATAGGTCGGGAATCCATCTGATTTTATGAGCACCTGGTCATCGACATCAGCGCTTGGGACAGATATTTTTCCCTTGAGCCCATCCACGAATGTTATCGTCTCCCCTTTTGGGATTTTCATACGAATCACATATTTTTCACCTGCCGCGATTTTCGCTTTTGCTTCGTCAAGAGTGATATCTCGATAGGGACTTCGAAATGGAATCATGATACCGGCCTCTTCTGCTTTTTTCTTGTGAGCTTCGAGCTCTTCTTCTGTCGTGAAACAATAGTACGCATCACCTTGAGCAATAAGTTTCTCAATATATTCATGATATATCGGAAGGCGCTCCGACTGAATATAGGGGCCATATTCTCCGCCCGCACGAATGCTCTCATCAGGATGAATTCCAAAAAGTGCAAGTGTGTCGAGAAGTCCCTCACGAGCACCTTCTACTTCACGAGTTTTATCCGTGTCTTCGATACGAACAAGAAATTGCCCATGATTTTTTTTTGCCCAAATATAGGCAAAAAGAGCGGTACGTAGTCCTCCGATATGGAGCTGTCCTGTGGGTGATGGAGCAAATCGAGTACGAGTCATAGGGGGAAATATCTGAAGTATAGAGAAATGTTGTAAAATTCAAAAACTTTACTCTTCCATATTTTCTGCTTTATATATAATGCCATCATGCACGGTATCCTCTACTATTCAACCATATCAGGCAATACTCGACTTGTAGGAGAGGCGTTGGTCGAACTTTTTCAAAAATCCGATATCACCCTCCTCCTTCAGGACGTTGCTGTGGATACTACTTGGCAAGAAGATATTGATTTTGCCCTCTTCGGTTCTGGGACCTATGGTCATGGGATGATTGAAAAGAGTCTCCGGAAGTTTCTCGAAGAAATCCTCAAAGAAAAAAAACTCCGACACATACCCTACGCTGCTATTGGCCTCGGAGATCATCGGTATGACCGAGAGTATAATGTATATGCCGCTGATCAGATTGAGCTCTGGATACAAGAACATGGCGGCACTGTGATGACTTGAGCTCTCAAAATCAATCGTAGTCCACTCAAAGTAAACAATCAGAAAATTATCGAAAACTGGGGACAAAATTTTATCACTACCCTGCAAAAACTATAATGAACATCATCCTCACATGATCCAGTGGTTCTGGTCTCCTCTCGGCAGGAGATATTGTCATGGAATCATTGCAGACAGCAGGATATTTTGTAGTCGCAGATCGCGAATATCCGAGCCTGATCAAATGAGGCTGTACGTATTTTCGTATTGAAGTAAGCACGTCACCAGTGCACAATATTCATGAATTTTCGGATATCATCGTCGCGTTTGATCGCGTATGATCCATCAATGCACTCCCCCATGTTCGTGAGGGGGGACTCATGATCTATGGTGATGAAAAGCACAATGCTATCAGCGGGTACAATGCTCGTATACAAGAAAAACAACTCTCCACAATTTTTATCCCAGAATACGCGATTCCAAAAAAATTTGGCGCCAATGAACTCCTCTCCAATATGCTCATGATCGGAGCGCTCTGGCGCGCTCTCGGTCTCC
>CAYPRD010000025.1:0-13071 GCA_964413195.1 uncultured Candidatus Peribacteria bacterium
GTTCTGGGATGGAAGGGATATACAAAACTCAAAACAATTCAGGGATTCTGGATGGGTGTGCTATGTGCAACACTTATCCATGGAGTATATAATATTTATATAACACAAAATGTGCTTATTCCTTCAATAATTCTTGTGCTTGGTTTTTTGATTTTAGAATTTTTTGTACTCCATGATTTACGAAATAATACGAAATACTGACATCTTGAAAATTACATGCAGGAATAATTATTGACACTTTCGACAAGAAATTATGAGATATCGTTATATCTATGATTTCCTTTTTGAATACAAAAAATACTCAAAGTCATCGTGTCGAAGATAGACTATTTTTCTCGAGAAAGATTCGACATATTGTGAAATTCCTTTCTGTGAAGCAATTATATATCAGAGATAAAGAGAATATATTTGCAATTCATTGTTTATAAATAAAATGGATAAAGACTTTATCTTATAATATAATAATGAAGTATATGATCTCAAGAAAAAAATATTGGTCTGTTCTGCTTTTTTTAAGTATTCTGTTGCCTTTTTCGGCTCTAGCGGAAACTTTTGTTTTCACGGGAGTTGCAGGGGATGAAGATTGGAGTAATATAATAAACTGGGATCGGGGAGGAATACCAAGTACAAGTGATAATGTAGTAATAAATAATGTTGTCCGTTATAATTCAGCAGGTAATACGTTAAACTTTGCTTCTATTACGATTAATCCAGAAGGAAGATATATATGTGGCGGTGGAGGAAGTTCTCTTTCAAGTCCAACAGTAAGTTGAGATTTAAGAATAAAAGAGGGTGCTGGGGATTCTGCTTTATTTTGTGGAGCCACAGCGACAACATTTATATTTGAAAGGAATACTGCTCTGCAAACAAGCGTTACAGGAAATGCAATATTTTATGACGGAAGTCTTTTGAGCGATGGTAGTGTATCGTGAAATGCTATTTTTTATGGAACAGCTTGAATTGGCTCATGATCAGTAGGAAGTGCCGAATTTCGTTGATCTGGTACCAATGGTGGCACAGTAAATGGAAATGCATATTTCTCATGTGATGCATATAAAAGCGGGAACAATTCAGGTACAGTTTTGGGTGTAACGACAGTAGAGTCTAGTTGCCAAAGTGGTAATACTTTTTATTTCAACTGATGAGCAGCTGATGAAGATTGGGGCAATTCAGCAAACTGGACGAATACCCTTGATATACCAAATGCAATTCCAGGAATCATAGACGATGTAATATTAAACAGTAGAGTGGCTCAAAACACGGCTCAGAGTTTTTGGTGAGAATCAATCCGTGTATCTTCGCTAACGATAGAGGCTGGGGGCCAATACTCTAACGCTACATGAGGTTTGGGGCAAATAATAGCCTGAAGAAATATCGTGGTCAATGCACCTGGAGATTCTGCGCTCTTTGCTGGGGCAACAGCTGGTGAAACATTTATTTTTAATGGTTCAAGTTATCAGCTAAGCTGAACCTGAAATGCTATTTTTAGAAATGGAGGATGATTGAATGATGGGTCTATTAGTGGGCACGCCAAATTTTATGACACATCTGGTATCCTATCATGATGAGTAGGAAGCGCTGAATTTTTTTGATCTGGTACCAATGGTGGGACGGTAAATGGAAATGCATATTTCTCATGTGATGCATATTACAATGGTAATAATGGTTGATTAGTTCTATGAACAACAACTGTTGAAGAAGATTGTGCACAAACATTTTATTGGTTTCAATCAGGTAGCGACGATCTTTGGTCAACTGTAACAAATAATTGGTGGCTTGATAGTGGACATACAATGCAAGCACCTTTTGTTCCACGGATAAGAGATAATGTTATTATACAGGGCAGTACAGCACCTCGAGTAGATCTTACTAACGCATGGGCAAAACCGGCATCTCTTACATCATGATCAGTAGGTATAGTATTTGAGTCTTCTGGTATCTTTTCTGATCTTGATGGGATTGCAATAACAGGAAATGTGACTTTCAATGGTGGTGTCCGTTTCGGAGGTCAAATAACAGGAAATGCTCGATTTAATGATACTTCATACCCAACATCATTTGCTCAAATAAGCTGATCGGCAAGTTTTGAAAATGCTGTTTCTGGTGTAATGACTGTACCAAACAACACTCAATGGTCATGAGGAGTAGCCGGATCATATCTCAGCACTGACGAAACAACACCTATTAATTCTTGGATATTTCAAGGAAATAGTATAGGAACTGGAGCCTTAAATTGAAATGCCACATTCAATAACACGAGCTCTATGGTTGGAGGATCGATTTCAGGTAATGTTCTGTTGAACGATTCTTCTTTTATACAAGATTCTATAATAACTGGTAATGTAACATATAATTCAACCTATTTTGGTCCAGTACCTACAGGAAATCAAATAATTATTAACAGTGGTCGCTGGTCTGGAACATATAACGGAGTAATCTACCGGCCCGATGGAGTAACACCAATTACAACCTTAGTTTTAAACAATAGCAGTATCTTAAGTATTGGTAGAACACCTACTAGTGTTGTTTTGAATGGCTCAAGTAGAATTAATCAAAATGGAACCATAACTGGTAATGTAACATATAATTCAACCTATTTTGGTCCAGTACCTACCAGTAATACACTTGAGATAAGTGGAAGTGAGAGATTTTCTGGTATAGTTTTATGAAATAGATATGCAAGTAACGGTACCACAATAATTACAAATTATATTTTTCGAGATACATCCCTATTGGAATTATGAAATTCCATAGTTTGAACTGGTGAATTTCACAATTCTAGTGATAATCTTGGGGTCGTGAATGGAAATGCTAGTTTTCGAAATTATTCATCGAACCTCTGAACTGTAACAGGAAACGGTACATTTTATGATTGTTCCACAAACAATGGTGGCACCGTGAATTGAAGTATTATTAATCTCAAAAGTTGTGCTGCAAGTGCCAGTTGAGGACAAGTAATTAGCGATTTGTCTTCCCCTATATTCTCAAATATTGTGGTTACGCCTTCAACTAATAATATTCATTATTCGTTCAATTTAAATGAAAACGCTGTGGTACAAGTATATTGGACAGATGCTGTGACAAATGTGGGCATGTCACAAATGACAATTAACACACAATTAAATCATACAGCCACTATAAGCAATTTAGTATCTTGTCATCGATATCATTATACCTTGCAAGCAAGAGATGCATCGCAGAATATAAGTACATATAATGGAAGTATTCTCACATTAGGCTGTTCAGAATGAGAGCTTAATAATAACAACAAACCTGAAGCCAATAATGAGGAAGACTGAGAAAAAGAAAATGCAAAAAATAACGATGATGTAGTTGGTAATGAAATACTTCCTGATGAAGAAAATCCGTCTCCTACCCCTATACAGCAATGAGGCGGAGTGGCTTGGCAATGAAATAGGGAAGAAGAAAATAGAAGAAGGGTCGCGTCGCGGCAAGACGAAAATATTCCTGTTCAAATTGTCCGCGACAATGGCAATGTACCTCAGGTATGACCGGAAGAGGGAAAAAATGTAGAAGAAGCAAATATGCTCGTGAGTTCCGTTCTTGATGATGGGAATACGCCTAATGGAAACGGATTTTCTATTCTTGGTGCTCCGATAAGAAAGGTAAAAAATTTGGCCATACAAAAATTTGGTAAAGAAAAAGTAGATAAAACAGTTTTTGCGACGAAGAATGCCCTTTCAACGACCATGAAAGAAACTGTTGTAGTCGCAACATACTCAGTCAAAGGAGTCATTGTCCTCTTCGCAGCAATGTTTGTAGGATTGAACATCATGGTATACAAAAGCATCTGGACCGTCTACCGAGTACAAGAAGGTGATACCCTCGAATCAGTAGCAAATCGATTCAACATGTTCAAATCTCGATTAAAAAGCAAGAATAAACTGGTTGAAGCAACAGAAATACTTACACCAGGAATGGAGCTCAGGGTACGTAATAGAGCCTTTCTCGACAAAAACTATTTAAATCAGCTTGAGTTTGTTTTGAAAAACTTTGTGGAAAAACGAAAGTATATTTTGCCAACAGAATAAAAATTCTTGCATTCTAAATTAGCACCTATATAATGTAGGTGCTAATTTTATATTTTATCCCCTTAAAATATGAACCAACATCTCACAATGGCTGCCCAGGAAAGGCTTCAAGAATCTTTCCAGCTTGCCCAAAATTCAGGCCATACTACTATTGAACCACTCCATCTTTTCCGAAGCATCATACATGCCCCCGAAAGCATTAACCAATCTCTTCTGGAACGTGCTGGAGGCCATATTTCTCTCCTCAAAAATAATGTCGATAATGCCCTGTCAAAATTGGCGAAGATAGATGACACTGCAAACGAGCCCGGAGCATCACAAGAACTTATAAAGGTTTTACAAAGTGCAGAAAAGGCCATGAAAAATATGGGCGATAGTTATACCACAGAAGAACACCTCATGATAGGGCTCCTTGAATCGGCTCAATCACTCGAACCAATTTTCAAATCTACTGGCGTGACTCTGAAAAGTTATGCAGAGTCCGTCAAAAAACTCCGAAATGGGAAAAAGGTCACTTCGAATACTGCTGAGAATCTCTATGAATCGCTCAAAAAATATACCATCGATCTCATCGAGCAAGCCAAAAAAGGCAAAATAGACCCAGTTATTGGTCGTGATGAAGAAATCCGTCGGGCTATTCAAATTCTGGCACGTCGAAGTAAAAATAATCCTGTTCTTATTGGTGATCCTGGGGTTGGTAAAACAGCTATTGTAGAAGGTATCGCCATACGAATCGTAAATAGTGAAGTGCCGGATGCACTTCTATCCAGAAAGATTCTCACTCTCGATCTGTGAGCGATGATTGCCGGTGCGAAATATCGTGGCGAATTTGAAGAGCGTCTGAAGTCTGTTATTGATGAGGTTGAAAAATCCGATGGCGAGATCATTCTTTTTATTGACGAAATCCACATCATTGTTGGGGCTGGTGCCAGCGAAGGATCAACGGATGCTGGAAATCTTCTCAAGCCCGCCCTTGCCCGAGGACGAATCAAGGTTATTGGTGCTACAACGATTAATGAATACCGAAAATATATTGAGAAAGATGCCGCTCTCGAACGACGTTTTCAACCAATTATGGTCGATGAACCAACACGTGATGACGCCATTACTATTCTGCGGGGTGTCAAAGATAAATATGAAACCTTCCATGCTATTAAGATTACTGATTCTGCTCTCGTGGCGGCAGTGGACATGTCGGCACGATACTTGCCAGATCGTAAACTACCTGATAAAGCCATTGATCTTATCGATGAAGCAGCTTCGGCACTGAAGATTGGTTCTACCAGTAAGCCCGCTGAAATAGACACAATCGACAAAAAAATTCATTCCCTCCAAATCGAGAGAGAAGCTCTTCTGCGAGAACAAAAAGACCGATCAGAAGAAGGAAATAAGACACGCATTGTCGACATAGAAAAAGAACTTGCCAACCTCACTGAAGTACAAAAAAAACTCCACGCTGCCTATGAAGACGAAAAAAAAATGATGCAGGACTTAAAAAAAATTCGTGAAGATCGAGAAAAACTTATTCTCCAAGCAGAACAGCTCGAACGTGATGCTGATTACGCAGCCGTGGCAGAGATACGATACAAAAAGCTTCCTTTGCTCGATACGGAACAAAAGAAGCTTGAAGCTATTGCTGCAGCACGTCGACAAGACGGTCGAAGCTTCTTTCGAGATACCGTCGACACGGAAGATATAGCAACCGTCATCTCTCGTTGGTCAGGGATTCCCGTTGGTAAACTCATTCAAACAGAAAACGATAAATATCTCCACCTCTTCGAACGCCTTCAAGAGTCAGTTAAATGACAGGACCACGCACTCAAATCTGTCGCAGAAGCTGTCCAGCGTTCAAAGGCGGGACTCTCAGACAAAAACCGTCCGATTGGAAGTTTTCTCTTTCTCGGGCCAACAGGTGTCGGCAAAACGGAAACAGCGAAGGCTCTCGCCCATACTCTCTTCGATCATAGTGGCGCGTTTATTAGGATCGACATGAGCGAGTATGGTGAGTCACACTCTATTGCCCGCCTTATCGGTTCCCCTCCAGGCTATGTTGGGCATGATGAGGGTGGACAATTAACAGAAGCCGTTCGACGAAAACCTTTTTCGGTATTACTCTTTGATGAGATAGAAAAGGCTCATCCTGATGTCTACAATGTCTTTCTTCAGATCCTCGATGATGGTCGACTTACTGATGGGAAGGGTCGCACAGTCGACTTCAAAAACACCATCATCATCATGACCAGCAATATCGGTTCTGAGAAGATCATGGATTTCTTTGCGCCTGAAAAGGGTGGACACAATGTCGACAATATCCAGATGAAAGCCTTGAATGATATGATCATAGGACAGCTGAGAAACTATCTGCGTCCTGAACTTATCAATCGTATTGATGACATCATCATGTACCAACCACTCGATGATGAGGTTCTTCGTTCCATCATCGATCTTGAATTAGCAAAAGTGTGTACTATGCTCACAACAAAAGATATCACAGTAACTTGGGATAAGACTGTTTATGCCTATCTTATGAAGCATGGGATCGATGCTCAATTTGGAGCCCGTCCTCTCCGACGTGCTATCACAAAATACATCATTAATCCGCTCTCTACGAAACTTCTCGATGGAACTCTCCGGGAAGGTCAAAGGATAAAAATAAAATTCGAAAAGGAGAAAATGCTGGTAGAATAGTTGCCTCTTGAGAAAAAAAGTGGCAATATAGAGAGATGAATGTATCTGTTCCCGAACCGATCAAAAGGCCTCTCGAATCTCTCCATATCCCCGGACAGAGAGAGGCAGTGGAATCTTATTTATGATGAACAGAAAAATCGTCTTTTACGTGTAAAGATGGAAAAGTAATTATAACCGAAGATCCTGAGAGTGGATTTTACTGACTTCCCCCCCGATCACCCCTAGTTACAGTTGTCAGTATCCATGAAGAAGAAATAATGCATGCATGTGTACAGGACGTGAAAACACATATTGCTCATCGAGTATTAAAAGAAATAGAGAAATGAGAGAAAAAATGATATGGCGATATTGTACGAGATACTATTGAAGCCATTAGTGGTATTCCTCCTTTTGAGACAGCAAAACTACATTATTTAATCATCTTTCTTATAAAAAGATGATATGTGCCTGTTGGTGTCATTCAAGGCAAAGGAATTGGATCACAAAGATTACTATATGTTGAAAATATTTCCTTGGATAGAAAATTAACACCGACCGAATTAGAACAGGTGGTGCAATCTCTTTCCGAGATATATCGAGCCTATAAAGAACTGGGGAGTTATCCTCCGGAAATAAAAATACCGAGAAGGGCAGCTCTCAGGAAAGAGGTTTTTCGATATCATCTTCGCCTACAATATGCCCCAACTATAGCACAAGAAATATATACTATAATACAAGGTGAAAGGGGGAATTTTTATGAAAACATAGACGATGTTGGAAGAAAAATCAGTAAAATAGCATATAAAAAATAAAAATGTCTCGAATCCTTCCCGCATTATCGGTCGTCTTCTGTATTCTTCTAACTCTCTTGGGGGCGGGAGTAGTGGGTATGAAATATGTCGATTATCGACAAAAGGAAAATACCATAAAATCTTTCATTGATCCTTATTATGAAGCGCTTGCACGAGGATGTTATAAACAAAAAAATACCAATTGTTGTCTATCATCTGTGTCGAACATGCAATCCAGGAATACTCTTCTAATAGGAGAAAATGGGTGTCCGTTATGAATGCAACAAGAACAATTAAAATGTATTAATAGCTACACATGGTGCGCGCCACAAGAAGAAAATACATAACTATCGCGCGTTAAAAATAGAAATTCCTGGAAAAAGGCACAAAGATGGTAAAGAACTACCTTTTACCTCCATGGATTTTCTGCTTCTATTTGAGAAAAATCAAGAGGATTGCCATTCACCAAAAGATCAAGTATTTGCCCTCTGCCTCGATAAAGCGCAATGCGCACTTCCAGTTTTGTATTCGCATCCCATCGTCCCATACGATCTATAGACCATCATTTTCCTTCTGGTACAAAATACTGCTCTATTTGAGGGTAATATATTGTTCCATTTTTTTCTGTGATGAGCTTTTCCATTCAGGAAGAATCTTCATATTCGTATCTTTCCCAAGTATGAACTCGAGCCTTACCCTGAATATAGGATCAATTCTTTGGTTTTACTGTTGAGAAAGAATATTCTTGTATCCTACCCGTACCATCAAGTGTCAAAAGTGCATACACGATTGTGTTATGTTCGAGTGTTTTTACAAAATGTACCGCTTTCTCTCCACGACCAATTTCATAGGCAAGTTCAAGATAGTCTCCGCGAAGGATGTCTCGAGGATCAACTGGCACAGTAGCAAGGATGACTTCTTGACCATTACGTCG
Organism: uncultured Candidatus Peribacteria bacterium; assembly: GCA_964413195.1. Taxonomy (GTDB): domain Bacteria; phylum Patescibacteriota; class Gracilibacteria; order BD1-5; family JAGOOR01; genus JAGOOR01. The sequence continues at coordinate 8,445 of CAYPRD010000025.1, forward strand.
TACATATTCTTGAAAAAACACCCCTGAGGTTATAACAAGTATAAAAAGAAAGATACTTCCTAGGAAGGCAATATGTTTTTTGTGTTTCATGGCTAATTTTTAAGAACAAATGAAAGAACTTTCCGTCGCGATCTTTCGAGCCAAAATCCACCAAGAAGACCAATACAGCCCAAAACAATGAAAAAAAGTGATCGTCCAAAAAGACTCCAGAAAAAATCACAATAAAGACTAATGATGTAGACCGCTATCCAAAAAAATGTTTGTGAAACGACATATGACTGACGCCGAACAATACCCCCCCACACAGCAACTCCAAGCAAGATGATATACCCCAGATTGAGGAAAAAACGTACTAAATCAGAATAATCGAGAACGTCGGTAACATATATGCCGAGGGTGTATATCCAACCAGCCAACAAAATGAAGAAAAGACCAAACTGTCTATAAGAAGTATGAATAGCTTCAAACATTTTTGTTTTCCATTGGAGCAGCAGTCCTATCAGAAGAAGATCAAGGCCCATACCCAGGAACCAAAGAGCAAATGTGTTTTCATTTGGTTCTGTATTCCCCCAAGTGTTTTCGCGGAACACGAAAGCTAATTGAAACCAAATAATATAGAGAAGAGTGTGAGCAATAGCTCCCGCACCAAAAGGAACAATATAGGTAAATGGTATAGAAAGTAAAAACCAGGTAAGAAAAAGTCATTTTGGATTACTATCCAGGTGGTAGAGCTGTCAATAGAGAGCAATAGAGGCTCCGATAAGAAGTACTCCTAAAAAGATTAAACTCTTACCAAGAATGGGAAACCCTTTCTGTATCTCGGAAAGATAATATCCTCCGGAAAGAGGCAGGATCGGCAAAAGAAGTATAAGAATGAGTTTGGTGATATGACTGAGAGATTCCCAATTGCTAGCAAAAAAGAGAATAAATCCGGCCCCCAGTAAAATAGCTCAGAGGACTGAAACAATGAGGGTAAAACGATGAGAACGAGCATCACTCTGCTGTGATTGCACATCAGCTAGCATACAATCATATTGTTCAGGACTAATGACGTTGCGCAAGCGCCATTGTTCGAGAAGTGTGTGGATGTTCATACAGAAATTGTAGCCTCCTTGATACTGGTGTCAAAAGAACAAGCTTGCTATTGCTTCATATATTTCACGATTTTATACGTAACAGGGGTGAAGAGGACTTCTATGGCGACCTTAAAAACGATATTTGAGAGGGCGAGAGCAATAAGATCGGCATGACCCATGGTTCCCAGAAACGCTATCAAACAAAAAATAGTACTATCGAGGGTTTGTCCTATAAGCGTTGAGCCAATGGTTCTCATCCAGAGCCATTTTGGACCAGTGATTTTTTTTATAAACAAAAGTGTCCAAGCGTTGGAAAGAGTACCGGCAAGATATCCAAAAATACTTCACAGCGTAATACGTGGAACCAGCCCGAGAATAGCCTCATAACTTCATTGATGGGACCAAAAACTTGCCGCAGGAAGGATCTGAACAAGAAAAAGAATACCAGCACTTAAAATAATACAAAAGAATCAAAACATAATAATTCTTCGAGCAATTCGCCAGCCATACACCTCAGCAAATATATCACCAAAAATATAGGATAGAGGGAAAAGAATTGTGCCCGCATCGAGAGTCAGCCCACCAAATTGAACTATTTTCGTCGAGGCAATATTCGAAATAACAAGAATAATTGCAAAAAGAGCAACTGAGAGGGTAAAGCGAAATGAATACATAGGACCAGAGTCTATTGTCTCAAGAAACAATGTCAATTAGTGCCCCTTCACCCAATCTACCAAAGAAGAAAGTGAACTATGGGTGATCACAGATAAATTTTTTATGTCTTGATACTTTCATTGGGAAGCGGGAATATGGATAGTCTTAAAGCCCAATTTTCTAGCTTCCTCAAGGCGTTTTTCCAGTTGAGCCACAGGCTTTATGACACCAGTAAGCGATATTTCTCCAAGAAAAAGTGCATGATTGAGTGGCTTTTTTTGATCAGAAGAAAGAAGTGCTGCCACAATGGCTAAGTCAACAGCCGGTTCGCCAACCGAGAGACCATGAGACACATTTACATAGACATCATCAGCATCTAAATTAATACGTCAAAATTTGGCGATCGTCGCCAAAAGGAGTTCTATTTTTTGGCTTGAAATACCTCTTGCTGATCTTTTAGGGTAAGGGTATTTTGTCGAATGTGTCAAAGCTTCTATTTCCATAATAACCGGTCGATTCCCTTCGAGAGCCATCGTCAGCGCTGAACCAATCTGGGGGGTAGTTTTGAGGATACCCTCGGCTGGGTTTGTGAGATCAAGAAGTCAAAATTCCCCCATTTCAAAAAGACCAATAGCATCAGTCGGTCCAAAACGATTTTTCATTGCGCGCAAAATTCGGTAACTCTGATACCGATCTCCTTCCAGAAAAAGAACCGTATCTACGAGGTGTTCCAAAGTTTTTGGACCAGCCAGATCGCCATCTTTTGTCACATGACCAATGAGAATAACGGCAGTATTGGTATTTTTCGCAAAATGCATAAATGTTTCGGCAATAGACCGAATCTGTGCCATGCCACCGCTTGATCACCCCTGAGACTCAGAATAAAGCACACTCACGGAATCAATAATAACAATAGGGTGTGGGGCTGATTGAAGAGTCGCAATGATATCTTCAAGGATTTCTCCATGGAAGAAATGAATATGAGGATTAGCAACGCCAAGTCTGTGGGCACGGCCAGCAATTTGTTCCTCACCTTCCTCACCAGAAACATACAGAACTGGGGTATTTTTCGAGGCACACCACTGAGCAAGCTGAAGCGTGAGTGTCGATTTCCCAATACCCGGTTCTCCCGAGAGAAGAGTCAGACTTCCGCGTACTAATCAGCCCCCGAGAACAGAAGAAAGTTCGACACTTTCGACATTCAATCGAGTATGAGATGTCGAACGAGGATTTAAAAGTACAATATCACCTTTCTTTCCCGAGACCTTTTGCTTTCCCGACACTTTGATCATTTCTTGTTCAGAAAGAGTATTCCACTCACCACAACTTGGGCACTGACCTGACCATTTAAGTTGAGCGTGAGAACAATGAGAACATATAAACATGTTTTCATTATATGTAAAAAAGAAAGATTGTTGTATACAATTGTCTTCTAAACACGAAAAGTTATTTTCATATCTAAAAAGTATCCTATAAATCCGGTCACGAGCGTGGAAAAGGTTCGGGCCCAAACATAGTGAAATGCAAGAAAGTGAACTAATCCATACGTGATAATCAACACTGCCAGGAAGGAGTAAAATGCAATAGTAAGAAAACGTACATATCCTGTCTTAAAGTGGGTGTTAGTTTGGAATGTCCACTGTCGGTTAGCAAAAAAAGCCACCAATGACTCTACCATAAACGCGGCTCAGGATGCCACCAAATAATGAAGGTGAAAAACCCGTACCAACATCCACACAAGTATGAGGTTGAGAAGAAGCATGATACCACCAATACTTACATATCGGACGAATTGTACGAATTGTTGATTCGGGCGAGAAAAACAAAGCGGAAAATGAAGCATCTTTCAAAATTACGATCATAATATAACATATAAAAATATATATGTCAATATTATAATTCGGAGACACATTGTCTGAATGCATCAAGTTCTTTTTGTGCATACTGTGGGAGTCGTTCATAAGACATATCAGACCAAACTTGATGGATATAATCGAAAAAATCCTTTCTCATTATATCAATCAATAAAAATTTAACTTCCAAAAAATCTGGCTCTTCTATATTCAAAATATTTCTATACATATCGATGCCTCGACCAAAGCAATATTCAAAAGAATTATGTTTTGGTAAGGGAAGTTCCGGATTATATTGGTCACTCTCAAGATATTCAGTGACAAAACCATGAAAACTGTTTATACCATCAATGCATGTGTCGATAACCCGTGCTACAAGTGCAGCTGGCGTAATAATGGAAAAAGATAATGTCCCGGTAAAAAGCATTTCTTTTACTGGCTCGAAGGCATGATATAATTGCCTGTCCTGCAAAGAAAATATTTTCTGCATAGTCTCTTCTTCACGTTTTTTTACGAGTAAAGCTTTGTGTGGATACAAAATTTTATCGGTTGAGGTCATATCAAAACCATTTTCCTGGGAACAGATAATCTCTGGAATATCATGAACCCAAAGAGTACGAATAATGCTCGATAGTATTTCTTCTGAGAGAGGAAGTTGTTGAGCATACAGAACCATTCTTTTAGTATGTTCATCGACCCTATCCTCAAAAATATGATCGTAATTATTATCCTCGAACTTGTACCGAAAAACTTGAGACCCAAGCTTTATAAAGTCTTTTAGATCAGAAGGAGGGGCAATGCTTTCAATGGTAGTATCAAAATCACGACAAGAAAATGGAACAACGTGTTTTTTTGGCATGATTTTAGACTACCAAGAAAATACTTTGGGTCAATACAAAATACACAAAGGATGTGTGTTGAGTATTCAAGAATCGAAACACTACTTGATTGGAACAAAAAATAGCACTTTGTAGTGCTATTTTTAAATCTACATGGTGCCCAAGAGAGGACTCGAACCTCCACACCTTGCGGCACAGCCACCTC
>CAYPRD010000026.1:0-11158 GCA_964413195.1 uncultured Candidatus Peribacteria bacterium
TGAAATTTATCCTCGTCGCCGCGATGGCAAAAAACCGTGTTATCGGAAAAAATAACTGACTTCCCTGGGATATCCCTGAAGAACTTGCAGATTTTCGTGCATTTACAAGTGGAAAAACGATTCTCATGGGGCGAAAAACCTATGAAGGACTTGGAAGAATACTTCCAAAAAGAAGAAATATTATGTTGACTCGTAACCCGAACCTGGTCAAAATTGGTGATTTTCCAACTGTTCAGAAAGAAAATGCCTGGAAGGTCGATGGTGGAGAGAAAGGAGAAATAGAAATCTATACTTCAGTGGACGAAGTTCAGAAAAACCTGCAAGAAGATGAGGATTTACTCGTGCTTGGAGGTTCTGAAGTTTACAAAATCTTTCTCGAAAATCCGCTTTCAGAAATTCGTCTCTCGGAAATTCATGGAGAGTATGAGGGTGACACCTATTTCCCTGCTTTTGAGCATCTTTATACTGAAATTTCTCGAGAAAATAAAGGAAGTTATGATCTCGTCTGGTATAAATTTAAAAAAGGGAATTAGAAATTTTCTCTTCGAGCCATTTTGGCCAAGTTGGTACTCATCATCGCATGGTCCTATCATAGATTCTGGTGATATTTTTCTCTCGATCAATTGCCTGTTCTGGTATTTGAGATACACGAATCTCTGTCAGATATACATCGTGATCAAACGGATTTATATATGCATGCAAAACACCTGGAGGAGTAAAAAATTTTTCCCTGGGAGATAAAGGTATTATGCGAATGTCTTCTGGTATCTTTTTATAAATATCTTCTCGGTCTATATTTTCCATATTTTCACTTCCCAGAATAAGTGCCATGTCGGTAAGTGCTTCTCATTCCTCGTGATGGCCGGGGTGTATGCCGGTGCCATGGTATTGGAGACTCAAGAATGCATGCGGTTTGAGCCAGAGAATCTTTTTATCATATTGGGAAGTTTCTTCGAAAACATAATATGCTCACCAGGGCCTTTCTTCGTCGTAATGAAGAACTGTGAGGGTATTTTTCTTGATATAATCGTTGATAAAATCATTTTTCATAAAAATATCATATTTCTCTCTTTGCAGAATCAAGGAAAATTTTATAATCCTCATATGAAACAATTCTATATTCGTATGCCCGATTGGAAAAGGATTGATTGGACAAGCCCGATCAATCTTATTTCAGTACTTTCAGTTTTGGGAGCACTACTCTATGCTTTTAACAGAGAAATCATTATTTATTGAGGGATATACAACTACCCTGTTGGTATATGGTGATTTTTGGGTGAGCTCATGTTATATAGTTTTCTGCACTGAGGGTTCTTTCATCTTCTCAGCAATGTCATTTTCTTTCTCTTTATCGGGAGAATAATTGAGCATACTCACGGAAAAAAATGGACATGGTGATTGTGGATTTGGACAACAATTTTTGTAGGGTTTTTTCTCTATCTTTTTTCAGAAGATCCAACCATCGGATGAAGTGGTTTCGCTATGTCACTGTTAGCGGTATATGCCTATAACTTCTACAAACACAAACAACATGAAGACCTGAAAGGGGCGATTTTACTCATCATTATTAATCTTGTACTTGGCGCTGGTCCAAATATAAGTTTTATGGGGCACTTTGCTGGGGCTCTAGCTGGGTGAATATACGCTTGGTGGAGAAATAAATATTCCTATAAATTTAGATAAGAGAAGCATTTTTCATCATCTCCAATACATCGTTCACTCCCTGCTCGACTGTTTTGTCGTTATAATCGTAGATGACGTCAGACCAATTTTTGAATAGTTCATAATATTCATCCTCCGCAAGGCGTTCTAAGGGGGTTTCATTCATATCAGAACGTCTCTGCAGACGTATAAGCAGAGTTTCGGTATTGATATCAAGATAGACGCTCAAAAAAGGAACCTCGTGTTCAAAACACCATTTCCTCAAGGCAACGAGACCAACCACTTCTGATTGATAAATACCGGTGTCTGTTGGCGCTGCCGTTCCGTAGAGGGCCTTGCTCGAATCTTTGTAGTAACATTCTATAATTTTGTTGGATTTAAAATACTCAACAAAAGTAGGCTCATCAACAAAGTGGTACCCTTGTTCACCTTCGTATCGAGGTTTTCTCGTAGTATAATTTGCTGTCTTTGGTAATCCTAATTTCTCATTTAGCGCATTTACGACTGTTGTTTTACCACTTCCTCCTCGTCCATTTATATGCAGTATATAGTTGATCATACGTGTGAGTATAGAAATTATAGAGAAAAATCTAGAACCACAGGAAGATGATCTGAAATAGAAACATCTCTCACGGCACAAGAATCAACGCAAATATTTTTTGAAAATATATGATCTATAGCGAGCCCTGGATGATCATGGTCCTTCTCAAAGAGAGGATGAATACTACGGCAAAGGGTATTAGTAAAATTGTATGAATGTTGCGTGAGTTTTTCTGAAAGTGTTTTTATTGCCATGCTTTCATTTCTGATGTTGAGATCTCCGGTCAATATTGTCGGAATTGTATCTTTAATTCAAATATGATCTGCTACCATTTCTGCATCTTGCCAAATTTGCAGAGTCTCTAGACATTCATAGGACACATGGAAATGTGCGGTGAGGAGTCTCACATCTCCTTTTTCCGTAGTAATTCTTGTGATCAAAAAAGGTAGATTGAGTTTCCAGGCATGTGGATATCTTTCATATTTTGGTCTATCAGAGAAAGATATGTGGTCATGGTTTCTGATAGTTGGTTTTTGCTCCCCGAGATATAATTTGTGCTCTGCCACGATTGGAAAACGCGTTAAAACAGCAGCTCAAAAGCCAATGCTATGGGCACCAAAATCACGGAATACAGTTGGATGAAAAATATTATTCCACCCAAATTTTGTGCATAACTCAGAGATATATTCTCTTTTTTGGCCACCATGTGATCCAAAAAAAACACCATCTGTCGCCTCAACAAGAGAAATTATATCTGGTTTTTCTTTTTCTAAAAAATCAACTACAGCATCAAAATAGTTAAATGATCCAATGTTGAGATGCACGAGTTTCATAAAACTATCACTGAGAATAAAGCTTTTGTTTAGCCGTTTCTTTTTCGTTCGTGTTCTTTGAGTTTTTTCTTTCGAAGACGGACTTTTGTTGGAGTGATTTCCACGAGCTCATCCTCTCCGACATAATCCAATGCATCTTCCAGAGTCATGACGCGCGGAGGTGTCAGATTCATGGCTTCATCGGTACCGCTCGCTCGCATATTTGTCAGTTGTTTATTCTTAGTAGCATTGACGACGAGGTCAGATCCCTTTAAGTGTTCACCGATGATCATTCCTTCATAAATCTCAGTTTGTGGTTCGATAAAGATAGGACCACGCTCCTGGAGATTCCAGAGAGAATAGGTCATCGCAACACCATTTTCACCAGAAATCATAGAGCCCACTTCTCGTTTGTTGATATCACCACCATAGGGTGCATATTTATCAAATGAGCTTGCTAAAATTCCCTCTCCACGAGTCATAGTTGTAAATTCACGACGGAAACCAAGAAGGCCACGCGTTGGGATGAAAAATTCCAGATTTGTAAGACCTCGTTCTGATTTCATATCTTGCATGATACCCCGACGTTTCCCCATCTTTTCAATGACAGCACCAGCTGATTCATCTGGGACATTGATGACACATTTTTCAAATGGTTCCATTTTGACACCATTTTCCTCATGAAAGATCACTTCTGGAGCACCCACCTGAATTTCAAATCCCTCACGACGCATTGTCTCAATCAAGACTGCTAGATGAAGTTCACCTCGACCTGCTACGACGAAAGTACCATCATCTCGAAATTCCACCTTAAGACCGACATTCATCTCTAGTTCCTTTTCGAGACGATCACGAATATGACGAGAGGTAACAAAATCACCTTCTTTTCCAGCAAATGGAGAATCGTTCACAAAAAATTGCATCTTCAGTGTTGGAGGGTCGATAGTGATCGGCGGAAGCGCTTCTGTGTTCTCATCTATTGTGACAGTTTCTCCGACAAAAATATCCGCAATACCTGCAATGCTAACGATATCGCCTGCTTCAGCTTCTTTTATTTCAGCTTTTTGGAGGCCAAGAGAGGTCATAATCTTACTGATTTTCCCTTTTCTTTTCACTCCATCATTACCAATGATAAATACATTTGCTCCAGTTTTAAGCACCCCATCAGTGATACGACCAATACCCTGACGACCCGTAAATGAATCATACGCGAGGTTGGCTATTTGCATACGGAAAGGTTTTGTGATGTCATTATCTCTAGGTTGTACTTTTTCTAGGATGAGATCAAAAAGAGGCTGAAGATTGGTTGATTCATCAGTAAGCTCTCTTTTTGCAACACCATCGCGAGCAATAGTATAAATATGAGCAAAATCACACTGCTCATCTGTTGCTCCTAATTGTACAAACAGATCAAACACCTGGTCCAATACCCAACTTGGGCGAGCGGTTGGTTTATCAATTTTATTGATGACAACGATAGGTTTGAGACCGAGCTCGAGTGACTTTCGGAGAACAAAACGAGTCTGAGGCATAGGTCCTTCGTAGGCATCTACCAAGAGTAGAACGGAATCAGCCATACGCAAGACACGCTCTACTTCTGAACCAAAATCAGCATGTCCAGGTGTATCAACGATATTTACTTTTGTATCACCGATCTGGATGGCAGTATTTTTTGCATAAATTGTGATACCTCGTTCCTTTTCTTGGTCATTACTGTCCATCACACATGTTTCAACCGCTTGATTTTCACGAAAAGCTCCTCCCTGTTTGAGAAGTGCATCGACAAGTGTTGTTTTGCCATGATCGACGTGAGCGATGATAGCAATGGTAAGATAATTCATAAATACGAATAAAGGTTAAGCGAGATTGTAAGAAAAAGAGATAAAATGCAAAAGAATCTCTCATTTTTTATATTTTTACCCAAGTAATAAGCCGGATTCTGTATTTCGATATGAATCTCTCTGGGACGATAATCACTTATCGCCTCAAGCATGAGCCTCCTCTTGCGAGGGCCAACTCACTTGCACTACCGAGGGTTTTCCACTTGCATGTGTTACCACGTGCAATTGTGGGCTCTTACCCCACTCTTTTCACCCTTACCTACAAAAGTAGGCGGTATAGTCTCTGTGGCACTTTCCCGTCCTGATAATTCAGGAGGCAGCCGTTAGCTGTTCGGTTTTATGAGGATTGCTCCCCTATAGTGTCCGGACTTTCCTCTGTAGATTGCTCTACAGTACATATCTTCTTGGGTTTTTGTATTATGAGAGGTTTCTTTGTTTTTGCAAAACTTCCTGAACGATTGCATAAATTTTGTCGACTTGTTCATCAATGGTGAGATAAGATGTGTCAACTTCTATAGCATCTGGTGACTTGAGCAACGGAGAAATCTCACGAGTCATATCACGATAATCTCTTTCCTGGATTTGTTTTAATATTTCTTCTTCTGTTGTGCTATCACCTTTCTTACTCAGTTCAAGCCAACGACGATGAGCACGGACAGGAGCATCTGCTGTAAGAAATATTTTCACTTGCGCAAAATCTGAAAAAATCCTTCCCATATCTCTTCACTCCAAGACATAATTACCAGCCTTCAACATGGTACGAATTGTCTCATCAACGCAATTTCTGACAACAGCCTGAGTTGCCACACGTGAAGCATTTTGAGCAACCTCAGGAGTACGAATTTTTTGGGTGTATTCTATTTCATTGAGGTAGATGGAATAATCTGGGCGAAAATCTATGGATACATTCTGCATATCTTCTTTTGAAATAGCATCAAGGTTGACTCATTTTTCTTCTAAATACAAGGCAATAGTCCGATACATAGCACCTGTATCGATATCCATAAATCAAAGTTTTTTTGCAAGCAATCTTGCAGTTGTACCTTTACCACTCCCTGCAGGTCAATCAATAGTAATAGTGGTAAAAGTATTCATAGTTTTATTCACAGATTCTAAACGGTTCGATCTTTATACACTTGTGACTCACTACTTCCGCGTATATACCTGAGAGAACTCATGGTCATTTTTCATCAGGAGACATAAGTCCTTCTTGTCTCCCTTCGATAAACCGATGCTTGGATGTTTCCCAATCAACTCCGATAAGGCTATGACGCGCACCAGCAAAACCGAGATCATTAAGAAAGCCCATTCAACCAGGCCATATCTCAGCATCAGCAGTTTGTACATGTGTGTGAGTCCCCCAGAGAAGCGACGCACGTCCGTCTAGATAATTTGCCATTGCATTTCATTCCGAGGTTGTTTCTTTATGAAAATCCACGAGAATTGCTTCACATTCATCCGTATTTATTTTTTTTATTATTTCGTCAAAACGTTGATACGGATTTGAGCATATACACTTTGCCCCATTTGCACTAACGTCAGACATAAAAACAGAGCCAATAAGATTGATAACAAGGATGTTTTTTCATCAAAAAGTATACACACGGTGACCAGATCCAGCAATATTTTCTCCAACAATATTGTCTGGACGGAGCTGTTTTGAATCCGGTGAATCCATATATAAACGAATGTCCTCCATAGATTCGAGACTATGGTTACCGCCTGTAAAAATATCAATACCTGTCTCTTCACACCATTGAATTTGATTCATACGTGGACCCTTGCCATGAGATATGTTCTCATTATTTGCGATCACGACATCCGGAGTATATTTTGCACGTAAATCGGGTAGATATTTTGTAACCATCCGACGTCCTACTTTTCCATAAATGTCTCACAAAATAAGGAATTTCATATTTAATAAACAAGATTTCTATAACAATTTTCACACAGGATTTTTTCTGGTCTTTCAGGAGCATACGAAGTGTGGAATGCTTGTCAACATTCGTCACAAGTACCATCATAGAGATCCATAGGCAGAGTTTGTTTCATGCGGTTTTCAGAACGAACAGATGGATGTAAATGTGGGAGTGGAAGATTATTTTCGATATAAAAAGCGAGCTCTTGAGGCAAAATCTTAAACGGTCTGTAACTGTGTGTACAGATAAGATTTTCTCAAAGGAGAGTATCAATATTTTTTTTTGCTATTTCATATCCAATTCTTTTCTCATCATATTCTTTGATAGGGAAAACACGAGAGTGAGATTTTTTTTGTTCAGTTGGACTCTCGTGCCACCACCATCCTCTATCCACCACCTTTGTTCTTTCCAATGGAAAATGCATATGTGCTGCTGATTCATTATAGGCATATGGAGAATAATCTCATCGAAAAAACTCTCACCATTCCCCGGTTGATTTCATATGATCAATCAGTCGAAGAGCGGTTTTTTCGTACTCCTCTTTTGAATATGGGGTATTGAGTATACTGTATTTTCAACGTTTTAGAGAGTTACATCCGAAACAATCACTTGTACCAAGAACACATTCTCGACAGTACAAGATATCACGACAATCAGCGAGATTAGCGGCACAAAAAAGATGACCATATCCACCTGTACCACCACTTACTTCAAATGATTTTTCATTGTAATATCCAAAACTGATATCAAAAGAGTCCCTCACTCTGTGCCCTCCATATACATAACGGATTTTCTCACAATCTTGGCATTCAAATGCATAGAGAGCCTCAGAATTAGAAAAGAGATAATTCCCAAAAGATTTTTCATTATTATATCCCGTCATGAATTTTTTTGGAAAACGTTCACAATAAGTTACAAATTTTTTTCTGAGATCACCAAAGTCTTCCAATCCTCAGAGTGTATGCGATATTTTTTCATGATAATCTCATTCACTCATTTGAATATTGTTGTAAACAAAGCGTGCATTTTTGAGGTTGCAAGAACCAAAACAGTCTCGGCACCCACTACAATCAGTGAGAAAGTAGCTTTCATGACAGTTTTCACAATCAACACAACAAAAACATCGAAAAGATTTCGTCAAACGGACACATTCGTAGAGGTATTCAGAATCTGTGATATTGGTGCAATCATAACAATTTTTACATCGAACAACGAGGCACGAATAATAACAGTCTTCACAATCAGCCACGCGTACACAAAGATAGCAATTCTTATTATTGATAGAAAGATTTGTATAGGAAGAGTTCTCGCAACGTGTTACGGAGAGAGGAAAATGTGGCACGAGTCGGTCTAGATCTCTTGATTGATCGAAAAATGGTCGAGCAAAATCCACCTTGAGACTATATTCATGAGGATTCCAATTATCAGACCACCAGGATTCCAAAGAAGCTACCTTATAACCCATTTCTGGATTGTAAGTAGAGATAATTTCTTTCCCGGTCAAACAACAGTGTCATTTATAAAAATGATCATAATTCCTCCACATCATACGGCGAATTTGGCGTTCATTCGGACAAAGTGTCGGATATGGAAGGCTGCACTTTATGCCACCGATGACGGGCGAAAGCTGATCATACAATTCACTCTCTTTTTCAGTTATCACAAAATCTTGCCCGGAAATACGGCATTTTCTTTTTTCTATAATTTTTTCACCTGGGGGTATAAACATACGAAAATTATATGAAAATAAGAAAAAAATCATCTCCAAAGCAGTCCAGAAATTTATATTCAAAAAATCCCAAGTTTGGAGACCTGGGATAGAAAAATTATGGAGCGGATAATGAGGCTCGAACTCACAACCTTCGCCATGGCAAGGCGACGCTCTAGCCAATTGAGCTATATCCGCGTGGCTATAAGGTTTGGAGCGGGGGGCCGGGTTCGAACCGGTACCTCCAAGGGTTGAAGCCTTAGTGCTCTCGCTCATTTAAGCTACCCCCGCACTACTCCTCTCCTGACAAGGCAGAGTATAGAAAAAAAATTATGATTTCAAACTTTTGTTTTCCACTCGTCGTCTTCTTCATATTAAAAAGATTGCAAAAAATCCATTTGCAAACATCCAACTTACAGGATAAAAGAGGGTGATGATGTTATATTGACTCAAAACATAGATAGCGATGACAAATCTAACACTGTTTATAACGTAGGAAGAAAGAGTTTCTTCATAAGGATTCTTCCAGGACTTACGGATAGTGGGGAAAAATCAGAACACATCAGCACAGCACAAAAGAATTGTTGTCAGAACAGGATCTGACGTGAAAAACCATACAACTCAGATGAATAAAGAAATAACAAGGAATGTTTTATCAATATAAGTAACATCTTTTGTCCCATATCGAAAACTAAGGACAAAAATATAGAGACAGGCACACGCGGCACATCCCGTCACCCACGATCCTCCTCCACCTCCATTGGTATATTGGAAAAAGAATACTATCGCTGTGAAAAGTCACCAAACAAGCCACGTGTACATATGTGGTTTCGTTTTTCGAGAAAAGATATCACGAATATAGGGTATATACCCTATAAAGGTAAGTGAAATAGCCACAATACTTAATAAATCTTTCAGTATTTCTTCTGTCATAATTTTATTTTCACACTACATATCCAAATTTCTTTTTCCCAACCTGTACAAGCTTTTTTTCTCCATTCACTTGTATCATCATTTTTGGATCAGTCACGATGACTTCATCCAATTTCACACCGCCAGAACTCATGGCATTGCGAGCTTCCGTGGAATTAGCGACCATTCCTATTTCACGAATCAGGGTTACGAGAGGGTATTCACCTGCGACATATTCGTAAACCTGAACATCTTTATCTTCTGGGCGAGCACCTCCAGCTATAGTTGATTCAAAGTATTTTTCAGCTGCATCAACAGCATCGAGAGTATGGTATAATCAGACAATTTCCCGTGCAAGTTTTTTCTTGATATCACGAGGATGACTCGTGGTAAGTTCGTGAGCAATATTTTTTATTTCGTTGAGATCAAGTGGAGTACAACTCTCAAAATACGGAATAATCTGATCATCCGGTATCTCCATCAATTTTACAAACATATCGCGGGCTGACATATCCAAAGATATATAGTTTCACTTCGTTTTACTCATTTTTTGACCATCCGTACCCATGATAAGATGGAACATCATGATATCTTGTTTTTCCATGCCGTGGGCCTCCATAAGGGTACGCCCTGCAAGAAGATTGAAGTATTGATCGTTGCCTCCGAGTTCTACATCGCAGGAACCATATTTTTTGGCAATAGCGACACTGTCGTACCCTTGCATAATGGGATACAAAAATTCTTGTAAACTAATACGCACTCCTGTCTTGTAACGTTTTGAAAAATTATCACGATCCAGCATTTCGGCGACAGAGAAATTTTTCGCGAGCTCCCCTACTCCACAAAAATTCACCGCATCGAGCCCTTCACTATTGTAATAAACTTGCACTTTATCGAGGTCGATAATTTTGCCAAAATATCAGAGATATTTCTCAGCGTTTTTGAGTGTTTCTTGTCGTGCCAGCATGGGTCTTTCTGCATCCTTATCGCTACTATCCCCTACCTGAGCTGTTGCATCACCAATAAGCAGAACGATCTCATGTCCGAGTTTTTGAAATTCCCGAAGTTTCAAGATGGGAACCGCATGTCCGATATGTACAATGGGTGCAGTCGGATCAATACCAAATTTTATACGAAGTTTTTTGCCGCTTTCGAGTCGATGTATGAGTTGTTTTTCATCGATGATACGAGAAACTCACTTGGTGAGGAGGTTGTGAAAAGATGGGTTCATAAAAACAATTATGTCCATATTTTACTATCAAGCAAATAAAAAAATATAAGAATTTGTATTTACAAAAAACATAGAGTATACTCTCTAGGTTACTTATATTTAACTTCAAATTTATGAAAAAAATGAATAAAATATTGCTCGGATGAACGATAGCATATATTGTTCTGTACGGGTTAATATCCGTTATCCCTCCAAATTCTTTCCAATTTCTCAAATCTTCAGCAATTGGAGAACCATCAGCAACACTTACAATCAATAAAAAAACAGATTTACAAGTACATCCTTGAGATTCCATAGTATTTGAATGGGCGACTAAAAATGCAGACGAATTTACTACTACTACCAAACTGACAGGAGGAACGGTGGAGCAATGTGGCCAATCAGAAGTTACAAGTAAGTCTGTAAAGAAAGCTAATGGAAAATCGAGAGGTATGATAAAAGTACCTTCTGGTTGCTCTTATCACTATATTTTCACTGCAAAAAATACGAGTACATGAAAAATAGCAACAAGCACAGTGCAGATGACAGTCAT
>CAYPRD010000027.1:0-10934 GCA_964413195.1 uncultured Candidatus Peribacteria bacterium
AGATATGAAATGTTGATTTAAAGTTCACTAGATTCGCATCTGGATCAGCGGGAAAGGAGAATGACAAGCTAGAATTTAAAAATTATACAAACAATGTAGCGAACAGCTTATTAGGACTAAATAATTATTTAAGTGTGGCGGGTGTTTTTGGGGGCCTAGGTTCATGAAAATCTTCATATGCCAGAATGATCATTGAAGAATTTGATCCAAATAAGACTTTATATACTTATATATCTCTAACCGAAACAAATGAAGCAAAAGACTTATCAAAGTTATTTACAGAGAGATGGTATGAAACTCTTAAGGAAAGGTATCCAAAGATAGATATTGCATCTATTCTACCTTTTATGGATTCAATCATGAGAGAATCTGGTAATGGGCTTATTTGAGAAATATTAAAAATAGCCTCAAAATTTGACTTAGGATTATCAAAAACAAAAGCCATATGTAAAGAGGAATATTGGAAAGAACATAAAGTATATGCATCAAAAAGTATAGCAAAATTATTTGGAAACATAACTCATATTAAGGAATCACATTGGATAATTATGATTGATGAGATTGAAAGAGCGCAATTCGAAGAAATATATAGATTAGTCGAAATTATAGAACGTTTTAGGAACGAGGGCAGATCAGGATTACCTATAAGATTAGTTTTCTTACTTTGTCTATCGGAATCTGATTTAGAAAAATATTTAGATACATTTTCAACCTCAGACACAAAAGCATATTCTTTACGGACTTTTTTCTATCAAGACCCAAAAAGTATCGCATATAAAGTATTTCTTCCTCCTGTAGATCCAGTAAAAAAAATAAACTTTGTAATAGACTTAATAAAAAAAATTATTACAAACCAGGAACTAAATGTGGCTCATAAAGACCTAGACCCAAATACAATTTCCTCACCAGAAGATAAATTTCTCGATTACAAAAAAGCCTTAGAATATACAATTGCGCTTTTGTCAGAAAATACACCTCGAGAAATTAAGAGAACAATAAATTCACTGGATTTCTTTTATGGCTCGTACAAAAATACAAAAGGTATATTAAGTAAAAATGCTATTCGTTTCAGCGATATTGTACTTCTGGAGTATATAAAAATAAAATACCCTTATCTCATTGATTTTTTTAGAAATACAATCCATATTCTTATCAATGAGAGTGAGGGGGGGGTTTCACGAGGACAGGTAAATACATATTTCTTAAGACGTAATTTTGAAGAAAGAAACTTTAGTCTTATTGATTGGGTTGAAGAATTCAAAAAGTCTAAAATGAGTGAGGTTGAAAAACAAGATATTCTTAAATTAATTGGACTCGTAGCTCATTCTTATGTTGATTTTTTTAAAAAGAATTTAAACACCAAAGCAACAAGGCTCAACTACATATGAAGCACCTCTTTCCCCGAGACAATGTGGGATTATTTATCTTGAACATCTGGAGAAAGGCAAACTAATTACACTATTAATAATAAATTCTTTATTCAACACAAAAAAAACCGTGAAAACTTCATAGTAAATTTAAAAGATGAGGAATTATTAAGCTACTCAAGGTTTCTATACGATATTGAACATGCATCAACAGAAATTGAGTTAAATATAGAAGTGGCCTCAGAACTTACAAAACGTATTCTGGAACCTAAAAGAAATAGCAAAATAAAAATTTCCAAAATGAACACTGGAGACACCGTGCTTGATCAAGCTGTGTATTTATTTATATTCCAAGTTGTTACCATTACAGAACATAATAGCAAAGAATATAATAAAAATTTAAGCACTGTGTTTAACCTAATTGAGAAGATGTTACTTTCTGAAAAATTAACTACTGGTTTAAAATACACCATTCTCAGTTCCTTTGTAAATCACGAAAGAGGAAGTTGAAGTGAAATACATTCTAGATTAAGAAATTCATTCAATGCTATCCTAAAGAATCACAGAGGAGAAATGTTAAAACTAATAAAATATGTCTTGAGCGAAGCCGACGAACGATATTTCAGAGGGAAAAAAATACTATACGAAAATGAGGAAAATTTCTTTTACGTTCTTTACCAAAGTTGGGATGGAGATAAGGCTAACTCTATAATGATTGAAAAGATAAGAAAAGCAGCAGAACGAGATTTGATAAACTACAAAGACGCTATTAAATTATATTGGCAACAATATCCTGAAGAAAAAAATGATTTTGATCAAGATTTAATTTCATCAATTAATAAAAACAGCGGAATCTATATGCCCCTGAAAACTTTAATTTTTCTCACAAAAAAAGCTAAAATTAAAGATAAGACTATTAAAAATAAATTAAAAATTTGGGAAAAAATACTGAGAACTAATGAAACAGAAATATCTAAAATTGAAAACGATAATAACACTCTTTATTCTTTTCTAAAAAGAGAACGATATGTTTAAGCAAACAGTCTCTTACTTCAAATTCTCCTACAAAAACTTCACTGTCTTTCCCCATGCATGCTTGGCTAGTTATGACAGATTTTATAGACAAGCATTACTTGAAACTCCTCTAATCCAATAATTTTCACTGCAAGCGATTGAGCTTTTTCAAGTTTACTTCCGGCTGATTCTCCAGCAATGAGATAATCGAGATTGCCCGAGACAGCAGTACGTACTTCTCCACCATTGGCTTCAACCATCGCATGGATATCATCGCGTGATATATTAAATGTTCCTGTCACACAAAAAGTTTTCCCCGCGAGGATACCAGAGGATTTTTCTACGACTTTTGGAAATACAATCGTCACACGAGCAAGAAGACGCTCAAGAAGGTGTCTATGTGTTTCAAAATACGCTACAATAGATTTTGCTGTCTCTGGACCAATATCTTTCACTGCTTCCAATGATTCACTTGATAGAGCAAAATGCAATAGTTGATCAGTATTTGTAAAAAATCATGCCAGAAGCTTTGCTGTTCGCTTACCAACACCTGGTATACCCAGGGCCCCGAGGAAACGATCAATCGAAAGACTCCTTTTTGCTTCGATAGCAGTCATGAGATTATCAACAGATTTTTCCTTGTATCACTCTACGTGTAGGAGCTCGTCACGATGGTCTCGTAAGTCATAGATAGAGGCCATATCCGTGACCCATCAGAGCTGAGAAAAAAGCTCTATTTGTTTTGGACCAAATCCATCAATATCAACTCCGTGTTTGCTTACAAACCATTCGAGAGCCTGTATTTCACGAGCAGGACAGTGTGGGTTGCTGCAGAGTAGGGCAACTTTATCTTTTTCACGATGTGTAGGAGACTCACAAATAGGGCAATGTTCAGGTGGTACTATTCTCTTTTCTGCACCAGTCCGAACCTCCGTAATCGGGGAAATAATTTCTGGAATAACTTCACCAGCACGATGAATAAATACCTGATCTCCGATACGTATATCTTTTTTGGAGACTTCATCATAGTTGTGAAGTGTCGCATGTTGAACAGTAACACCAGAAATATTGACAGCAGCAACATGGGCTACAGGAGTAATCGTTCAGGTTCTCCCAACAGAATGCTCGATATCGAGGATAGTGGTTCTCGCATATTCAGCAGGAAATTTAAATGATATAGCATACCGAGGGTGGTGAGAAGTCATGCCCAAAACAGGCCAAAGATGAAGATCATTAATTTTTATAACAAGTCCATCGATGTCGAAGGGGCAAACAGGCTTCTTCCCCATTTCATGAATCATGGTAATGATTGATTCTATACCAGTTTTTTTCTGAAAAAAGAGAGCCCCGTGTGCCCATTGGGCCGATGTCTGAAACCCCCATGTACCCAGTTGAGTAATGAGATGAAAATAGGTAGCTCCCGTTGAATCACGCTTATGTATCTCTTCCAGATCTGGGCAACTGTAGGCAAAGAAAAGTAAATCTCGCTCTCGTGTGATAGCAGGATCAAGCTGTCTCAGGCTCCCACTGGCAGCATTTCGAGGATTAGCAAAAAGTTTTTCTCCAGACTGCAATCGTCTGGTGTTGAGTTCATCAAAGGCACTCCTCGGCATAACGACTTCTCATCGTATTTCGATAGTGTCGGTATAGGGGATAATTTTGGGGATATTTGTGATTTCCATAACATTGAGGGTGATATCCTCCCCGACCTGACCATCCCCCCGAGTCAGTGCACGTGTGAGTCTTCCTTCATCATATCGGAGAGCAATACCGAGACCATCAAATTTATACTCTACAACATAATCAAATACTCGATGATCATCCTTGAGGATTCGGCGAATGCGGAGCTCAAACTCTCGTAAATCCTCAGCATCATACGTGTTGTCGAGCGACATCATGGCATGAAGATGTGCTGCCTTGGTAAAGTGTGTATCCTCAAGGCGGGCTACTTCTTGAGTTGGAGAAGATTCATGAGAGAGTCAGTATTTTTCCTCTATTGCGACCAAAAGAGCATAAAGTTGATCAAATTCTGCATCACTGATAACTGGTTTATCGTCATAGTAGAGCGCGCGATGATACCGGATAACTTCTCGCAATACAGCAACTTCATCACGAGAAATTGTATCAATTGTTTGGGAAAGAAAATGTTGCGTCTCGGCAAGCATAACAGCAAAAGTATACAATCAGTACTTGAAAGTAAAGAAAAATACGTAGACAGAAAGAGTTTTTTCCTTAGCATGATTTGGTACTCATATTTTCAATTTTTATCCTATGAAAAAAACTCTCCCCCCAGTTATACTCAGCTTTGCTCTCGTTCTCAGTGGATGCACACTCCCCGGAATAAAAAATGAAACAATCGAAACAGTACCAACCGAAAATGAAGTGACTACAACTGCCTCAGGCGAAATCGCACGAGCAGAGTGAACCAGCACATCCAGTGCTCCAACTCCTGAGAAGCAAACGCAACTCCCCACAGACACCCCAAAAGCTATCGCCCAGGGTGGCACATATAGACCATATACTTCGACAGCAGTGGTCCAGGCAAAAGGAAATATTGTGCTCTTTTTTCATGCAAACTGGTGTCCAACATGTGTTGCAATCGAAAAAGATATAGAAAAAAATAAGAAAAATATCCCAGAAAATCTGACGTTATTAAAAGTGAATTACGATGATGCGGATGATCTCAAAGAAAAATATGGCGTCACCGGTCAATACACTTTTGTCCAGATCGACAATGAATGAACACTCATAAAAAAATGGAGATGAGGATCAACCCTCTCGGAAATACTCGGACAAATACAATAAAAATCGCAATGCAGGTTATTGTAGGATCAGGAGACTATTACGTTCTCTAAATGACACAAAACGTATAGACATCCCTAATTCTTGTGCAATTTTTTCATATTCTTGTGGCGAGAACGCATGATAGAATCGATGATATTTTCCGATTTTTATAGAAAAATCAGCACTTCCATCAGGATATTTTTCTACACAACTTGATGTATAGGGACTATTATGCGGACTCAATAAATTCCAATTTGTGAAAACAAGAAGTCCATCGGTTGCTAAGACCTGATTTTGGATATATCGGAGCACACTTATTCTCTCATCAAGATGAGTAAGATGATGAAAACTTGCTATAAAAAAACATATATTCACGCAAGACAATTGGATATCCTGGAGGGACCGCATATCTCAGGTAACCCAATTTTTTTCTGGAAAACGAGCACGTGCCTGAGAAAGAAGTACACGAGAGATATCGACACCAGTATAATTTTTTATAAGAGAGGTGTTGAGGTGTTCCAAAAGCCGACCATTTCCACAACCAAGATCGAGAATATCCCAGGGAGAAGGGAGGAGCGATAAAGATTTCTGAACCAGAATATCGATATCTTCCCAATGAAGCCCCTTTCTGCTTCGTCAAAAACTCTCAGCAAAATTATCATAGTCTACCATATTATCGACGCTTTCGAGTGGTATGAGCAACAGATTTTCGCGATCGAAATAGGAGCTCTTCTGGATAATCCTCAATATTGATAAATTCATCAGCCATTTCTACGAGCGCAGCATTGGCAGTTCGTCAAAACGCCATAACTTCCACGAGACATCCTTGAGCTTGTTGGAGATAATTTACTACAGGACAAAAATCACCATCACCAGAAACAAGCACAAGAGAATCTACTTTTGGTGCAAGACGTATGGCATCCATAGCAATACCAAGATCCCAGTCAGCTTTCTTGGAACCATCCACAAATACTTGTATAGGTTTTTGTTTGATCTCAAAACCACTTTCATGCAGTGCTTCTATAAAGACTTTATTCACTTCATCGGCTGTATCCACTACATACGCAATAGCACGGGTAAGTTTTCTTCCCTGAAGAATGAGGTGGAGAATATTTTTAAAATTTACACGGGAGTGGTACAAATTCTTGGCTGAGTAATAAAGATTTTGCACATCCACCAGCACGGCAACGCGTTGTTCAGGATTTCGTATGATCATGAACTGATCGTAAGTGGAAAGTGGAAAGTGGAAAGTGGAAATTCAAGAGGAAGTATTGACAATTAAAATATATTAAATATGGTAATTTTTATGGAATTTATACATGTACCAGATTGCACTGAATGTAGGGTGTGAATATGCTGCCAAAGCCTTAAAAGAGAATGAGATTGATTTGATCATCAGTCCAAAAGATTCTGAGGAGCATGTAGGCACCTTACAACCTGTGGTAGTTGTAAAGTTCATGACACCCTAGAGAAAGTATCTCCAGATTGTGGGGCATATTCGTGTTTTGGTGCCGGACCATTTATTGCCAAACATTATAACCTCAGTATATGAAAACGCATCTCTGGGAAACAAAAGCTAAGATTTGCATTAGTACAATATATAACAAATTCAATAAACTTATGTCGGAAAATACTCAAAGAAGAAGGTAATGAAGAAGATACTAATATACTCCATTATTTATCAATTTGGGAATGATTATTATGAAAAATAAATCAGGATATGAGAGAAGAAGACTGGGAGGAAATTCAAATGGAAATGGAACACCATAAAAAAATATTTGATTTAGCGTTATTAATGGTTCCCTAAGATGTCATAACTCCTTCTGTGGATAAAACAGACTCCGAGATCCCGGAGCCTATTTTGGTGCAATTTTGTCCCATAACCTTTGTGCTGATCAAAAGCATAATCAATATATTTTCAGGAATATTCCACCATGAGCCTATCTCTAGTGACTTTTGCCATTATGGAGGCTGCCATGATTTGCTTTACTCTGGAATCACCACGAACAATATATTTTGGAGCCGGGAGATCAGGAAAATCAAAAACATAATTATCCCTTCCATCAATTTTCAAAAAAATGTTTCAATTTTTTATTATTCATTTTTCATTCTTCATATTTTTTAAAGCATTTAACATTGCGAGCCTATTCGCCTCTCTAATTCCTAATTGATCAATAATTTGTGCAGAAACAATTCAAATTCCCACCATGAGTTTACCCCTGCTCTGAAGCTCATAAATTTCTAAAAATGTACTTTCACGTATCTTGGGATGAAGTTTTTTTGAATCTCATAGTACTCACTTAATAGGACATCTCCCAAACCAACCAACACAGGCCGCAACTACAGGACCCGCCCAGGCTCCCCTCCCTGCCTCATCAATTCCAGCAATCATTTTTCCAGATCCCACGAGAGATACGAGATCATTCTGTTGAGATTTGTATTGCTTTTTTGCCATATTGGAAGAGAATATAATTTGTGTTACAAAACGCAACGTATTTTCAGGAACTTCAAGCCTATAAAGATCGATATAGGGTATACGAAAATAGACCCGTGGAGGAGCTTTACCAAGAGCTCTTGCAAGGAGCAAGCTATATTTCAAAGTCCGGAAAAGCAATGATCGATCGTGCTTATGCATTGGCACAAAAATCACATCTCAACCAAAAAAGAAAATCCGGGAGCCCCTATATTACACATCCACTGACAATCGCCTGCATGGCACTTTCTCACCAACCATGCGAGATTCTCTTATCAGCAATACTCCTCCATGACGTTCTCGAAGATACCACGACAACGTACAAAGAGATCGCCGATATTCATCCAGCCATTGCCCACATCGTAGAATGAGCCACGAAAATACGATCTGTATCACGCCATCATGAAAAAGATGCCACTTGAGAATGAGAAAAGTTTGAGACATTGAGAAAGATTCTTATCGCTTCACAGAAGGATATACGAATACTTTTTTTGAAGGTGTTTGATCGCTTCCATAATATGATTACTCTGGACGCGATGGAACCAGAAAAGGCTCAAAGGATAGCACAGGAAACAAGAAGTGTCTATGTTCCCCTAGCAAAAAGATGTGGCTTGCGTGAGGTACATCATTATTTACAAGGTCTCTCACTCCAAGTTCTCGAGCCGGAAAAGTGGGAAACAATGAAAACTTTTGTCGAAAATAAAGAAACAGAAATGAGAAAAACAGCGAAAGAAATCATCAACTACCTCTCATCCCAATCATGGTCCAAGCCACTAGCATACGATGTACGTTTTCTGTCACCTTTCTCGGTCGAATTAACAAAAGTATTTCAAGAAAATTCCTGGTACTGTATACAAATCATAGTAGAAGACGCGGCTGACTGCTACGCAATTGTCCATGATATCGGACAAAAGAAAGATGAAAATTTTCTTCAAATAGGAAGAGTCAATGATCTCATTAATCAGCCCCGACTATCAGAATATATGGGGTTGCATTTCGATGTCATTTTCCGTGGTATTCATAAAATAAAAGTGCGTGTATTAACCAGAGAAACATATACTCGTATCCAAACATACCCAACGTTTGATGATTTGTGAGTCGTGTATTCCCCCGTCTTATTCCGAGATTTTGATCTGATCAACGAGGCAACATCTTCAGACTCGTCTGATTTTATGAAGAGTGTGACAGAACACATATTAGCACGCAAAATACCTCTCCACTCAGAGCCACGTCCTCTCTTTTATATGCCAATAAAATCGACCGCTATTGATGCGGCCATATATCTTTTTCCGGATAAGTTTTCCTCGATTACCGACGTGTACAGAAATGGGGAAAAAGTCCCTCTTCACACCATTCTCGAAAATAATGATATCATCACGGTATTTTTTGATGAAGAAAAGAGAACAATCAAAAAAGAATGGATCGAATTTAGCCATTCTGGTGTATCAAAATGGAGAATAAAAAATGCATTAGCATAACAACGATATGAGAAAAAAAAATATCATTCTCTTTCGTTGAGAAAATTGATTACTCCTGAGACAAACTCTCACTTCTTGGCGCGAACGTTTTTGTGAAAAACATGGGGAAATAAATCTTTTAGAAGTTTTTCAAGAAAACATGAATGAATCAATCATGGCGGATTGCACTGCGCTATGATTTATGGGGGCGTCACGTATGATTATTTTCCATGATCTACTACAAGAAAAGATAAAAGAAAAAAATGAAACAGAAGAAACACTTTCAGTCTCAGAGAGAAAAAATAACCAATGGGGGGCAATTTTTGAAAAAATTCCAGATACAAATTTTCTTATTTTTATCGACACCAGCAAAAATACTGGAGAACTGGCAAAATTACTCGAATCAGTTGCTACCCTCCACGAATTCCCCCATCAAACACTGAGTGAAGTGATTCGTTTCGTTTCCCAAGAACTTGGCGTGGAGGGAAATCTCGCAGAAGATATTTGTAGTAGATTAGGATTTTATGAAGAATTTTCTTTCGGGAAAAAATATATTGTTGGTAACCCAGACCGAGTCTATCAAGAGATAAAAAAGCTCAATCTTTTTTGAAAAAAAGGCTGGACGCGAGAAGAGCTCGACATAATTTTGCCAAACTATAGAGAAGAAAGCATGTTTTCTCTTTTGAGTCCTTTGTGGGAAAAAGATGCACGTAAAACTCTTCTGTTGTGGAAAAAAATTATGTCTACTGCTGATCATGAACTAACGATGGCAGCGCTCATAACCATCATGAGGAAAGTGCTCATCTCTCAGATATTTCCAGAATACGCATCGAGCCTCCCTATAACCCCAAAACAACGAGAACAATGAAGAAAAATATCATGAAATGCATTAAAAAAGCTCTATGAAAATATCATTTACGCAGATATCGCTGAAAAAAAATGAGAATTGCCAAATAAGACAGATGCTTTTATAATGAATCTTATCCATTATTGTTATCAATAACTATGAGAATTACTCTGCAAATTGGACCAGAAAATCCCATACTTCGAAAAGTGTCCTCTCCGGTGAAATGAAATGAAATGCATACCATACGGGCACTCAGCGAAGCTATGGTAAAATATGTAAAAAATCCAAAAAATGGAGGCATAGGACTTGCTGCCCCTCAAGCATGAATAAATAAAAGAGTTATTGTTGTTGGATTGCCAAAAAAATATGAAGACACCACATACCCATTTGTCCTCATGATAAACCCAGAAATTCAGGAGTTTTCAACAGAAAAAGAAGTAGGAGAAGAGGGGTGTCTGAGCCTGCCTGGTCTACGAGGAAATGTTGAGCGATCACGATGGGTAGATGTTTCATGGAATGATATCAAAGGGCTCAAAATGAGAAAAAGAATAGACTGATACGGAGCAAAAGTCGTACAACATGAGATTGATCACCTCAATGGGATACTTATTTCTGATAAATTCTTGAAATAGAATAAAAAACATGATATCCTGTTGTCAATATGACGACGGACTCTGCTATTATTCTGCTCAAAAAAGAAAACCAACTGCTTCGTGAACGACTCGCCATAGCGGAACAGTGGATAGGTCGAGAAATACGCCAAATGCAGTTTCGTAAAGAGAAAGAGGAGACCCAAAAAACAACAAAAATTGGACTCATGGAGACAGAAGAAGATATCATAGAAAGAAGTAAGAAATATTTTTGAGAATTCTACCCCTTTCTTTCGCAGGAAAATCAAGACCTCCTCATAGAATGAGAGATAAATTTTTCTCATCTGGTGAGAAAAAAAGAGCTTGATGGCTTTATGATAGCCAACATATACCAAAAAATAC
>CAYPRD010000028.1:0-9733 GCA_964413195.1 uncultured Candidatus Peribacteria bacterium
TATAGTCAATTTTAAATATTCCCCTTGTGTAAGGGCAAAAATTTCTATAAGAAAAATCAAGTCACTTTTTCTTTGACTTTGCCATTGGAAAAATAATAATACTTCTCTATGAGTACGATCCTTTCTCTTCAGCAATTGCAACAATTTTCTGAGTTATTGGCCGGCACTCTCAGAAAACAAGATTTCCTCACGTATTTTCAGAAATTAAGTTTTGTTTCTCATGAAGAGTGAGCCATCACCCTTGGTGTTGTTTCTGAATTTATCCGTGATAACATCAATTTTCGTTTTTCTGATACACTTTTCACCTCAGCACAAAAAATATGGGAGAATGTTGAAAAAGTATTAATTATTGTTGATACACAAATCGATAATCCATCATCTATAAATGTTGTAGATTGCCGAAAAATCTTTCGAGCAATGCAGTCTACTCGTGAGAAAAGTAAAGAAAAAGAATCTTATAATGTAAAAGGGAAAGAAGACTTTTCTTCTCGGTTTGATTTATCCCATTTTGTTGTTTGACCAAGTAATCAACTTGCTTACTCTGCTTGTGATGCCGTCATAAGAAAGCCAGGGATGAACTATAATCCATGTTTTCTCTATTCAGATGTTGGTCTCTGAAAAACCCACCTCCTCCAATGAACTGCTCTCGAGATCAAAAAGAAACATCCAGAAAAAAAAGTCGTATACATCACTTCAGATCAGTTTGTATCTGAATATGTTAATGCCGTTAAGGATCGACGTATCGAGCAAATGAGGGCTCGTTTTCGATCGATTGATGTTTTGTTGGTGGATGATATACAGTTTTTGGCAGGAAAGAAGGGTACCCAAGAAGAAATATATACGCTTTTCAATATCCTATACGATGCTGGAAAACAAATCATTCTGAGCTCCGATCGTCCTCCCAAGGAATTAACCGAGATAGAACCTCGCTTGGTGAGTCGATTTGAATGGTGAATCATGGTTGATATCGATGTACCTGATTTTGAAACTCGACTTGCTATCATTCAACAAAAAGCGCGTGAAAGAGAGTTTATTGTTCCACAAGAAGTGGCTGAATACATTTCATATAATCTTGGTAAAAATGTACGAGAAATAGAGGGAATTTTGAATCAAATAATAGCCGAATACGAACTGGATGGAAGGATGCCAACAATTGAATCTATCTCATCTCGCTTTGACCGACTGAGCATCAAGCACGGCATGGTAGGTAAAGCGCATTCACATATTGATGTCTTAAAAAATGTTTCTTATCAGAATGTTTTACAAGAGGTAAGTAATTATTTTGGTATTGAATTGGAAAATCTTATTGGGAATAGTCGTTCACGGGATCTGATGGTTCCTCGACAGATCGCTATGTATCTTTTGAAAAATAAACTTCGCTATACATACGAACGTATTGGGAATATATTTAATGGTCGTGAACACTCTGCGGTGATGTATTCTTGTAAAAAGTTAGAGATTTTACTCAAAAAAGATCAGCGCATCTCTCGCGATATATATACACTTCGTGAAAAGTTGTGAGTTTAATTTTTTAGTTCTTGATAGAGCTTTGTCCACTCTGTCACCGAAAGATCTTCCGCTCGTATTGATGGGGAAAGATGATATCTTTCGAGCACTTCTTCGAGATATTTTTTTTCATATATATTTTGCAGATTGGAAGCCAATTTTTTTCTTTTATGGGAAAATCAAACTTCTGCTATACGAAGTATGTTTTTTATATCTTCTTCGTTCATTTTTGGCTCGTAGGAAAATCGTAGACATGTGGACCATACTTTTGGAACAGGAGAAAAATTTCCTGGATGAATATCGCAAACTTTTTCAATAGTGCACATACAATGACAGGCGAGGGACAATAGGCTTCCTTTTTTATCCAGCATAAGAATTCTATCGGCTACTTCTTTCTGCATAGTGAGAGTCATTTTTTCCGGCTTTAGTGCTACTTTATAGAGAAAATGATGAATAATTGGCGATGTAATATAGTAAGGGATGTTGCCGTATAGTTCATATTTCTCTGATGGAATATTATTTTTATAATCCAGGGTTTGTGTTATCGGAGGAATAATATTTATTTTTAATACATCAGAATGATAGATACGTATTTCTTTTTTATCGGAAAAACGGATATTCAGAAGAGCAATCATATCATCATCAATTTCAATCAGGTCGAGTTTTTTTGGTTTCCTAGAAAGTAATGTTGCCGTGAGATCTCCAGGGCCTGGGCCTATCTCTATGATATGTTTTCCTTCCAAAGAAGATGCTCAAACTATCTTCTCAAGAATATGCTGGTTGTGGAGAAAATTCTGCCCAAGATGTTTTTTTGCTCTAATGTCACCCGTCATATACTACTGGTGTGAATCCTTCAAATGACCGGACGATGTTACTCATTTTTTTGAGAAAACTCTGAAACACGTTGGTGAATTTATCCATTTTTTCATGAGAAGATTCTAGATATTTTTTGCTTGATTTTTCTATTCTGTCTCGATGGTACCGGGCTATTTCTTCCAGGGCGACTTCTTTATAAGCAATCATATACCTTTCTGCTATATCAGCACAGTCTGCATAACTTTGAATAAAAAAAGTTGTATTTATTGCGGTGAGTCTTTTATTTTCTGGCATTTCCTCAATTGCTTTTGTTCGAGCACTAGCACATGAAGATAAAAATCTTCCATAGAAGGATTTTTCTGAGCATTCTCCAAAATATCATCGACAGAGAGTATTTCCTACTTCGTACACGAGCTCTCCCACACTTTTTCCTTCTGCTTTTTTGATAGACTGAACATAATCTGTTGCCTCCTTGTGGATATCTTTATTTTCCTCACAAAGGTGATAATTATATAAATAATTAAACTGTGTTGGTCCATCAGCCTCTATAAAACCATCCACTTTTTTGAGATAACTACAATCCTCAGCGAAAGAAATTCCATACAATAATATACTCAAAAGGATATATCTTATTTTCATATAATTTTTCTTATAATTCTTTTCAAAAGAGAAGGTTTTGGTTCTTCTTTTTTCTTGAGTCAAAATGCTCCTGCAATAATAGTTCCTAAAACTACACTGGTAATAAGGAGGTCCATTTTTCGGATTTTTTCTTTTGATTTTTTTCGAAACATAGAAATAAAATATATTATTCCTCTATATCTTCTATATGTTCTACTTTTACGCTTCTTGAGTCTATGATGAGGTAGGGTATCGTAATTATGAGCATGCCACGTTCAATCGTCGCGCGTATTGTATCGAGAGCGAGGTTTTCTGGTAAGATAATTGATCGTGAAAATGGTCCATAAAAACATTCTTTTACTGGGATTCTCAGAGCTTCTGCGTATATCTCTGGCTCTGGGCGACTACCAGAGATTGTGAGGACATTGCGAGATATAGTGACATCAACATCACTTCTCGGGACTCCTGCAAGAGGAGCAATAATGATGAATCATTCGTGGGTTTCGAGTACATCCACAGCAATTTGTCCGATATCTTCTCCATGAGGTTCTTCTGATGATTCGATTGGTATACTTATGCCTTTCCCTATGTCTGGGGTATGGGAGGGTTTTTTGAGGAATTCAAACATATGACCCAGTATATTTTTTTTCCCTATTTATGCAATATTTGATTGGCTTACATGTCAGAGTTTTTCTGTTTGTTCATGAGCAGCTAGTGCATTTACAATATCCTCTATGTTGCCCATCATAATAGATGGTAAATTTGAAAAATTCTCTCCTATTCTATGATCAGTGACACGGTCTTGAGGGAAATTGTATGTCCGTATCTTTTCACTTCTATCTCCAGTTCCTACTTGCGCAAGACGTGCTTCTCAGAGTGCTTTGAGTCTTTTTTCTTCTTCATAAGCATAGACACGAGAACGAAGAATCCCTAAAGCTTTTTCGCGATTTTTTAATTGCGATCTCTCATCCTGACATTCTACTACAATACCGGTAGGTATATGGACCATTCGGACAGCTGATTCTGTCTTATTGACATGTTGTCCACCAGCCCCACCTGCGCGACTTACTGATATATCGAGATCTTCGTCCCGTATTTGTACATCGAGTTCATCTACTTCTGGTAAAACTGCTACAGTTACCGTACTTGTGTGTACACGTCATTTGTTTTCTGTTTCGGGTATTCTCTGGACTCGGTGTGTTCCACCTTCGAATTTGAACTTTGAGTATGCTCATTCACCCGATATTTTCATAATAACCTCTTTGATTCCACCGGCATCATTGTAAGATTCTGAGAGTATTTCGACTTGAAAATGATGTGTGTGAGAATAGAGCTTGTAGCATGCTGCTAATTCAGCCCCAAAAAGACCTGCCTCATCGCCTCCAGCACCAGCCCGTATCTCGAGCATGACATTTTTCCCATCGTTCGGGTCTGGGGGTATCAGAGCAATCGTTAACTCTTCTTCTATTTTTGGCAATCGTGTTTCTAGATTCTGTATTTCTCACTTTGCCATTTCTCGGAGTTCTTCATCGTTTTCTTCTCCAAGCATTGTTTTGGTAGAGACAAGATCACTACTAAGTTTTTCATATTCTTGATAGAGACGAACTATAGGGTCTAAATATTTTTTTCGTATCATCACTTCTTTGAGTTTTTTTTGATCACTAAAAATACTTCCTTCTGCGAGTAGATTCTCTATATTTTTAAGCTCTGTAACTAGATTTGTGAGATCAAATTTCATTGACCCATACTACGAAAAAGTATGAGAATTGCAAAACCTGTTTACGCTAGATTAGTGTTCTCGTGATCCAAAAAATTTTCCCTTGAGATAATTGATTGTTATATCTACCATCTTTGGTTCTTGGTCTGCATGAACCCACTCATCATTATTTACGACAAGGTCAGCATATTGTTTGCAAGGTTCAACAAATTTTTTATATCCTGCTTGAACAAAAGTAATATAAAAAAGTATATCATCACCCATGCCTGGTTCTCACATATCTGATCGTGACTGTCCTCGACCCCAATCTCGTATCATACGTCGGGCCATGCGATTCACGGCAGATAATTCGATAAATATACTTACGTCTGTGAGGTGTCGTAATTTTTCATGACATAAACCAAAAAGTCCGTCGAGAATAATAAAGTCTTTTGGTTGTATGATTTTTCCTGCCTTTCTCTGGGCTTTTCCGGTGGGATTATTCCCAAAATCGTATTCGGGAATTTGCACTGCTTCACCAGCTTTCAGCTTTTGTATATGTTCTATGAGAAGTTCTGTTTCCAGCGCTTCTGGTGTATCAAAATTTTTAAATTTTTTTCCTTCGAAATCAACAAATAAATTTTCTGGAAATTGATCATTTGGATAATAGTACATGTCATAGGGGATAGTATCGATTCGGTCTTTTCCGAGCATTTCAATGATTTTTTCTGCGAGGTATCATTTTCCAGAACCACTTCCCCCGATGAGATTGATGAGCTGCATATAATTTTATAAAAATGACAGAAAATCCTGGACCATTGATTCCATGAAGCGATCGCGATCGACATCAGTGACAACAAAAGTATGTGTTGTTGGTTGAGCGATGTTTCGTAAATCAGTTACTGTTTGTCCTCGAGTAAATTCACCCTTTTTTTCTACTCGTATTGGCAGGAATTGTCCGTGAAATAGGTGAGGGTAGATAAGCATAGCTATGACACTTGCATCATGAACAAGAAATCATTCAGTTCCAGCTGTTTCACGGAAAGCCATGTTTGTTTTAAAGGTATAGAGGGTTAAAGCTTCCAGGAATTTTGATTTCTTTCATTGTATTCCTCGAAGAATGGTGTGCATTTCATGACGTGTGAATATGAGCTTGCTTGTTACATCGAGAGGGAGGAGTACACTATGATGAATTGTCGTAAATACTGTGTCGGCTGATTCTGGATCGTAGGATATATTGAACTCAGCATGTGGAGTCACGTTTCCCGGAACACGAATAGCTCCGCCCATTGATATGATACGAGAAGGTTGTATGTTTTTTTTCAGGAGGCGAGCTATATTGGTCAGGGGTCAGAATGTGAGTATTTGAATGCGAGGATCTTTTTTGATACATGACTCGAGGAGTTTATCACTCGAAAATGTGACTGTTGGTACAGAAAGTTTTGGAAGGAACTTGCTGGCATTTCCGAGTCCGTCAGATCCATGAATATGGCTTGCGTCAGGGCTTTTTATTGTAGTATCCGATTTTCCGACGGGTATATCAGATACATTCATAAATGCACAAGCACGAAGTGCATTGTGGTACGTTGTCTGTGATCCTACATTTCCACCAGTTGTCGTGAGGGCCAGTATTTTTATGATGCCTTTTTTATGGAGCCCAAGTGCCCAGAGAAGAGCGAAAAAATCGTCTGCACCGGGGTCGCAGTCAATGAGAACATGAGGTATACTCTTCTTCATATGACTATTATGTCATATTTTAGGATCAAGATCAAAAGTTTTCTTGTTATTTTTCTATTTGTGTAAGTGCTTTTTGGAGAGTTGCCAATGGTGTTGTTTCTGCTGGCGTTGTTTCTGTTCAAAATTTAAAATCCCTCGGAGGCATACTATCTAAAATAGCAATTACTGAAACAGGAACCTTCCTCTGCGTGTATCATGGTGTGCTAATCATTTCAGCGACCATCCCTGATCAATAAATAATTTCTCTTGGTCCTAAAAGGACGACAACTGTATTTCCATTTTCTTCTAGAGCCATAAAAGAAAGATAAAAAAACTAAAAAAAATCCCCTCAAAAGGGGAAAATCGACATGTTTGCGCGTTTATTTGCGCCGTGTTGAGCGGTGATAAAATTTTGCTTCACGTCATTACTTTTTAAGTATAGAGTATTTTTTTCATAGTAAAGGATTTTTTTGCAAAAAAATTGCCTTCTCTTTCTTTTTTTTTATCATTTGATCATGAATATGAGCGGTGCAGAACTTATCCAGTTGATTAATCCTGATTTCTTCATTCAGGGATTTGTGATATACTTTTTTATTGTATGGTTTTGTCTGGTTATTTGGGTTGTACGGGATATTACCAATCGTACTCATTCACTTTTTTTTCAAGTTTTTAGTATCCTTCTCGTGCTTTTTCTCACCCCATTAGGGATATTTGTGTATCTCCTTCTTCGTCCACAAAAAACTTTATTTGAGAAAATATTTGAAGATGAATTTCTCAAGATTGATACCGAAGAAAAGACTCACCCAACAAATCAAAAGTATTCATCCGGTATAGATATAAAGAAAAAAGGAAACTAGTATGAAACGTGTGATGGCTTTTGGTACCTTTGACCGTCTCCATCCGTGACATCTGCATTATTTGTCTGAAGCAAAAAAATGTGGAGAATTTCTGATTGTGGTGGTGGCCCGTGACACCACAGTTTTGTGTGTGAAAAAGAAAAATCCTACCCAGGCTGAAGATGAGCGGTATCAGGCTCTTTTGGGCATACCTTTTGTTGACGAAGTAGTATTTGGCAGCATCGGAAACCCCTATCACATTATTGCAAAATATCGGCCAGATGTGTTATTTTTTGGTTATGACCAGGATTCATTCAATAATGAAGAAATGCATAAATATCTTGAGGATAACAAGATATATCCAAAGATCCTTCTCTGATCACCTTTTGAACCAGAAAAATGGAAAAGTTCTAAGTTATAAACCCGTTGTGATGACTTTTTCTTCAAAATAACTTGCCAGTACCTGTATTCCTACATGTTCGGTTCCGGCAAAAAAGAGTCATTGTCCGACAGGTGCATTGAGAAGAATATATTTTTCTTGATCGGTCAATTTGAATACTTTTTGCATGGCATCAATAGACGCAGGAGATTGCTTCATGAGGAGCTGAAGAGAAGAGTTTGTGACTATGGCTTTCCCGTGTTCACTATTCATGAAATCTTCGACGTCTTGAGTGATAGTGGTAACTCCGAGATGGTACTTTCTAGCCCGTTTCACAAGTCCATGGAGAAATCGTCCGCTATCTTCATACTGAATGATATTCCAGGCTTCATCTACGACGAGCAAGCGTTTTCTGTTTGATGACCGAACGACATTCCAAATATAGGAAAGGATAATATACATAGCTATAGGGCGGAGTTGTTCATCCAGATCACGAACTGAGTATACCTGCAGTCATTCTCCAAGGGATATATTTGTCCGCTGGGTAAAGAGCCCCCCAAAAACGCCGCTAACGTACTTTTCGATTCTCTGACTCAATTCTTCTGCTCCGTCCATAGTTTTTACGACGGAGAGGAGATCGGACATTACAGGGATTTCTTTCCCTTGTATGTCGTCATCTTCGAAAGTTATTCATTTGAGGCTATAGGTTGTTACGAGTGCCTTTTCCAGGATAGCCTCTTCTGTTGGAGTCATGACTCCTAACATGAGTTTGAAAAGTCCAATAAGATTGATAATTCAACCTCGTAGGAGATCTCCGGGATGTGTTTCGTAATCTTTGAAGGGGAGAGGGAGATCAAAAGGGTTGATTCTTTGAGTTGCATTGATGTTGACATTCAGATAACTTCCTCCTACTGTATTGACGAGATTTTTATATTCATTTTCTGGATCTATAACAATCACATCATGTCCGAGCATAAGACTTCTCAGAATCTCGAGTTTTATGGCAAAAGATTTTCATCCTCATGATTTGGCCAACACTACCATATTGGCATTTTCTGTTCTGAATCGGTCATAAATGATGAGCGAATTATTATGAGTATTGATACCATAGAGTACTCAATCGTCTTGAGAGAGTGTGGCTGATGTGAAAGGAAACGTCGTTGAAAGTCAGCGGGTTGATATGTTGCGAAATACTCAT
Organism: uncultured Candidatus Peribacteria bacterium; assembly: GCA_964413195.1. GTDB lineage: Bacteria > Patescibacteriota > Gracilibacteria > BD1-5 > JAGOOR01 > JAGOOR01. Next base: position 8,766 of record CAYPRD010000028.1, read on the forward strand.
ACCTCATCTCGACAAAAAGGTCCTGTAGCGGTAAATCACTGTTCTGAACGAAGAAGCGCAGGTTTTGTGAGTATATTTCTTCCGTGAAGCATATTTTGAATATCGCTGGTAACCTTGCTGAGCTTTTCTTCATTTTCGGCATATACTGTTATGTAAATGGAAAAATGAAAGTATTTTTCTGATCCGCGTGTGAGGAGTGTTCTGAGTTCTTCAACATCTTGTAACTGAGCTTCTGTGTAGGGGTTGGCTGTTAATCCTCGTTCTTGGTTGAGATACTTTTCTGATTGAAGCTCTGTGAGACGTTTTCGTAGATATTTCATTATTTTTTGTGCATCAGTAGGGTATATAAACATGGAAACATCAAATTTTGTATCCCAGTTTATAAGAGGTGAAAGCCAATTTCATTCCAGAAAATCTGGATATGCATAGGTGAAGAGTGTTTTACAGAAGGTGTCATTTATTTGAATATCGCGGGGACTTATCTTCATCATTGCTGGGGCAATGGCATCTTTTATATATACAAGAGCCTCATGGTAGAGTCTTTCTCCATCTTTCACGTCAGCATCAGTTACATTTCCGATATCGTCTACTACTGCCTCTTTATCAGAAAAAAGTTTCTTTTTTCCTCATTCTATGGTCTTTTTTTCGTTCTTCACGTGGATGATGTCTCAACTAATAGGGGTCGTCAGTATACCAAGAAGGGAAGTATGGAGTTCGTTCATATCTTTCATAGACTACCCTTTCTTCTCCTTTTTTTCAAGCTTTTGCCTCAAAAATCCTTATTTTTCAACATTTTTGTTATCCTTGTAAAGTATAAAAAGCTCTCTTTTGCCTGAAAATAGGCTTTTATCGCTTGCATTTTAGTTCCGTATTATTAGTCTTGCCTTGTCCTTGTATTTCTTAACCCTTTTTCCTATGAAAAAACAGGACCTTATCAAGGCTATCGCTACTGCTGCAGGCCTCTCTCA
>CAYPRD010000029.1:0-8579 GCA_964413195.1 uncultured Candidatus Peribacteria bacterium
TTCCCCAATACAGAGATTATGGTATGTCGAATGAAATCGATCTAATAATTCTGGCACTCAAGTTTTTTTACTAGCCTTACCCATCCTCTGAAAAGCTCAACTAACAAGTAAATGTGAGTCGAGGATTGCACCTGTATCTCAAATTCTCTGATGTGAGGAAGGTCGCTCGTGCCTATCAGTATCACCATCAATAATATCATCAACCATACATGAAGCAAGATGCATCATTTCTATAGCCATCATAAAATCTACACTTCATTCTCTGTCTATTGGTCATTTAGGGGCTTTATCTCTTAATCCTGAATAAAACAAGAACGATCTCATCTTTCTTCCATGCTCTAATGTTGGATATATTTGTTCAGCTTCAACCTGTGAATCATTTCTCAATTCTAATTCAAACTCTTTATCCAAAACTCATTTGAACTCTAATATTGTAGGAATCATATAATATATTTTTATAATTTATTTTGTTTGTCAAATTACCCTATTTGTCATATCAGAAAAATCTCTACAATCAACACATATGAACTACGAAATAGTTATCGGTCTTGAGACTCATGTACGTGTTGGCTCGGTGACAAAAATGTTTGGTTCTGAACCAAATGCTGTTGAGCTGGAACGTGACCCAAATATTAACATTTGACCTGTCTCGCTCGGTCTTCCTGGGGCATTGCCGGTGTTATCAGAAGGTGTTGTTGATTTGGCAGTTCGTGCAGCACATGGACTCCATATGAAGATCAACACTTTTTCACAATTTGACCGTAAGAGTTATTTTTATCCCGATCTTCCTATGGGATATCAGATTACTCAACTTTTTCATCCCCTTGCTGAGCATGGATATCTTGAGGCTTACGTACAGGAAGAAAAGAAAAAATTCCAAATTCGCCGTATTCATATTGAAGCAGACGCTGGTGGTTCAAAACACTCTCTGACAAAATCGCTGATTGATTTTAATCGTTCTGGAAGTCCTCTCATGGAGATCGTTACCGAACCAGATTTTCGTGGCAAAGAAGAAGTGATAGAGTATTTACGTGAATTGCAAAAAATTATGCGATTTGTCGGTGCCAGCAATGCTGATATGGAAAAAGGACAACTTCGTTGTGATGTGAATATATCCCTGAGGCCTCATGGAAGTCAAGAGTTTGGAAATCGTGTAGAAATAAAAAACCTCAATTCTTTTCAGATGATTGGCCGAGCAATTGATGCAGAAGTATCTCGTCAGGCAGATATCTACGATAGCGGGGGAAATGTTGATCAAGAAACACGTTGATGGGATGATGATGTTGGTGAAAGCCGTTCTCTTCGGTCAAAAGAAGATGCTATGGATTACCGCTATTTCCCTGAGCCTGATTTGCCACCTTTGATTATCAGTCAAGAATACATTGATGAACGAAAGATAGCGGAACTCCCGATGAACCGTCGTGAGAAATATTTACAAGAATGGAAACTTTCTGCCGATGATGCTCGAATCCTTTCTCAGGATCGTTTGATGAGTGATTTCTATGAAAAAACAGTACAGCTTTCTAGCGATCCTAAGAAATCAGCCTCTCTTATTCTGACAGTTATATTATGAATCTTGAAAAATGGAGATGAGGAAGTAGATTTTTGAATACTCAAAATAACCCCAGAGCATCTTACTCGTGTTATAGATATGCTCAAAAATGATGAAATTTCCTCAACAAATGCACAAGAAGTAATCCGCATCCTTCTTAACGAGTGAGGTGATCCAGATCTCATTGTTCAGGAAAAAGGTCTCTGACAAGTCAATGATTCTAGTGCTATGGAATCTATTGTAGAAGACATCCTCCATGCTCATCCTGAACAAGTAGCGGAGTATAGAGCATGAAAAGAGAATATTTTTGGTTTTTTTGTGGGACAATGTATGAAGGCGAGCAAGGGTCAATGAAACCCAAAGATATTTACTGATATATTAACTCGAAAATTGACTTCAAAATAAAGAAAGGTTAGACTGAAAGGGCATGAGAAAAGCCCTCATCTCTCTTCTGGTATTTATTCTTCCATGAATCTCGGTTTTTGGTATGCCAAATTGTGACGTATTGAAAAAACAATATATCTCTGTTAAAAAAGACATCAATGTTCGCATGAATATCTGGCGAAAGATACCAAAAGAAAAACCGGAAAAATTGTCATACGGAAAAGAACTCTCCTCACTCCTCAATAGTGGTATCAAAGTAGAGGAAAAATACAATCTTTGCTTACAGGAAGTAGAAAAAATGCAAAAACTGATTGCTACTCATTTTGATCTCGGAAATGACTATTTTAGTGATTCTGAATGGTGAAAAGCTATTGAGCAATACAAAGAAATTATCGAACTTGACCCTGAGTCATATAAAGCACACTACAATATTGGATCTGCTTTTGTGAATCAGTGACTTCTGGAGAATGCTCTTATTTTTTATGAAAAATCTGTAAGTTTAGCTGTGTCCAGGGCCCAAGTGAGAGAATCTCAAAAAGCCCTGAGAAATGTAGAGAATACGATTGAAAAAGAAAAAAAAGAACATGCCAATGTCACAGATGATCCCTATTCCTACATGCAACATTATCTTCCCATAATTCGGGTTCCCGAGGCATGGAAGAAAGTATCTTTTGTTGAGCATGTGCCTGTTGTTGCCATCATTGATGATGGAGTAAATATAAATCACCCAGACTTAACAGAAAATATATGGGTAGATGCGACGGCTCCCTATGGTTCAAGTAAGACAAGAAATTTTGTAGGAGATGGGGCGCCAGATAATCTCCCATCCTCTGAACATGGAACCATGATTGCTGGGATAATTGGAGCTTCATCCAATAACCGTATTGGTATTAGTGGGATCGCAAAAAAAGCACTTATTATGCCACTCCGTGTTTTTGATGTTGAAGGAAACGCACGAGAGAATAACATTGTTCGGGCAATAAACTATGCTATAGATAAGTGAGCCACTATTATCAATCTTAGTCTCGGTCAAAGCCAGTTTCAATATAGTACAAAATATGATGAAGTGTTAAAAAAGGCATACCAAAAGTGAATTATTGTCGTTATTGCAGCTGGGAATGGGGATGTGCTTTCATTCAATAGCCATGGTGTCAATACTACGGTTAACCCCCTTTCTCCTGTTTGTAACAACGAGGGGCGTCAGTATTCTTTTGGTGTTGGATCTATTAATCAAAAATGAGCACGTGCTGATTGGTCCAACTATGGCGCGTGTGTTGATTTCTTCATGCCAGGTGAAAATATATTTTCCACCTCTATCTCCCTTTTTAATACAGAATATAGCATAGATTATTGATCAAAAACAGGAACGTCTTTTTCCGCCCCGATGCTCAGCGGTATTATTGCTCTTGGGTATAACAAATATGGGAAAGTACATCCTGATTTGGTTTACCAGGCTCTCCATAAAAGTCTTCAGGCCTACTCTTCTGGTACTGAAGTGGTTCGCGCGGATCTCTATCTTGATACTCTTGGAAAAATCCTCGAAGATACTCAGAAACCCGTTATCCCCAATGAGCCAACAGTAGTAACGCATGATTCACTTTCGAGTGATGTAGATTTTTTGATTCAAAAATGAATGATTCAGACAGAAAAGAGTGGTGATTACCACCTACAGCTTTTTGCTCTACGACAAGAAGTGATTGCTCTTGCGGTGAAAATGCACAATATTTACCTTCCCAAAAATTATCCATGTCAGGGAATTTTTCTCGATGTTTCTGCTTTTCGTCCAAATACATGGACATGTAGGAGTGTCGAGCTTGCTCTCGATGCTGGAATTATCACAAATAATGGCCGATTCTTTCGTCCAGAAGATACTATTAGTGTTTCAGAGACTCTGTCCATTCTCATGAAAGCAGGAAACGTAAAAATTGACAAATATAGTGGAGGCGGGTATGAGCCTTGGCAAAATAACGTGATAGGAACTGCACTGGATCATGGAATTATAGAGAAGAAAAATTTTTCCTGACCAAATGAAAAAATAACTCGAGCTGAGATGTTTTCTATGGCACGTCGTATCCTGGAAAAATGAGGATAGGCGTGGTTGATTTTCTCGGAGTTTCGATACTATAAGTCACATATGGCCAATAAACACGGACTCAAGTGATCAGTTGTAAAAGCTCAAGCAAAAGCTCGGAGATTAGCGAAAAATGTCAAAAAAACAGTGTATCAGGTTTATATGGGAAGTGAGAATGCTCAAACGCGTAATAATCTTTCTTACAAAAGAAGAAAACATTATTACGAGAATAAACAGCACTGGCCAAAACGAAAACTTCCTTCAAAAAACTTCCAAACTCTTCTGGATATGGGGATAGTCGATGAACGAGGATTTTTTAAAAAAGGAAAAAAGAAAAATTTTCACACAAAATCAATGGTAGATCAAAAGGGTCTCGATTTTTATGGTATGCCTCGTGGTAAATAATGGTTACTTCTTTTCAACAGCGTGTTTATAATGCACTTATGGTTATCCCAAAGGGGAAAGTGACAACCTATAAAACTCTTGGAAATTTTATATGATGTGCGAGTGCTCAGGCTATCGGACAGGCTTTAACGCGAAATCCTTTTGCTCCTCAGGTACCCTGTCATCGTGTTATAAAAACTGATACCACTCTTGGCGGATATGCATTTGGAATTTCTTCAAAAAAGGCTATACTCGCCAAAGAAGGCGTATTTTTTGACGAAAAAGATTGTCTTCTTGACCCAGAGAAAACTTTATGGTTTTTTGATTCTTAGTCTTATGCTTACTCACGTACTTCCGACACTGCCATATAATTATTCCGATCTGGAACCTCATATTGATGCTCGTACGATGGAAATTCATCATAGTCGTCATCATCAAGCCTATATCAATAATTATTGCACTCTTTTGCAGTGAACAGGATTGCTAGAAAAATACACACCAGAGGCTTTAATCCAACACCTAGATGAAGTTCCAGAAGAAAAGAAACAAGGAGTGATGAATAATCTCGGAGGCCATGTGAATCATAGTTTTTTCTGGACTATTCTCACCCCTACATTTTCATCTATGCCCGAGTGAGAGCTGGGATTGGCTCTGGAGAAAAATTTTGGAAGTTTTTCTGCTTTCCAGGAAATGTTTGCCACCAAAGCGTTGACAGTTTTTTGATCCGGGTGGGCATGGCTCGTAAAAGATGCCTGAGGAACTCTCTCTCTACGACAAACATCAGGACAAAATACCCCTCTCACAGAAAAAGAAACCCCGATTATTGGAATTGATGTATGGGAACATGCGTACTATCTGAAACACCAGAATAAACGTGCTGATTATATTGCGGCTTTTTGGAATGTGGTTGACTGGAAGAGGGCAAATGAATATTTTCTCGATACTTCTTTTCCTGGCGGAGAGTAGGGGATTCGAACCCCTGAAGCCTTGCAGCTTACACGCTTTCCAAGCGTGCGCACTCGACCACTATGCGAACTCTCCGTACTGCGAAGTATAGAGAGTTTTTATTTTTCTCAATGCTGATTTTCTGGATCAAATGCCCAGGGTCAGTAGCTATCTATAAATGGTCTCTGATAAGAAAGACGAACTCCTGCAGTTTGCATTCGGATAACAAACTCAGTGATAAATGTATTATCAATGAGTTGCTTATGTTCCTCTTGTGGAATCCCGCCAAATCGTTCCTGACGGAGCCTTATTAGTACTTCATATGCGGGTGACGTTCGACTGAAGCCGGCGTGATGATGGTCGACAAAGTTAACATGAAAAAATGTTGCTAAGACTCTTTCCCAGATTATCCCTCTTCGCTCCTTTCATTCGACAGTTTCTGATAGAATCTCTGCATAGGTATGTTCGAGAGTTTCCTGCCCAGGAACTCCTACACGCCCCTCTGTATGACAACGGATGGTCGCACAACGATGATGAACGATACCCACATTTCTTGCGCCATGTTGTTGGCTCAATTCTCGTATTTTTCCATCGAGATCCTGCCAGCGAACATCATGAATAAATATTGGATGACCAGTGTGTCCTAGGATCGCTATTGTAGCGGTCGCTGTTGGATTGGATTCCATTCTCTGTCTCCATCGTCTTCGCCCCGCTTCTCTTTCTTCTCGTGTTGCATGATCTTTTATATGTTTCTTATCTCCTACCTTTGGACATAAATAGAGAAACCCCATAAGTGCCCGAAGAAACTCTTGATATACAGGGCTTGCAAGTTCATCTTGCCATATACCCTGACCTTCTGCGGATATTTCTGGTTTTAGATACAGAATAATAGCTCAAGAGTGTTTTTCATCAATCCGCCTCAATGTAAGACTTGTGACACCTGATCCCCGTTGAACATCTGTCTGAAACCAAAGTGTATATCCTGCCCTTCTCAGTGAAGGTCTCACTCAATCAATTACCGGGATTAAGTCTTTCCCCGTCAGTCTATTGGGATCCAATTCTTGCCGTAACCAGGAAAGAGGGAGTTCACAGGGTTCAATTCACGTTTCTGTCATAACTTTTTCAAAATCTTGTATTTGTAATTTTGCTGTTGCTAGCCCTTGTCCATCTTGGGATTTTTCCTCTGTCTCTCGTGTTTCTTTTTCCTGTTTCCATGCTTGAAATATTTTCAGGGCTTTCCCCGGTAAATGAGCAGATCCTGATTGAGGTCGGCATCTGCGTTGAGAGTAAATATAGGTTCTCTTCGCAAGAAGAGAAGTATCGTCGAGTTCTTTCTGTACATACCCACATGCTTGTAAATCTTTTATAGTAACAATGAAGCACATCATTTTCTCTTCTTTCGATACAGCCTTTTCAAAATATGACCGTAAAATATCTTCATCTTGTTCCCAAAAAAGTTCGAGTGCCAAGTTTATTTCTTCCTCTTCTCTTTCTATCCTCTCTTCTCGTGAAAGCTCCCGAGGCTCTTCTTTCTTCTCGGAGAGAGATGCTGGAGAAGATCAATTTCCTTGTTTTTCTGCCGAAGATAAAGAAGAGGAAGGAGGAGCAGAACGAGGAGTAACGAGGGCTTCTTTTCTTTCTCTTGGGAACAAAAATCTTTGTGTCATCGCATACTCAGTTCACGAGATTTCTCACACGTAGGGTGTAACAGAGATACTATAATTCATTCATACCTTAAAGGCGGGCATTCATTTTCCAAGCGGTAATGAATCTCCATTGAGACACTCAAAGAAAGCAGCATGATCCTGATATATATTTATACTTAATCTTTCTCCTGATGTTCTTATCAATCTTTTCCCCAGAGCCTTTGTCTTTCATCGTTCATTTTGTATGCGGATTCTCACAGAGGTAATAGATTCGTTGAGAGGAGGAACAAAAGACAGTTCTCAAGAGGTATGATCAAATTTTGCCTGAACTATTGCGGGAACAGGGGATACCTCTATATCTCTTATTCTACCTGCTACCGTTTCTTGGGTTTTCACTACAGAAACTCATCGTCGACTTTGTGGAAGATTATTTTTTTGAGCGACTGCTTCTAAAGCCCTACAATATGGTCGTAGTTCCCTTTTCTGTGCGCATTCCCGTGAAATCTTACCATGATGATCAAAGAGAGTAACAGGAGAGTAAAGATGAAACATACGAAGGAAAGCCGCATGTGTTTCGGTTGTTGGATCAACCAATAAGTGACCATACTGTTCAATCCATGCAGAGAATCACGGGTGGTGTCGTGAATCCTTCAGAGTTCAAGGCAATATTTGGTTTTGAATGTACGGATTATGTGTTTGGCAGAATAAAAAATTTATATGAGGAATATCTCTTGCTGGGTTTCGTTCAGAAATAGGGTTTACACACCATAATGCCTCACATCGTCTTTCTTCTTCCCATGCTTGACTGAGTCGAGTTTTCCTGACTTCGGATCCATCGTGCCATCATTTTGGTCGCTCGTGTTTCAAGAGAGAAGCAAAACGGCCTATAAATAGATCATCACCGAGGACTTTTCTTATAGTGTCATCATATTTTCGTGACCATGTTGTCTGAATTTCTATATCACGCTCTGTCCGAGCTTCTTGGAGAGAATATGTGTGAGGAAATAAAATGTGAGCTACTGCCAGAGCTTTTCATCCATATTTTTTGTATGCTATATCGGTATGACGAGGTACGAGATATACAAGATAAATCATAATACACAGAAATACCCATTTCTGTTGCTCTGAAGTTATCGTATATAGTATGGAATCATGAGTTAAATATGCGGGGAAGCGCCACATATCAGTGTATCTATCAAGTATTTGTTCTATTTTTGGAGCGTGTTGGAGAAGCTGTCGTCATCGAGATCTTTCTGGTTTTCATAATATTGCTGGAACAATCTCTCTCAGTAATTCTTGCAGAATATTTTCTGCTTGAGCTACTTTTTTTTTCAATATTTGGGATAGTGTGATTTCAATATATCCCCAGCTCCCGTGCGAGACGGTCTGCTCGTGATCCTTCTCTTCCTTCAGCAGGTCCTGGCATGAAAGTACCAGGTACATCTCCTTGCTTGTTAGTCATACAAAATTATGTCGAAAGTATATTTAAATATTTCTAAAAGAAAGAGTACACATATATTGAAAATCACATATGCATTTTTGCTAAAAATAATTTCTTATTATTATAAAAAATAGAAAAATATGGAAAATTATAGAC
>CAYPRD010000030.1:0-7174 GCA_964413195.1 uncultured Candidatus Peribacteria bacterium
AGTAGAATTCTTAATGAGCTTAGCCTACTAAGAAAAAATGCATGCCTAACATAATTACCTTCAAAACAAAAATATCGTTCGAGAATTTCAAAAAATTCCAATACGCATGTGCATTTGGAAAGAATGTCAAATGGACATGGGGATTTATAGGAACCATATATATCTACCTCATATCATTTGCATTGCTTGATGGTGATTATACAAGTGCAGTAATTTATACTGCGATGCCAACGACTCTGATAATAATGATATTGAAAGGCATAGCAAGACGCACTAAAAAATCGTACGAATCAGATAAAACATTACAAGAAGAATGCGAATATGCGATTAGTGAAGAAGGAATACTCTTAAACAGCAAATCAGCAAAAATAAAATTAGATTGGAACTACATATCGTCAATCAAAAAAGAGGAAAATCTCATCCTCATATTCATATCGACTACAAAAGCCTATCTCATAGCAAAAGAATCCCTAAAAAAGGATCAAGAAAAAGAAATACGGGAAATTTTCGAAAAACATCTCCCGCCAGAAAAATTACAATGGCCATTAGTATGATCTAAATCCTTTAAAATAACCATGCCTAATTCACAAAATATCTGGATCCTGAACTTCATCAAAAAAACAACGCAAATCTGGGAGAGTAGAAGGCTGAACCCAAGGATTTTTGGCTACCAAATACAGCCAGGAACAAAATGGCTAGAAGGAATAAAGGAAAAAGAAATTCAAGAACTCGAAACAAGGCTGGGATTCAATTTCCCAGAAGAGATAAGGCATTTTTTGTTATCGACAAACGGTCTAGATCGGGAACAGATAAACATGAATGCAAGCGACAAAAAACAGGAATTTCAGAATCAATGGAATCTAACAAATATCGAACGAGGACAAAAAGAGCTTATTGAAAAGAATCAAAATGAAAAAACATTCAAGATTATAAAAGAAGAAAATATAATTCCCGGCATAGATCTAAAAACACACTCACTTTTACCAATATACGGCCACCGATTTGCAGTATGTAATAAGGAAAAACCGGAGTACTGCCAAATAATATCAATTCATGGAGATGACATTATTATGTACGGAGAAAGTCTAAAAGAATATCTGGAAAAGGAATTTCTTAAACAGGAAAACTAATCATGTTCAAAAAAATATTCAAAAATGCAGATATTCTAGGATCAGATATATTTCAAGAAGAACTAACAGAGAAAATAATCTTGATATGTTTAGATGTTCTTGACAAAGAACAATACAAAGCATTGCTAAAAACGGCAGAAAAACTGGAAGAAGCAAAATATCTCGTAAACACCACGGACGGGAAAAATGAAGAAGAATTAGAATTTAAAAATTATGAAGATTACAGAAGAGAATATTTAAAAACAATAATGCCAGAAAGCTGTATTTATTCCGCAAAAGGACAATGGGGAATATTATTTTGTGACGAAAATTTTGCAATTATGGGAGCAACAGAAGAATTTATGGAAGAATTCAAAAAAAACTACCCATCATAAAAAAGACAAAGCAGAAGCATGGAAAATGGATCAATGAATTCATGAAGAACCTAAAAACAACTTTGTAAAACCTTATATGAAGAGTAAAAAACTCTCAGCAGAAGAAAAAAATAGTCATTCGCGAAGTTTAAATTAATGTTACACGGCCGATATGAATATTATAAGATTCGAAAAAATGGCAGACATAATAAAGATCATCTTCGATGAAAAACATGAAGACAAAAATACAATAACAATAAAAAATATTGAAGTCGTTGTAGATTTTGATGCAAAAAAAGAAGTTATCGGGATAGAGATTATAAATTTAAAATATCAAACAGGGATAGAAGAAATCGCATCATTGAAAGACGAGACAACAGGAAGAAGTATGAGCTACGACGAAGAATGTGATGCCATATACATAAAACTTATAAACGAATATTCCACTGATCAGAAAGTCGTTTGTGCAGAAATTAAATGCACAAACAAGAAGCTAATATCAATTAAAATAGATCTGAAAAATTCCTAATTCCCCGCAAACACATACTGAAACGACCCTGCAGGCTTGCTCAGCTGCGTCTGCAAACGCGTCGTAAATCCTCCGATTGCACCTGTAGCCAGCACGACCGGATCGGAGACAAAGGCCGAAATCTTGTACTTGTCCTTGGCCAAACCTTCATTCACGCGATACAAAACCTGATATTGGAGTGACGAAAGTTCCGCAGAATCCATCTGCCCATCCACGCCGTATGCATGCAAAATTGAACCAATGGAAAGACGCAAAGACGGTTGAGAAAAGGTTTTGAGAACAGTAAGAATTTTCTGATTCGACGAACTCCCATTCAAAAATGGATTGTTGGTAGAGAATTGAAGATGAGGAGCGACCTGAGGACTATAAGAACCAGCCCCACCAATCTGCTGATTCACAACCGAGCCACTGACTTGTGAACCAAAGCTGGTTTTCATATGTGTTTGATTATCACTCAAATAGCAATTATCAATCTGTCCATCATTATTCGCATCACAATCACCAACGATATCCCAAAAAACTGCACGCTTTTTAGCAACAGAAAATAAATCTGGAGTTTCAACATTCGCAAACAAAACAAATCTATCGTCATTTTTGCAGATTACTCCACTTTTACAGGGTGTTCGCACTCTCAAAATTACTTCATCCAACCCAATGTCTTGAGGATTACAGATTCCGGGAGTAGTCGTACTGCTGCAAGTGTCCTTCTTCACAAAAAAGGGAATCGACACCGTCTGTCCGGAGGAAAGAGTATTCCACAAACATGGATCGTCCAAAACATCCAAATTAGAAAGAAGTGGAGATACTTTTTGCACTTCAGGAGAAGTGGCATTAGCGGTACCAGGATTTTTCAATTGGACTATTTCCACATCCGTCGGCTCCCGCCCAATCATGGCGAGAAAAATATCGCGAATAAAATTTTCATCTTTTTTGGTGGCATTCTTCCCGGGAACCTTGTCCACATCACATCCACCCATCACATCTCCGGTACCGGGAAAAGGAAAAACAGAATACTGTTTACCATCGGTAAAAGTGTAAGGATTTACCGCAACATTGGCCGAAAAGTTTTTCATCACGAAATCCGCACCCTGACCAGCAAGACTCGGGCTTGGCTCATCGGGATGAGTACTTTGAAAAAGCCCCATTTCAAGTCCGGAACGGGCATTCCAATAAGCCTGTTCGCCATTGATAGCATTTTTATGAAGAGTGAGCGAACTGCGCATCAGATCGGTAATTGCAGCCATCTGAATCATGAACCCCGCCACGATCAGAAGCGCGATAATCACCGAAACGCCGCGCCGCCGCGCCGACCCATGAAAAAAAGTGAGGAGCTTTTTCATACTTGAGAAGCTTACCGAAAGGTTGTCGAAGAAACAAATTATCCGTCTTTTGATATATTGAATACTTATTTCATGCTAATTTCCTTGAGGGTTTCAGATCCTTTTTCTGTGTAGTATATCTCGCCGTTGCTCAGGCGTTTTGTGATTACTTGTTCTCCTTTTATCACCCCTATATCTTTCACAAAGTATATCGTTTCTTCTATGGCTTGAGTAATGAAGTAAGACCCTTCCTTTTTGGTGACTTTTATTCTTAGGATTGTTTTTCCTTTTATTTTGATAGAGTCTTTTTCTCCAAGCGGGGTTGGTATTTTTTCTGTGCCAAGAAAATTGAAGCTTGTGATGCCGTCGAGTATACTGAAACTTCTGCCGTCTTGCTCCATTGGATGCCCATTTTTTGCTTTGAAAAATCGAACGATGTTGTTATTTGGCAATATCATGATCGGTTCTTCAAAGATAATGGATTGATCATTGCTAATATCTTTGTCGTCGAGAATTCCTTGTTGTTCTTCATGTCCTTGAACTCCTCTTGCGTTAAATGTGACTTCTTGATGTATAAATGATGATGTATATTTTTTTAAATCTATAGTGTAACAATCAGGATTTTTTTGTTGGACACAGGTGCCTTTTTTTATGGTTGCATCGAGCATTATTGCGTCATTTTCTCCATTTTGTAATTCTATTTTTCTCACGATGCCTTCTCGGATATTGAGATACCTGAACGGTTCAATATTTTCGTGATCTGCGCCTTTCCAGATTGTGGAGGAATAATTTTCTTTATTTTGACTCACCATGATCGTGCGATAGAGAATTTCCGAGGTTTTACCGCGAGACATTTTTTCATCAATTTTTGTCGTATTGGTAGCGCTATTGACGATATTGAATTCGACGGCACTATTGAGATAGGGCGTATACCATTGGTTCCTCTGGTCATTTGGTATGACATCATAGATTGGCATTTTATTGAATGGGATGCCGTATGCAGTTTGTACGATTTTGAGAACTTCGGCGAAATTTACTTCTTGAGCCGGATGAAAACCGCCATCGGCATATCCAGTGATCCATTTCTTTTCTTTCGCATAGCAAACATATGGTGCGTACCATTCGTCTTTGACATCGCTAAAGCAATGATTATAGTTTTGTGGCTCTGGATAAATATCCTGCCCCGCGATGATAAGCTTCACGAGCTCTGCCCTATGAATTATGGCATCCGGGCGAAATGTTCCATCAGGATAGCCGTCGATGATCCTTTCGCGACGGAGGTATTCTATAGCATTGGCATTCTTATTTTTGTAATCCACATCAGAAAAAATCTTATCTCCGGTTTCGCCTGAACGGAGGTCGAGAGTCACAACTTTGGACCATGCTTTTGCTTCCGTGGGGCTGACGGAAAAATAATATGTTTTTCCAGCTTCAAGATGCTGTATGAGATAGCTTGTTTTCGTGCCATCAATTTTTTTGTAATTTGGTAATTGTGCCGTGCTTGAAACATCATTTTCAAGAGGATTTTTTGTATCGTAGGTTATTTCATAATTGCTGATGGGCTTGTTTGTAACGGGCGTTTCCCAGCTCAATTGTACCGATGTTGGGGACATTTTCTTTGCTTGAAGGTTGTCAATACTCCCTGGATTTTTCGTGACGATTTTCGGAGCCTTGAATCCTGGTGCTTGCATCGCTAATTGTGTTTTTTGATACCATGTTTTAACCTTGGTGGCTGCGATGAGGATGCCGATTCTTTCATCCTGATTATCGCTATAATATTGACTAGGGATGCCGGTAAATGCTCCATTTTGATCGAGTGCAAGACCTCCTGACATGCCACTGAGAAGATTGCTGTCGGTTTTGATGAATTGAATATTGCCATCGTTGTCTTTCAGAAAGCCGCTCACGATACCCTGAGAAAGAGTAATGCTGTCGCCGCCAAGTGCCGGAAATCCGAATGCGGTGAGCTTGGTGCCGACATCTGGAAGTGAATCTGAATTGATACTGATGGCTGGTTGCTGAAAATTTCCTCGAACATGGAGAATCGCCAAATCCTCGTCTACATCAGCATATATGAGATCGGCAATATAAGTGCATCGTGCTTCGTCTGCCGCACTGCGAATAGTGCAAACTTCGTATTTTTCGAATGGCTTGTACGTGTTTTCGTGCAATGCTACATGGGCATTGGTAAGAATATATTGATTCGTATTATCAATGCTCACGCCGGAGCCACTTTGAACATTTTCCGCGTTGATTTTCACGACTGAGGTGATCGGGAGTGTGCTTGCGGCTTGAGCGGGGAATGGCAGAAGAGTGAGAATGAATGTGAGGAGGAGGGCTGGAGTGTG
The DNA here is from genome assembly GCA_964413195.1 of uncultured Candidatus Peribacteria bacterium. Classification (GTDB taxonomy): domain Bacteria; phylum Patescibacteriota; class Gracilibacteria; order BD1-5; family JAGOOR01; genus JAGOOR01. The sequence goes on from CAYPRD010000030.1 coordinate 5,680, forward strand.
GTGTTTTGGAAGCATGGGGTGGAAAATGGAAGTAGGTGGTTTAAAGTTTTTCTTTAAGTTTTTCTAGGAATTTCATTGTTTCTACCGCATCCGTCAATCCAGTCGCAATTTTTTGAATGTACGTGATCCCAAATAATATATATTTTTCGCCACATTTTATCCTTATCGCTGTTTGATTGCTTCTTAATAGTCCGAATTTTTGAATATCCGCCTTTGATATTATTGCAAGTGGTATGGAAATTATTTTATCTGGACTAAAAAAATGATGTTTGAGCAGGATGATTCTTTTATTTGTAATTGCAACCATTCCTGGACTTTGAAAAATGCTTTTTTCTTTGAAAATAACTGCTCGTTTTTTCAGCTCTATCTTTTCTCCTGATAGGAGTTTGACGCTTTTCTCGAACTCTTTTTCTATAGTCGCTGCATAATATGCTTCCTGTTCCGTGATAAGGATTTTCTTTGTTTCTTCGACAATTTTTTCCGCTACTCGACTGCAGTTTTCCATATTTCCTTTCATTCCCATTGTTTCGTTTTCAATTCTGTGGAGTTCTTCTGCTATTTTTTCTTCGTTATTATTTTCCTCTACGAGATCCGCAATTTCTTCTACATAACTTTCGTATTCATCTCGAGGGGCAAAGGTGTTTACTCCTATTGGATCCCAATCTTCCCAAAGAATATTGCTGATTAGTATTCGTAGGTTTTTATTAAATTTTTTTTCCATAAAATTTATTATTTTATTGTACTTTGCCCATTAGGCCTTGTATGTACTTTGGATCAACTTTATTTATAGCTGTTGTGATCTTATCACCTTTTCCAATAAAAATTTGCGTATTTTTATCATAAAATCCAGTTTGCCATTTTTTATCGTAAAAATATTGAAATCCTTCATTGTTATTAATTGTATTTATTACTTCTTCTTTGCTTATTTTTCTTTCCGTCATTCTTTCAATTGCGTGATCCGATAACTCAAAATCACCCTTATTTGTCTTAATTATTCTTGCATTTTTTGCAATTTCTGCTGCTTTTTTAAAGTCACTTATAATATTTGTAACACTTTTTTTCACTCCGCTTACGGTTGCAAGCGTACCGAGTGCTGTATAGGTAAATTTTTCTACTGGACTGCAATTTGTGCAATTTCTAATTTCGTCGTACTTTTGTCCACTATATACATTTCCCCAGGCTGTAACTAAATCAGTTGGTGAGTCTTCCGCTGATTGTCCCCGTGGTTTGAAGCCAGCAAATTCTGATATATTTGTCCTACTATATGTGGGATCAATAAATGCTGGCATTACAACAGCAGCTACCTGCCTCCCATCCGGATCCACATATCTCACCGGGTTGTTCATGACATAGCTGTAGAAGTTAAATCCCTGGGGATTTACGAAACTCCGTGGATCGTTCAGCATCAAAGTTGATGGATCCAGCGAAATGAATCTTCCGATCCTGCTGTCGTAGTACCTTGCTCCGAAATAGATGAGACCGAGTTCTTCGTCCG
>CAYPRD010000031.1:0-6785 GCA_964413195.1 uncultured Candidatus Peribacteria bacterium
TTCTCATCTGGTGAGAAAAAAAGAGCTTGATGGCTTTATGATAGCCAACATATAACAAAAAATACTCGAAAATATTTTTGAAGAAGAATTTACAAAGCACTTCCGCGAAAAATATAGAAAAAGCCATCTCCATCCAGGAAAAAATAATTTGCTCGAGAAAACACTCTATAAAGTTCTCCAAAATAATTTTCGTCTTTCTCTCGGGAAAATATATCTTATCCTACAAGAACTATTCGCAGAGAAGAGAGGTGATCTCATTATCGCCTTTCAAACAAGTATAGAACAAGTACGACTTTACAGGATTCTCTCTCTCCCCCAGTTTTGGGAGATTTTTACTGACATCATCGACACGCAAGCATTTTGAGAAAAAAGACACAGTGGAAAAATCTCTCTCAAAGACGCTCGAAGATTGCGCCACCTTATTACAGGAAATTTTGAAGAAACTGGTCTATTAAAAATACTTCTTCAACATATGAAATAATATCTTTTTGAAAAAAAAGGTGTTTTAACTAAAGTGGTTCTCATGGGAATGGTACTTGGAATTGATCCTGGGACGACGGATGTGGGTTTTGCAGTAATTCTGTGAGGCCATAAAAGAGAAATCGTAACTTTTTGAGTTATCCATACCACACCAAAAGCACCCCAAAGTAAAAAATTGCGGGAAATCATGGACGACCTAGAAACAATTCTTCAGAAATATCCTATCAAACTCGCAGCAGTAGAAAAATTATATTTCACGACAAATATAAAAACTGGGATTGATGTGGCACAAAGCCGTTGAGTAGTTCTAGCACTCCTGGAAAAATATGGCATACCCATTGTTGAATATACGCCATTGCAGGTAAAAAAAGCACTATGCTGAAACGGGAAAGCGCCAAAAAAACAAATTTGAAAAACCGTACAGATGCTCTACAAGCTCTCAGACATTCCACAGCCTGACGATGCTGCCGATGCTCTGGGGATAGCATATATCGCTTCTCTCTCGCTCTAATATTTCTATGTTTATCGATACCCATTCACATCTTTTTTTATGAGAACTGTCAGCACATATAGAGGATGCTATCAGACACCTCGAAGAGGAGTGATTCTCTCATAGCATACAAATAGGCACAAATATCGATACCTCAATTACCTGTATAGAACTTGCCAAAAAATATCATATTCTCCGTGCCACTATTGGTATCCATCCCTGTGAGGCCCAAGACATTGAGATAGAAAAAATATCCTCCTATATGGGTCAATTGGAATCCATGATCCAAAAAGACAGAGCATACATTGTAGGTTTGGGTGAGATAGGTTTTGATTACTACCATCTTTCCAGTGAGGAAAGTCTAGCAAAAGAGCAAAAAATCCGTCAAAAATATTGGTTTGAAGCACAGGCAGAACTCGCTATGAAATATCAACTTCCCGTCGTCATACATACGAGAAATTGCCCAGAAATAACACTTGATGCGCTCAAGAATTCACACGTACAAAAATTTGTTATTCATTGTTTTAGTGAGGACTGGAATTTTGCAGAAAAAATACTCTCACTTTCTCCACAAGCACGCATAAGTTTCACTGGTATTCTAACGTATGGAAAATCTCTCCAAGTTCAGGAAGTAGCCAAAAAATTACCCCTCGAACGCATCATGATTGAAACAGACGCGCCCTATCTGTTACCAGAGCCCCTGAGATGATCCGTGAGTTATTGTGAGCCAGTACATACAAAATACGTCTATGAAAAACTTTGTGAAATACGTACAGAAGACAGAGATATTATCGAGAAAAAAATCTGGGAGAATTCGATAGATTTTTTTGAAATATCTATACCATAAAATCTCATTTACGTTTATATGTATACCAAAGTTTTTGTAGCTCTTATGATTATCCTTGGAGGACTGGGAATACTGATGTGATGTATCCTGTACTTCTGATTCGACCCAACGTACCATCCTACTCTTTCCATCATACTTATGGGGATAGCATGGATATTGGCCTTTTGATCAATCATTGGATTGTTGGAGATAGTACTGAGAAAAATAGCCTCCCGCTGATTCCTTTATCCTATAGCCGCTTTTCGTTCTTTTAGACACGGTTTACTGATTGCACTTCTGTGCGTTGTGCTCTCTATATTTTATCGCTACAATCTGCTCTCGCTTTCTACATGATTTTTAGTATTTTTCATCATATTTCTCCTTGAAATAATATTGACGAAAATAGAAGATGCATAGACTGTAATATATGCACAAAATTCATATTGAAAGGCTCGGAGAAAAAGCCTCGCCTCTGACAACGGGATTTCAAATTGATAAAAATGACAATATAAGTTTTGTCTGCGTTTGCCATACAAAAAATAGCACACTCACAGATACTATACACCGCCTTTGTAGCGATCATATACTTGACCGAGACCCGACTGAGAAAAATGCATTAGAAGTCTTTACCGACGTACTAGAGAGTGTCAATCATGCACTGGACGCACTTTATCTGGAATACAAAAAGACTGATATATCTCTTTTTATAGGTCTTGTCACCAGTAGCCATCTCCACTTTTCCATGTTTGGGAAAGAGATAACTGGTATCATTGTATCAGAAAAGGCTATCGAAGACATCATGAGCGACATGGACACCGGTGAAGGACATTTCGTTTATGATTCTCATGGAGATATTCATGAGAATGAAGTCCTGTATGTATTTGGACCAAAAGTTGATAATCACGTCATTGGAAATGAAGCAAAAAATCTCCTGCATCTTGATATATCTGATCGTTGTCGACTCTTGGCAGAGAGGATGGGAAGATCTTTTATGGATGACGGGATCATCTGTGCTGTCAGTAAAGGAGAAAGTGTCTATCAGCAATGGCAGCCACAGAAAATGTCACATCAAAAAGTCATACAACCAAAAGTATTACTCGATACAGTCAAAAATATGGGAAGTCGAGGTTTTTCTAAAATTCAGGGGCAGTTTGAAAATTTTTCAAAAAATACACAAAATGGAATTCTTATTGGTGGTCTTGTGGTAAGTATCATTCTCTTATATCTCATAATTACTACTCTTATACAATCACAGTACACGCTGTTTGTCCCCCAAAAATACCGCGACATGTTGGCGGAGGCACGCGTGAGTCTCAATGATGCAACAAGGATGATAGACCAGCCAGAAAATTTTTGACCTGCCATGAACCGAGTACAAGAAATTGTTGATACAATAAAGAGAGCAGATGTTTTGAAAGTCGATGTGGCACAACTAGAAAATGATATGTCCGTTTTAGAGAAAGCGATTAATAAAGTCACTACCCTGAAACCAGGAGAATTTAATCCAATATACTCTTTCTCGAAAACAATCGATTCCCTCCCCTTTAGTATCTATGCTCAGGATAGAAAAATTTCTCTCGTAACAAAAGAGAGTATTATCGGCCCTTTCATCCCCGGGGAAACTCCAAAAGAATTAGCTATCCCTAATAACGAGAAATATACCTTCTCTGATACAGATAACGAAGGGAAAATATATATCGCAACTGACAAAGACAGAATATATACATTTGATAAATGAATATTCAATATACAAAATGTGCAGCAAATAGGTGGGTGGGACAAGGCGGTAGGTATGGGTATATATAACTCCAATGTCTATCTTCTTTCTTCTGATAAAAGACAAATATATAAATATCGAAAACAATCAGAAAATACCTACTCCGGCAGGAGTCTCGTAATCAACGACAATCAACAAAAGGCTATCATCGATATGGATATAGATGGGAGTGTGTGGCTCTTAGCCGGACTTGATAAATTAGCTATGGAAAAGATTCTCACAGCACCAAAATACGAAAGAAGACCTATCCCTATGAACGCTCTTTGAATTAATACATTTCAGAATATTGATCCAGATACAACAAAAATCTTTGCCGGTGAATCATACCAAGAAGTCTATATTTTAGCTGATAATCGAATTTGGATTTTCATTCCCGGTTCAAAGAGATTTAGCGATGTTCGTTTTGTTACCTACGTTGGACAAATTGATGTTCCAAACGTCGTCATAACGGATATAGCTGTTGAGCAAGATGGTGACGTACGTACGCTGTACTTTGGAAGTCCAAAAAGTTGAGTATTTTCAACCAAGATTACTATAAAAGAAAATAAAATCCACCTTCTTCCTGCACAATAATGTTCCCTCTCGAAGCAATCGTATTGCGTAAAACGCGTATTGATGAGCAGCGTTTCGCTCTCACGTGTTTTTCAAGCGAGTATGGGAAAATAGATACATTTTATCGTGAATGAAGATGACAAATTAAGCTCGATACTCTTTCATATTTCGTCGGGCAAATACGAACGAAAGAAAAAAATACTCTGTCGAGCATTTATAAAACTTTTTCTTTTGGTCCTGTACAAAAATATGAAATTTATGATTTGGCTGGATGGCTCGTTTCTGTCCTCTATACGCTGCTTCCTTTGGGACTACCCTACCCAAAACTTTTCCAACTTCTCAAATCTCTTATCCTCACCAATACGATAAAACAGGATGAAATACTACTTTTTTTAATACAAACGTGTCGAGATTTTGGTATTACACGTTGCGATATCAGAGAGTATATCCAAATTTTAGAGCACAATCAGGGACAAAGCCAGGCTCGACAAGATATAGAATCCTGGATTGAGGCTTACAAATCATCATAGGGAAAAGAAAGAAGACGATTTGCTTTCTTTCTGTTTTCTCTATAATCCCCAGGTATTACTTTTGACTTTTTTCTCTTTATGCACACAGGAAAGATTAAATCTATTATCGGCGTCGTTATTGACGTAGAATTCTCTAGTGACTACGTTCCAAATATATATGATGCTCTCGAAGTACAATCCGAACCAAAAATCATTCTCGAAGTACAGCAACAACTCGGTGACAACACAGTTCGAACCATAGCCATGAACCCTGTTGACGGTCTCCAAAGAGGTCTGGAAGTAAAAGCTCTAGAAGCTCCTATCTCTGTCCCAGTTGGTCCGGAAGTACTTGGAAGAATGTTTAATGTCCTTGGTACTCCTATTGATGATCAACCAGCACCAAAAACCGATAAAAAAGCCCCTATTCACAAACCAGCACCAAACTATGATGAACTCACAACTCAAGCAGAAATTTTTGAAACAGGTATCAAAGTTATTGATCTCGTGGCTCCTATGCTCAAAGGTGGTAAAGTCTGACTTTTTGGCGGTGCCTGAGTAGGAAAAACAGTGATCATGCAAGAACTCATCCATAATATTGCTTCAGAACATGGAGGATATTCCGTGGTTGCTGGAGTCGGCGAACGTACTCGTGAAGGAAATGACCTCTATCATGAAATGAAGGATTCAGGCGTTATCGATAAAACAGTGATGGTTTTCGGTCAGATGAACGAAGCACCCGGCCCTCGTGCTCGTGTTGCCCTTACTGGCCTTTCTATGGCTGAATATTTCCGCGATGAAGAAAAACGTGATGTGCTCCTTTTCGTTGATAATATTTTTCGATTCTCTCAAGCCGGTTCTGAGATCTCCGCTCTTCTCGGTCGTATACCCTCTGCTGTAGGATACCAGCCAACACTCGCGACAGAAATGGGGACACTCCAAGAACGTATCGCTTCGACAAAAAACGGTTCTATCACATCCGTACAGGCTGTTTACGTTCCAGCAGATGACTTGACGGACCCTGCTCCCGCAAATACCTTTGCTCACCTCGACTCTACAGTCGTTTTGAATCGTTCCATTGCTGAGCTTGGTATCTACCCTGCGGTCGATCCTCTTGATTCAACCTCAACCGTTCTCACTCCTCGTGTCGTCGGTGAGGATCACTACAACACTGCTCGAGCAGCCCAGAAAATCCTCCAAAGATATAAGGAACTTCAGGATATCATTGCCATTCTTGGTATGGATGAGCTCTCAGAAGAAGACAAAATCACTGTTGCTCGTGCTCGTAAAATCCAGAGATTTTTCTCGCAACCATTCTTCGTTGCTGAACAATTCACTGGTACTCCTGGAGTATACGTAAAGCGTGAGGATACTGTCAAAGGCTTTGCCATGATTGTCGGAGGTGAACTCGACCATATTCCAGAAAAATATTTCCTCTATAAGTGAAATATCAATGAAGTGATTAAATCATTCGAAGAAAGTCGAAAAGAAACTGTCGCTGCGTAAAAATACTATTTTATGCTTTTCTCTCTCATCTCTACAACAAAAAAAGTACTTGATAGTATCGAGGTAGAATCCGTTATCATCCCAACCGTTCAAGGGGAAATTCAGGTTCTCCCAAACCATCTTTCCGTCCTTGGAGTGACACAACCCGGTATTCTTCGTGTGCAATATATTGGACGAGAAACACACTACGCTCTCGGGGCTGGTATCTATGAAGTCGACTCAAACGGAGTGAGGGTTATCGCTGATATGGTAGAAACAGGAGAGAATATTGATACCGAGTCTATATCAAAAAGAAAAGAGGAAGCACAAGCATTTATGAAGCAAGCTGAGAAAGATGGTCTTGTCAGTTCATCTGAATACTTAGCTGCTCAAGAAGAAGTTCTCAAACAAACTGCTCTCGAAAGACTCGCTCATCGTCAGTAGGGTTGCGAAAATAAGAATTCCTATACAATCGCTGCATGAGCAAAGATTACTATTCCATACTCGGAATTGACCGAAATGCCTCAGCAGAAGAAATCAAAAAGGCATATCGCAAGAAAGCTATGGAATCCCATCCAGATAGGCATGGTGGTGATAAGTCAAAGGAAGAAGAATTCAAGTCCATAAACGAAGCATACGCCGTTCTCTCAGATCCATCAAAAAAAGCAC
>CAYPRD010000032.1:0-6660 GCA_964413195.1 uncultured Candidatus Peribacteria bacterium
GAAGCCCGACGAGTCATTTTCCTGGAAGCGTCCCGAGAACAGTATGCTCTCATTTGCCTTTAAAAACGGTTTCTACTCGACTCTGCGCGAGGATAAATATCTCCCCTTCGTGGAGAACATACGAATATGTCAGATCTTGATTGACCGCAAGTGCCATATGCATCGGCATCGTCCATGGCGTCGTCGTCCAGGCGAGAAACGAAACAGGACGGTTTTCTACTTCTGGTAAAAGAACTGGTTCACGCACACCAGTGAGATGTTCGATAAGTCCATAATTCATCGGATGAATATCTTCATTCACTGGAAGAGCATCGAGAGAAAAATAATTATATTCTGTAAAAGCATCTTCGAGTTGTATTGATTGTCCGACAGGAACGGTACCACGATAGACAGTAGCCTCGTAGAGGGAACCCTGATAATCCTCATAGACAGTACAATAAGGAGTGAGTTTACATGCCAAACCTGTTTCTTCTCGCAATTCTCGCACAGCCGTATCGTGGCGATTTTCTCCTGATTCAGTTTTTCCACCACCAAATCTCCAGAGTCCATCTTTTTTGTGACGAATCATCAATACCTTCCCTTCTTCATTCTGAATGACAAATGAAGAACCCGTTTTGATGTCCTTGATTGGAAACTTCACGGTAATCGCTGGATCTTGAACGTCCTGATAACTGTCATCCATCGCAATTTCAAAGTTGGAGATTGGAGTCGAGAGTTTCCATGAATACCATGAGACACGTTTGCCTTCGTAAATGTAGCCCTTCTCCCAGATTTGCTTGAAGACCCACATCACTGACTCCATATAGTTCTGATCCATGGTGCGATACGCGCCATCCATATCCACCCATCGACCGATATGATCGACATACCAATTCCACTCAGAGGACGTTTCTTGTGTATATTTGTAGCATTCGTCGATAAATCCCTGGATTCCGCCCGCTGATTCCTCGATTTCTTTATTGGATTCAAGTCACAATTTCTTCTGTACTTTTTGTTCGATAGGAAGACCATGGCAGTCCCATCACCAGACTCGCTCCACACGTTTTCCGAGCATCGTCTGATATCGCGGAATGACGTCTTTTATTATCGAAGAGAGGAGAGATCCATAGTGTGGAGTGCCCGTGATAAAAGGAGGACCATCATAGAATCGGTACGGATTCTCAGCCGGCCTGGATTCAACTGATTTTTCAAAGGTTTTATTTTCCTTCCAGTATTGGAGAATAGATTCTTCGAGTTTCGAGAACTCGGGTTTTCATTTGGGGAGAGAGAAGGGCATAAAAATTTGATTTGAAAATAAAACATGTTATACTGTTTTCACATCACGATTGGTCCGTAATGATTAAGTGTCGGTGCTTACTTGGTGCGGACCTTTTTTGTATTCAATTTTGGAGCGAATATTCACGAGATCATCGAGACGTTCTTTAGCAGCTTCGTTGAGAAATTTCGAATATTTTTTTGGATTTGGGACAATCAATTTTTCCAGTTTTTTATTCTGATATAAGTAACGCACCAAGCAGGCAAAATCTCCATCTCCCGTCACAATCACACATTTTTTATAATCTGCACAGTCAATCATAGCCTGCAAAACAAGCTCAGCATCAACATTTCATTTTGTGTGGCCACTTTTGAGATGAAGAACAGGCTTGAAAATGAGGACAAATCCTGATGACTGCAAAAAGCTATACAATGGCTGATTCTCGGGCATGAAACCAATAAAAATATAGGCCTTCTGAACTTTATAAGTATCCCTGAGATGCACGCGAAATTTCTTCCAATCCAATTTCCACCCCTGATCACGGACAGAGAGATTGATATTCTGAGCATCTATAAAGGCGTAGTTCATCGTGGAAAAATTACTGGTAAAAAGAATTGAAAAATGGCACAAGAGCACACTGAGTTGCCAGACGAAATTGATCAGTACGCGTCAACATATTATCAGACCATACCGCAAATGAACCATGCTTATCGCCGATATTTTCCGGCGCCCCGAGAGATGCCATGATTTCCTCCAAATCCCGATGTGTCCCATCCAATAATTGCCCTACCACTTTCTCAGGAACCTGCATATGACATGAATATCCGAAATGTCCTCGACCATTCTGATTTTCTATATACACGAGACCTGTAAGCCAATATTCACTTCATACAAAATCATGATACACACCTCACTCCATACCAAGAAAAAAATCCGCCTCCGAACAAATACGACGAAGGTGGGCAACCCGATTTTTCGCCCCATTTCGTAGATCCAAAAGAGAAAGTGGCATATCTGGAACATCAGAGGCAACAGAAAAATTTTGTATTTCCCAGTGCAAAGTCTGTGTATAGGGACACGCAGTGAGAACTTCTGTCACTGCCTGTGTTTTGGGAGTATTTGTTGTTCCGAGAGCAAAGAGCATAAAAAAACACACAATAATTGTGTGCTTCGGTCCTCCGTAGTTAAAACATAGAAGGAAGTTACCACCGAGAGCGGTACTCAATTTTCTGCGTCACGTGCAGAATCCGGAGAGGTCTACTTTGGCAAGAAAACCGTGCCTTTCTTCTCTCGGCTCTTCCTGTGATAGCAGGAATCAACGCCAGTAAAGCAAGTATACGAATAACCAATATAATGCAAATTATGCCACACGAGTTACACCTCATTTATTTGCATCAGAATTTGATATTTCGACTGGTGCAGATTCTTTCTGTACTATTGCTTCTCGTACCATTGTTACGACACTCCCTTGAGCAGCCGCATATTTTTCTTCCTCAATACTATGTTGTCTTGCTGCTTTTCTTGCAGCAATAAACGTTTTTTGTTCTGCCTGTACAAGTTTTTCGGCCCTTTGTTTCTCGCGAACAAGATTGCCATCTATTGATAATAATTTCTCTTGTGCTGCACTTATCTGACTCTTGATATCTGACAACGCTTTTTTCTTCTTTTCTAATTTATATATTAATGTTTTTCTCTTTGTATCATAAGCAACATGAAAATCACTGTAGAGGAATGAAGAGATATTAGGCTCTGATCAGACAGGCAACAAAGCAGGTGAATCATTAACTGCATCCTCTACTTCTTGAATTTGTCGAGTGATTCGGACAATGTCATTTTCTAATTTTCCCTTCTGAGAATCAAGATTTGTAATAACTCTATTTTGAGTATCTCTTTGAGCTTCTATTGCTTCTATCTTTCTTTGTTGTTGAGATTTTTCATTTCGAGCCGAGGATAAAACATTTTGAGCATTATAATTCTTCTGGGAACTCTGATCTACCTTTGAATTATCTATTCGATCTAATGCACCCAAAATTATATTATTAGGCACATTGAATACTGCATTTTCTTCTCGTGCAGGCATAAAAACAAGATTATAAATAAAGTTAATTTTTTAAACCTCTCGCATACATTAACACATCAGAACCTGGAAAGCAAATTCTTGACTTATTTTTTGACATTTGATTGGAATTAAAAAATAGTATATACTGGCTCCACTATGAAGCTCCCTGGCATACTTTCTCTCCTTATTCATGACACATGAATTAGTCACAATCGATGACTCTATCGTATGTTTTGGAAAAAAAACAAAGCAGTGAGACCCTCTGAGGCATGAGAACAGTCGGCACCGAAAAGTGAACAAACAAGATTAACAGAAAATGATCTTGCAGCAAGAAATCTCGAGCATCAGACTCGCCAAATACCACCTAGTGCATGAAAAGTAGGACCAAGTTTAGATCCAATGATGGTAGAGCTTTCCTTAGGGAGACCAGTCAATGGTTATCGATTAGATATACCTTTATCAGCACTAGAAGATCCTTGAAATCCTTCCTCTCACAAATATGCTGTAAAGTTTCTTGAAGCAAAGTTAACTGATCATAGAATACCCCATGCTCTCTATAGACAACCTTGATCAGGTGAATTTGGATGGTCACTTTATGAGACTGCAGATGGTCAGGGCCCTCTTGATAAACTCATAAGAGAAGCAAGCTCGCATACGCCTCCTACGGGACATGAACCAGTATGGATGAGTACACTCCGTGAAAAAGGAACACCAGTAGAGCAGGAATACGCCACAAATGCTGGACCAGGGCAACCTGCAACAAGAAACTATCCTAATCAGACCCCTGAAAATGATATAATGTTGGAGTATTATAGAAATCAATATGCTGACCGTGCATATTACATTGATGAAAAGGCACGTGTACATATAAGAAAGGCAAGAGAAAGGGCTCAAGACCCTCTTATGCAAGACCCACGTGATCCAGGATGAAAACGATATCTTGAACGTGAGATGGGGAAAATAGAAGAAGCAAGAAAAATGCAGTTACGAGAAGCCCGCGAGGCACATCGAACATCAGTGTGAAACAGATTTCTCACAAATCCTGAGGCCAATAATGATGCAAGACAACGCTTACGATTACCTGTTCTTCCAAATCCAAATACTCCTCTTCCAGAAGGCCAAAACACAGCCCATTTACAAAATTCATGAAATGCAAAAATGGAAACACCTCCAATTGCACGAACTACATCAGGCATGATAAATGCTGCTAATTATGCTCTTCTGATTAATGCAGGATACAAGAATACAAACGATATGGCTCTTTACAGTAGTGCCCTTGCTACACAGTTGGGCGTAGATATACTCCGAAAGGCAAGTCAGACGACTGCTCTCGCCGAAAATCCTACCTTCGTACGATGACTCAATACAGCAAGTAAAATAACCAATAGTGGTATCCTCATGGCACTCGGAGCACATTCAATCTATGGATCTGCCAAACAAGGTGGTTTTTTAGAATGATTGAAAGAAGGTGGAAAAATTTCACTTGATGCTGCTACCAATGCATACACATATGGTTTGGCTGGTTCTGCTCTCAGTACAGCTGTATCGGGAGAAAATACTCTCGATATAGCCGCAGCAACTACACCAGGTCTCGTAGGTGGCATGTTAACACAGTGAGCGGTGAGTCTTTGGAAATATGATCCATATACAACAAAGCTTCCAAGTGAGAATTCAAATTATCATCCACTTGCACAAAAACCTGCTACAACAGACTACTATAATCTCTCATGAATAAGTCAAAATATATATAATGACACTCTCAAAAAACTCAAAGAAGTCGATCCTACCGCTGGAGCAGAACTCTCACAAGCAGTAGAGTTGATCAAAAAAGGTAACAACCCTGAAGTACTTTGAGCTCGTCTAGCCGATGGATATGAGGCAGTATCGAGAGTATCAAAGCTAGAGCAATTAAATACTATCAATCAGGCTGAAAATTTCTGGAAAACCTTCCAAGGAGCTGACCCAAAGAAACAAGATGAAATTCGATGACATCTTGAAAAAAATCCCGCTCTTGCAGAAGCATATGGATTATATAAGACTTCGCGATGAAAAGATGATAGCTGATTAGTCGCATTTGATGAAATATTAAAGCGTAAAAATGATTTTTTTGCTTACACACAACAACTCGAAAATCTCAAAAAAAGTGATCCACACATGCATGATCAGATTATGCGTGCCACTCAATCTGGATCAGCGAATTATCGGCAATTTCTCGATGAGTCTCGCACTCGATATACTGCAGAATCTCCTGAGACACTTTCTTGGGCTCAACATTTTAGCAATTTATATACCAAAAATTCACCCGAGGAAAATGGAAAGTTACTGAAACATCGTACAGAAGTCTATACCACATGAGATGCCTCTATGCAAGCATGACAAACACTTCTAGAAAAACCCGCTGTTCGAACTATGATAGATCAAGCTTTTTCTACTTCACAAGATCAACATGTCCTCAGAGACTATCTCAAAAGAAAACAAGAAGAACTAGGGCATAAAACAACTCAAGAATGGATGAAACAACAAACAAAACAAGCAGGTGATTTAAACAAATTAACCACAGGAACAGGGATTCCTGAATTAAGAGCTATCCAAGCCCAGACAGAAATATATAAGGCAACGGCTGAATTGAAAGACTATGAGATTCGAAAACAATTTTGGGATAATAACCACGAACGTTTTGAAATAGCTCGTCAAAAACATGAAGAGAAAAAAAATCCAACGCCTCCACCAATCAAAAGAACACCTCTTCAGAATCCCGAACAATAATATGCTCCTTTTTATTCCTCATCGAATTCTATATCTTCCATTGCAAAAATGCTTTCAGGACGGATTTCCTCTCTAAAAGTAACAATCCACCTGTGATACCCATTGTTGGTAGCTTGATTGCATGCTCATTGAAATGTATAAACCCTATTAGCAGGTCAATAGTTTCAGAGCAGGGTTATTTTATCCCCTATTTCTAAAATACTCTCCGCAGAGGGGACAGTCATTGTCTGTTCAAACAAATCACATTTTTTCGCCATGATGATGGTGACACAAGGACCAATATTTCCCCCAAAGTCAATAACTTTTTCTGTTTCGATTAACAATCGACCATTTTCGCCAATTCTTAACACTGTACTTATATTACCATTTTTCCAACAAATTAGAGATCATACCTCAAGATCATTGTAGTTTTCTTCGGTTACTCCAAGCGGTAGTTGAGAAACGAGAGAGTAAACAGAGTCACTTACTGCAGAGAGTAACTCTCTTCTGTAAAGTACAGCTCTTCCTCAGGTGAAAGAATCAGGAGAAAGAATATCCATAAAGTGAATTTTTAAAAGAACTGTATTATTTTATAATATAT
>CAYPRD010000033.1:0-6640 GCA_964413195.1 uncultured Candidatus Peribacteria bacterium
TTTTGTGGTTTACCGCCCTTTCCATCGTTCTTCTTTCGTATCCTTGGAGGTGCAGATTCTCCTGTTTTTGTTTCTGGTGGTAAGTCTAGTACTAAAGGCATGACAATATTATTTATAATATAATAAATATATATTTGTCAAAATACGATGTATTTTTCTTAAAAGAGTATATTTAGAGCTTCACTTTCATATCTTTACCTTTGCTCTTAAGAACTAACTCGTCAGGGTTACCTTTCTCTGCATTTTTAGATCTCAAATCTATTTTGTGAAGCAATCTAAAAAGATCACAGAGATTCCTGATACTCTCTTCGTCTAGGTTTTTTAGTGATTGTTTCATAAAAACAGTAAAGAAATAATGCAGTATCTTACAAGAAACCAAGAACCCTGAGAATTTGTATGTCTATCACTTCCTGCTCTTCGGGCGTTATCTTCTTGTAAACCGCATAGACCTTCATTTCCTGTTTACGCCCTTTCCCGCATTTAATACTGCCAAGGTACTCAGGATCCGAATATTCTGGTTCATCCATAGAAAAAATATGAGACATTATAAAAGTTCTCTCAGATTAGCATCGGTATCATGCCTTTTTGCCTCATGTTCATAAGACCGAGCAATATCTCTCAGAATTAACCCAGTTCTAGGCCATAAAGAAATTATTTTTTCACTCATGTCCTGGTATATACCAACTAAAGTTCTTTCTTGGTCTCAACCCTCAAGAGGAGATCTAGAAGTTACCCCTCTTTTATTTTGGAATTCACAAGATATGTGTTTATCAACAACATCATTATTCAAGTCCTCAATTATATTTCTTACAGAAATCTGAGGCCATACTCAGTCTGGGTCGCTTGGAGAATGAGCAAGAAGATAGCCTATTTGCAAGTCACCACCTGTAATGTGGTCAGTCTCTGAGCATTTCTTCCGAGCTTCTTTAATCCAATTTACAAGCTCCTCTTCATTAATATTTCAATCAGGCATTAATCATGGCAATAAATACCAGGAATTCAAAATGGCATAAGCTATTTGTATTTGAACATCTGTATATTTTTGCTGTTTTCACCCGCCATCTTTTTTATAAATTATTGAAACTAATTCTGAGAAGAAAAACGGATCTTTCTGGAGTAAACGATGTACTGCCATTGGTGTGGCTGTGTAAGTTTTAATGTCACGAAAAATTTGCGCATATGGTATTTCGAGTCTTGCAATTTCCTCAAGAGGTAAATCGTTACGTAAATAGATTTGTTTAAATATATGACCAAGATAGAACGTACTCATAGTGTCTCCTTGGAATTTTTCATTGTTCTTATTTACAAGCTCTTTAAGTAAACGCTGGAGTAATAGTGTCGGAATTGATGCTTCTGGATCACCAGCAATTTGTACAGCATGATTATACCTTCCAACATTAAGTAATTTCTCAACAGCAATAGTAGCTTCGTCTTTATTATTCTGAGAATAGCCCGAAGCATATTTCCAGTATATATTTTCAAACTCTTCTCCTCGATTACTCACTGATAACCATGTATCAGCATTTTCTGGTTTACCTAAGTATAACAACGCCCCAATTTCATTTAAATAACCTCACTTGAATTCAATCCTCTTTATCTGAGCATCAATCCATTCTGATCAGTATTTTTCCACACCCCCTACAGCAAATCATCTAATGAGCCAATCTAAGAGAGGATATTTTTTAAAATATCCAATAAAAGCATCTATTATGCTTATGCTTTCCTTCTTGTTTGCAACTTTTACAAGGGCATTTCAAAGAATTCCAGGATGTTCTATCGTGGTACAAAATTCAATAATTTTATTCAGAGGCACGCTATTCAATATCTCTCTTGCAGCTTTTTCCTGAGCCATTTTAACAACACGTCCCCTATCACTAAAATCTTTTGGTGCACCCTGTGGCAACTGAGGCCATGTACTAGAAAATAACCATCAGTGACGTTCTAGTAGATCTTTAGGCTCAAATTTCTTATATATTTTCAAGAGATCTCTTGTCTGTTTCTTTTGATTATCGTCGCCGTAATTATGAATCCAATTGAGAGTATTCCTGACATGATTTAATATTTTCTTCTGATCTTCTCGGCTAAATGTTTTTACATTTTCTGATAACAGCGTGGTAATAATTTTTTTCCTCATATTCTGAGGTAGACGATTAAAATCTTCTAAAGCAAAAACTAAAACTTCTTTTTTTGATACCAAATCAATAAGCCTTGGGATAATTCCGTTAACATACTCTGTATAATTCTCATTATCCTCTCCGTCTAATCATGATCTATCACCGCCTGACTGGCGCCATTTAAAACGATAAGACTCACTCATCACGCCTCCTCCAAAAAAAGATTCTGTAAAATCCCAAACCAACTTTGGGTCTTTTTGAATAAGAGAATCCAGTGCTTTAAGTCGTGGTCATGCAGTTGTATACGTTTGTGGTATTCATATCACAAATAAATCTCTCAAACTATTTATTGGACGATTATTCCATCTACTACCTTTATCTAATTTTGATAGGTCAAATAATATCTTTACTACACGTGAAAAATATTCTCATCTCCATGCTATACTTTCAAGACCCCAAAGTAATCAAGAATGACGACATTCACCAAATAATGGTGAACTATTATCATCAACTAGAAGCTCTTGAAACACATTAGGACTTCATGCAATAATCGCTTCCACTGCTTTCATAAATTTTTCAGGAGAAGCTTCAGCTAATATTGGTGTAATATCACTCATGGAAGACCAATTTTCCCATTTAGAAGCTGACGAAAACAATTGCTGAACTACATCATCAACAAAGAATTGTGTTGGTGTAATATTTGGAAATCTGTCTCCATATACAGCTATAAGGACTAATGATTCAGCAACACCAACCCGTAGCCCCTCAGAATAAGGATTATCCTTATTATAAATACTGGCCAACCATCTATCTTCCTCTTTTAAATCATACTTCGGATGAGTTTGAGTGAGAATGGGGATGATTGTACTTTTGAAATTCTTTAAATGATCGTCAGTAATGTATTCAGCAAGCATAAACCAAGCATCCATAGGAGACTTTAGCATCCATATTTTTCCAACACTACGAATAGGCGAATCATCCACGGAAAGTAAAGGTCTCAAGGTGGCAATATATTCTTCAAAAGTCTTTTTGGAAAGACTTGTTATGACATCTCTATCACCTTTTTTATTTTCATCCCATGCTCATAAAAATAACAATGGTAGAAGAATTCATGCTGTAGTTTCGTTTGCCCAAACAGGACGCTTAACGCCTCATCATCGTTGTAAATGTCTACAAAGAACAGGTATACTCCTACCGACATTTTTCGTGATACTTTGAGATTTATTTTTTGAAAAACCAATATTCTTTAAAGACTCCTCTATAGCATTTGGATAAGGACGTGATAATTGATAAAAAGTACCGTGTAGGTCTACTAATCTTGAGTCTGTACTAATAAAAATTCGATGTCCCTTTTCAACAGCCAACCCTCTTCACTCCCAGCACTCTGCTCATGCCACAATAATAAGGGGATTCTGAAAAGTAGCCAAGCATGTGCGAAGTTCTTTCATGCTATCAACCAAAATACAACGAGATAATGCTTGTGATTTTTCTGGTTCTGGCAGGGACATTATAGAGCTATACAAGAATGCGAATCATTCATCAGGAGAATCTGCACGTAATGCTAAAATATCTGGTTCTCCTCGAATCCATTTATGAATACGTTCCATATCCTTTGTTCTACCTCAAAGAACAATATCAGTAGTCATTTTAGGATCAGTGGACGTAGACCATTCTTCCCAAAAACCCTCAATATCTCGGACGCCTTCTGAAATTTTATTTATTTGTCTGCAAAGCCATAATGCCACAGCGGGAGAGGTATCAAGCCACTGTTCAAGATTATCAGCTCAAATTGTTAAAACATCTTTCCATATCCCTTCTGATGCTTTTTCCTTTTGCCACTTTAACCGATTTCGCCAAGGTAATGGTGTAGCAACAACAAAGGTCGTCTCTTTGGGTTTAAGTTCTAGAGGATTAGACGATCTTTTTTTATAGTCTTTTTCTGCTTTTCAACCAGGATTCGACTCTGTTCAAATTAACACCCCTGAAATTCCACTTGGAGAAATGTGAGATGTGCTCATAGAAGACACAACTCAATCCCAACCAGGATTTACAATACTATCGCCACTTGGAAATTCAATCCTTTCTACATTATCAGCTGAAGACAGAATAAGGCGGCGAAGGAGTTCTGGCATGGTCTGTTCACAGTGTTTTTTTTGACTATTTACCCACGATTTTAAATCGCCTGCAGTAATCCATTTCATATTTTTGATGAATATTAGTGTTTTTTATCAATTGGTGGATGTGAGTCATGACCAGGTGAAACTGTATCACTGTCCCGAATTTGTCATTTTCAAGGTCATCTAACAGCATGTATACGTACTTCTCCTCCTCCAGCATTATGACAAATTTTCTTCGCTTCCGCTTCAGCTTTAGACTGAGTCTTTTCCAAGGCACTCACTCTTTTTGCTCATGCTTTGAGTACTCCAAAATTTTTTCCCCTAGGTACAACATGATAGTTTGGCATATTTTATATTTGGTTACGAATATGTGTAGGAAGTATACAAATGAAACAAGAATTTGCAATAATTATAAATTCTGTACAATAACCACATGCTCAAATCTATAGAAAGACAGGCTCTAGGCATCATAAGGAGCCACTATCGTGACAATGGAAAAATACCTACTCTACGTTCACTTGCCGAATCACTTTGATATAAATCACCCCGATCAGCAATGCTTTTAGTCGATCAATTAATAGAAAAAGGTTATTTAGTAAAATCTTCCGACGGTGATATTCTTCTCGGAAAAGAAGAATTAATTTGATCTACAACTGTGGATGTTCCTCTTGTTGGTACAGTTGCTTGCTGACAGCCAATTTTTGCAGTAGAAAACATCGAAGCTAAAATACCAGTATCTACTAATATAGCTACATGACCGTACAAGTATTTCTTTCTTCGAGCTAAATGAAATTCAATGAATGAAATAGGTATAAATCACGGTGATTTAATTCTTGTTCGTGAACAACATACAGCTAAGGATGGTGATATAATTGTGGCATTAATTGATGATGAAGCTACTGTAAAAGAGCTACGTATTTTTGATGATTATGTTGCATTAGTGCCACACTCCACTGAGGAAAAACATAAACCAATCATTCTGCATGAGGATTTTTTAGTTCAATGATTAGTCATAAAATCATTTCCAAACTCCATTTTCTAATACTGGTAAACTTAAAATATTACTTTTAGGAATTGATGATGAAAAAATATATTTCCCTCGAAGAACAAGAAAAAAGAGCAAAACTTATTATGCCTCTTTTCCAACTTTTAAAAACTGAAAAAATATTCTTAGATGAAATTGAATGTGTCCGCATAAAATACGGTATATCCAAAAAGGAAAAAGGCATTCATAACGTTCCTATCCATCTACTTAGTCAAGAATACTGGAAGCCTAACATAAGTTCGGTGGCCACGGTAAATCACTACTGACCTGAACTCAAGATACTATGGGAGGATTTTCATAAAGACATTGAAAAGATAGGTGCCAAATATTATCTCAGAAATTTCTTATACCTTCTAAAAGACTTTGTTTTACAAAATAGATTCAGAGACGTCCTTATAAAACATCGTTTACAGCTATGAGAAAATGGACACACAATTATTCTCCAAAGAGATATAAAGAAAAAGGATTTCGACAATATTTGGTTAGAGATTGAAAAATTTAATCAGGAATATCCTGTTAGAAAATCTCGTATCCGTAGGTATTCTGATGAGATAAGAAAAAAATACAGAAATACAGAAATTATGGAAAATAAGTATTTGGCAGATCAGGCTTCCCTGCGTTTACTTATGAAAAAACAAGTATTTGGGACTATTACTCAAGAAGAAGAGATGAAAATAAAAGGGTGGGATAAATCAAAAAAATCTAGACTCTCAAAGCTGACTCGTTGATTTTTCTCATTAGTAAAAGATCTCGACGATGCTGAATGATAAAAATTACCCGTGGTTGCAAAGTTAGAGCATGTAACTTAGCAACCACATCATAAATATTCTGATAGATTGTACCGGCGAACTCCAAAAGAGAACGCCGGTATTTTTATATTTTTCTCCCTGTACGCTCAAGATGACATGGAGAGGTAATAGCAAAAGAAGACAATCAATCTATTGCTCTTGAGAATGGCATTTCCTACAGATGGTATCTCAAGTAAATATCAGATTCTCCGAGTAATATCCTTTATTTTTTCACCTTTTACACTATGAATCAGAAAATCAAGGTCTCAGACCTTCGACAGAAAATCGTCTACGTTTCTGTAGATACTCTCCGTGCCTCGGAATATAACCCGAGGAAACATACGGAGAAACAAATGCAGAATCTGATGGAAAGCATCCGTCAATACTGACTCGTTGATCCAATCATTGTGAACAGTCTTCCAGAGAGGAAGAATGTGGTTATCGGATGACACTTTCGATTGGAATGTTCGAAAGCTCTTGCGATCAAGGAAGTACCCGTTCTCTATCTCTCACTGTCTCTGGATCGTGAAAAAGAACTCAATTTGAGACTCAATCAAAATACCTGAGAATGGGACT
>CAYPRD010000034.1:0-6300 GCA_964413195.1 uncultured Candidatus Peribacteria bacterium
CTATACTAATGTTAGAAAAAGGAGAATATTCTTGTGCTTGAGAAAATGTCACTTGACCTAAACTTGTCAAAACTGCAAGGAAAAGACTCAAAAAATATTTGTACTTCATATGCAACCAGATTATCATATAGTTGTATTTTTAGCAACTTTTTCTCTATGTTTAAAAACTTTACACCAGAATATAAATGATACCTTCTCGCTGCTGAAAACTCAGCAAAACAAGAATGATTTTCTTCACTCGAATCCATTGACATAATTATTGAAATATTGCGTTCTAAAAAATGACATGTTTTTGCGATATTTAATGATTTTGGAATCAATGAGAAGGTTTTTCTGGATGTCATGACCCATCCAAAATTTGCTCCACTAGTAAATAGAAGTGGAGAATATTCTGGTATATCAGAATGACTTCGTAATGTCATTGTCGCGAGTGTAAAAGTAGCAGCAAGTTTCGAAAAGAAGACTATTGGTATTGAGGATTTCCTCCTTTCCCTCATAAAACAGACAGGATCATGGTTTCTCGATTTTCTCGATTTCATACGTATCAATATCCGTGATTTTGAATGAGCACTGATTGATCTTAATAGATCACAAACTACGACGAGCGGTAGCATGCCTGACCTGGGGAAAATCATGAATGTTTTGGAACAGGGTCTTATGAGCGGCGTAGCTATGGAAGATGTTGATCAGAATCCTGTTTTTTCTCAAATGGGGAATCAAGATAAAGAGCGTCGTCAGGATAGTCAGACACCGGCACTAGATTTTTTCTGTACAGATATAACAAAAGAGGCCTCGGAAGGGAAGATAGATCCTATTATTTGAAGGGAAAAAGAGATTGATCGACTTATTTCTATTTTAAATAGAAAAACAAAGAACAATCCCGTACTCACTGGAGACCCTGGGGTTGGTAAAACAGCTGTTGTGGAATGATTAGCGCGTCGGATCTCTCAAGGAAAAGTCCCTTTTGCTATGCAACACAAGAGACTTCTCGTCCTGGATATGACGTCTTTAGTAGCTGGAACAAAATATCGGGGTGAATTTGAGATTCGTATGAAGCAAGTAATAGAGGAGGCAACAAAACTCGAAAATGAAGTCATCCTTTTTATCGACGAAATTCATACCATTATTGGCGCAGGAGGTTCTGAGGGCATGCTGGATGCTGCCAATATTTTGAAGCCAGCTATGGGAAGAGGGAAAATTCGGATTATTGGAGCCACGACTCTCTCTGAATATCAGAAATATATTGAAAAAGATGCTGCTCTTGAGAGGCGTTTTCAGAAAATCGAAGTTGATGAGCCAAGCAAGCAGGTGGCCAGTGAGATCATTCGGGGACTCCGCCCTACGTTTGAGGACTATCATAATCTCGTTATCGAAGATGATGCTATTGATGAGGCAGTAGAGCTTTCAGTACGCTATATTACTGATCGTTTTTTGCCCGATAAGGCAATTGATTTGATCGATGAGGCATGTAGTGCTAAAAGCATGACATATGTCCATGGTGAAGATGAAATTAAGACTCTGAAATTAGAAGTAGAAAAACTACAAAAAGATATCCAAGATTTTGTCACCTCTCAACAGTATCACAAAGCTTCCCGAGCAAAGGATCAATTATCTGAGATTGAAAATACTATTCGTGAAAAGCGCAGAAAAATCACCATTCCTCGTGAAAAAAGATACCATATTGGTTCAGCAGATATACAAAAAGTTGTTCATGATATCACTGGTGTTCCTATGAAAACCCTTTCGGCTGAAGATGTCAAAAAACTGCAAGATCTAGAAAAACATATGGGTACCAAGATTATCGGCCAAGATAATGCTATCAAATCGATAGTTTCAACTATTAAACGTTCGCAGGTAGGCATCTCGGATCAACGGAGGCCCTTGGGTACATTTCTTTTTCTTGGGCCTACTGGTGTTGGTAAAACAGAATTGGTGAAAGTTCTTGCTCGAGAGTATTACGGTGATGAGAAGGCACTTATCAAAATTGATATGTCTGAATTCTCAGAAAGGCATTCTGGATCAAAACTTATTGGTACAACTGCGGGTTTTGTTGGATATGAAGAGGGGGGTATGCTGACAGAAAAAGTTCGAAGAAAACCCTATTCTGTTGTTCTTTTTGATGAAATAGAAAAGGGGAATACAGAGATATTTAACCTCCTTCTTCAAATCATGGAAGATGGCGTTTTGACTGATGGTAAAGGACGTAAGGTGAATTTTAAGAACACAATTATTGTCATGACAGCCAATATTTGATCAGAAGAATTCACCTCAAATGCTAAAAAAATTGGTTTTGAAGTGGAAGAAGAAAAAAAAGAACGTATTATTGATGATTTTGATCAAATTGAAGCAAAAGTTATCAAATCACTTGATGAATATTTCTCTCCAGAGTTTATTAACCGTATTGATAAAGTAGTGGTCTTTAGGCCTCTCGATACCAAAGTAATTAAGAAAATTATTACTCTCCAAATGACGGAATTGCAAAAACGTCTTGCCAATCTCGGCGTTACTCTTGAGTGGGTAAATCCTGTTATAGAAAGAATCTTAAAAGATACGTACAATCCTGAGTTTGGCGCTCGCCCAGTTCGGCGCTATTTGCAATCAAAAATTGAGGATGAAATTGCTGACCGCATGATCGGGAAGAAGGTAACTGCTGTAAAAGTAACAAATGCGAAAAAAGAAGGATTTGAATTTGCCATTGTTTAAATTTTCTTTACTAAATATTTTTATTCGCATAATTCTTGTATGGGATTAATCCTACAAGACACATGCTTTTCGTATGATCCTTTTTTAGACAGAGGAACTCTCCGTCGTTTTCTTCCTGGAACTCAAAAGAGACACAAAAGACCAACACGGTCCTCTCGTCTCGTATGAATATTTCATGAGAAATTGCTCCAAAGATTATCGGAGTGATCGTCGATTATACATGATTATCATGAAGATGAATGAGATCTACGCCTTTTATCGGGTGAACGTATTGAGATAAAGGCATGACATTGTCGTTTGCAGGGGAGAAAAAATTGGATATTTTGACCAAGACAATTAGATGAAATATGAACAAATGGAAAACTGGACGGATGTTTTGTGGCTTTGTTTTGTTATTCACTTGGAAATTTTACACCAGAACAATTGAGTCAACAATACGGGAGAAATTTTCTCCAACGTGCTCAGAGTGTCTTTGTTATTTTCATGAAATACGCGGACTGTCTTGATCTATATAAGCAGGGCCTTATGAATCTGGCGATATCTCCCAAGGGTGATAGAAGAATTCTTCTTTTCCGTCACGTACTATCTTTAATACATAAAAAATTACAGCAATGAACTGAATCAATATTTTCCAATATTCTATTACCGGATCATCCTACCTTAGGACTTATTGGGAGATGAACTCGAGAAAGAGTAAAAAATGTCGTTGTTGGATGTAATGTAGACCCTGTTTCCCTCTTTCCTCGCCTTGGTGCGGGAGAATGGCGGCAAGCATTCTGAAAAAATCCTTTACCAGTAATATAATTTTAAAAAAAATAAAAATTCGTACAATAGCGGAAAAATTGTATGACTTCTTTTGATCCACATGATGAGCGTTCTGTGCGTGAGTGAAAACTCCACGCACTTCGTACTCTTTGAGTCAATCTGTATCCTGACAGATTTTTAGAAAAACAGGATATTGCCCGCATTCGTGCAAGCGCAGCCGGCCAGGCATTCCGTGAAATTGATGTTATTATTCCAAGTCCAAGAAATGAGATTCATACTGCTGGGCGTATTATGCTTGTCCGAAGTTTTGGGAAGCTTATATTTTGAACGCTACAGGATTATTCTGGTCAGATTCAATTTGCTCTTTCAAAGGATTTTTGTCTTCTTGCTCAAGATGGTGCTGAAATTGCTGAAATAGGTACTGAAAAAATCTCTGCATTTAAAATTTTTGAAAAATATATTGATGCAGGTGATATTATTGGTATTCATGGAGAGCTTTTTATGACCCATAAAGGTGAGCTCACAATCTTTGTTCGTGCATTTCAAATTATTTCAAAAGCACTCCGACCACTTGGTGATAAATTTCACGGGATAGGCGAAGATAACCAGGAAACAGCCTATAGACAGCGATATTTGGACATGATATTTAATGAATCGAGTCGTGATAGGATGAAATTCCGATCTAATTTTATTCGTACGCTTCGTGAATTTTATTGGAAAAACGATTTTCTTGAGATCGATTGTCCCATCATGACTGCTGCTGCCTCTGGTGCAGCGGCTCAGCCATTTGTGACGCATCACAACGATTTTGATCTCGATTTTTACCTCCGTATCTGTAATGAAACGGAGCTAAAAAAAGCAACTGTTGGTGGATTTGAACGTGTGTTTACGATAGCCCCAAACTTCCGTAATGAAGGCTCTGATCCGAGCCATCTTCAAGAATTCTACATGCTTGAGCACCAGAGTGTGTATAAAAGTTTTCATGAAGATATGGATTTCACACAGGAAATGTTTGACTATATATTTACCGCGCTCAAACTTGAGCGAAAGTTTCCCGTAAAAAATAAAGAGGGAAATTCGAGAGAGGTGGATTTCACAACCCCGTGGCCACGTATTGATTATGTTGAAGGAGTCAATAAGGCGAGCGGTCTCAATATTACTTCATATACTGCTGATGATGCAGATAAGCTCCGTCGTGATATTCGCACAAAAGGAATAGAATTTGAAGGTATGGAGACAATGGGAACGATGACACTCATAGATTATCTCTATAAGAAAGTTCTTAGACCGACAATTATTGGCCCAGCTTTTGTCTATAATTATCCCAGTATTATAGCACCTCTTGCGCGCATTAGCGACACTGACCCGCGCAAATGCGAAAAGTGGCAAGTTGTCGTCAATGGTTGGGAGATCATCAATTCCTATGGCGAGCTTGTTGATCCGCTCCGTCAAATGGAGAACTTTGCCGAACAGAGTAAAGCAGAAAAAGCGGGTGACGGAGAAGCAACCAGCGCCGATATGGAGTACGTCAAAGCTATGGAATATGGCATGCCTATTCAGGCGGGTTTTGGTATGGGTATTGAGCGTATAATCGCTATTCTTACACAGCAAGATAATCTCCGAGATGTCGTCATGTTTCCGCTTATGAGGCCAGAAAACCCGTGAGATAAAATGCCAGAAAAAGTTCACAATAGGGAAGCTCGAATGTCACAGAATGCAAACGAAGAATGAGACCCACATAATCATATCATTATCGACCTTCCAATCGTTGAAACAACTCTGGAGAAATATTCTACATCGACAAAAGATCATAATCTTACTGTTGGTCGTTGTATGCGTTATTTTGGTCAAAAACTCGGGAAAAATGCTGATTATTGGTATGCTGTTGGTGTTCTTCATGACGTTGATTGGGATGTTGTTGAAAAAGATGCAGAACGCCACTGTGGTGAATCACTTGCTCACATCCTCGCAGAAATGAATGCTCCACAATGAATGCTAGAAGATATTCGTTCGCATTATGAGGAAAAATTCTCAGAGCATAATCTCGATACAGATCTGCGTAAATATCTTGCTTCTGTTGATGAACTCTCCTGATTTATCTGGGCATGCAGTCGCATGACGCCCAATAAATCTCTCGATGAGGTAAAGGTTACTTCGGTACTCAAAAAATTGAAGGATAAAGGATTTGCTGCTGGTGTGAGTCGTGACCATTGCCGTCGCTGCGAAACGCTTCTCTGAATTAGCTTAGAAGCATTCATTCCGCAGATGATAGAGGGGATGAAGTCCTAAATGGGATGATACCAGTATTCTTCTTGTGTGACAGTCTTGATAATATCCCGAACAAGATTTTTGAGATATCATTTCGGGAGTTTTTTAGTACTTTTTTGAGCTTCTTGTATAGTTCGGTCAAAATATATTTGAGCTCTTAAACGAGTTGTTGGAGTCCACATTTTTCTCAAAAAAGTATAAAATGTTTCTCGATCTACAGAACCAGCTTCTATATATTTACCAAGACGTTCAGTCCCATGTTCAGCTAAATGTTCAGCGAGGGGCATAGAACACGTAACTTGAAAACGATTGCTTTTATTCCTCTTCTTTTGATTTCGTATTTGAGTATCCCAAAAATCATTGGATACTTGATAAAGTTGTCACAAGGTCTCTCCAACTTCTCCAAATAATTCTATATCAGTTTCATCCTTTCTCAGCAGCGCAGCTCATTCCATAACAAATCGAAACATTGCGCTTGTTTTCTGAGAGACATCTTTAGTGTAACCGGATTTTGGCAATCAATAGCGAAAAACATCGTTATTTTCTCCAATACAGAGATTATGA
>CAYPRD010000035.1:0-5415 GCA_964413195.1 uncultured Candidatus Peribacteria bacterium
TCTTCAGGTAACACCCGAATCTGAAATTCGATTTACATGGGAAACATCAGACATAAACAAAACGACACTCTCTTTTGAGACAATTATAGCTAGCCCAAAAGCTACATGTGGCATAACAAATCGAGTGTTTGAAAACGGTGAAAAAATATTGTTTTTTACTCCATCAAAAATACAAAGTCCATGTACATGGAAAGTTATATTGACAGCTGAAAATACAACAACATGAAAGATTGCTAAAAGTGCAGTATATCTTCAAGTGATGCCTACGCTCAAAATCAATCCAAATTTTACTGCTGCCCCTACCGCTACTTTAGTAGTCAACGGTATCAAGGACGCTCTAGTGAAGGCTGATACGAGAAACTTATTTCATTTTGCGTCAACAAATACAAATGTATGGTTAGGAACTTATGAAGTAGTAGAAGGCGACAATACTCAATGTAAACTCTGAAGTATTATGTTTCGAAATTGAAATGGAGGTACAGATGGTACATATGGATCACGTTTTGTGGGATGCAAGTGGCGGTTCACTTATGTAGCAGCAAATACCCAAACAGGGCAAATAGCCGAGAGTTCAGTTACACTTAAAATACAATAATTCTAATTTATTATGAAAAACTATCTAGTATTATGATCTGTTATATGCACTATCCTATGAGGTGCGATTTTTCTCCTCTCTCAAAACTTTTCTGGGCCTCTCTCTTCTTCAGTGATTGGGGCTCCATCATCAACCCTTATCGTTAATGGATGAACTGATATAGAGGTGCTACGCTGAACAAGTGCCTCATATACATGGACATCCACAAATGCAGATCAATTCACAGGTGCATTTCAGCGTATCGGTGGGCCAGCAAATCGATGTGGCAATGTGGGAAGTATGCCTTTTAATAGTGCTCAGGGGAATTTTAGCAACATATTGGCCATGAATGGAGCAGGGTGTGTCTATCGTGTCACTTTTACTGCAAAAAATACCACCACTAACCAATCATCGACAAGCACGGTAAAGATAACAGTTGTAGCGGCTCTATCGCAAATACCACCAGTAAGTCCTGCCGTAGCAACTACACCAACTACTACTACCCCTACTACCTCTACTGTGGCACCAGTTATCATCCCTGATCCTACGGCCACATTGACAGTTAACGGAGGTACTGATGTACAAGTTGTAGGATGAACACTCGCACAATACACATGGAAATCTACCAATGCACAGCAAGTGAGTGGATCATTCACACGACTCGCTGGTGCATGAAATATATGTGGTAATACAGGAACAATGCCATTTAATACAACCAACTGAACCTGGGGAAACATACTCTGAGCAAATGGTGTTGGATGCAAATATCAAGTCACTTTTACCGTAAAGAATACGAGTACCGGAAAAATTGCAACAAGTAGTGTATTGGTAACAGTTATTGCTGCATTGGAGACAAATCCTACTGTCACAACAATACCCACTTCTCCCATTGTTACTACTACGACAAATACTCTCAATACCTCGCCCACAGCTATATTGAAGATCAATAATACATCTTCTTCCATCAACGTAATGCCTGGAATGTATCTCAATACAACCTGGAACTGAGCAAATGCAACAAAATACATACGTGAAATGAAAGTCATTTCTGGACCTCTTCCTGGATATGGTGCAATATGTTTCACAGATAGTACTTATGATACGACACAATCAGGGGAAAGCTGATTATTAGTAATAGATGATAAAATGATAGGATGTGTATTTGATGTTACATTTTCTGCAGTAAACGAATCATCAGGTCAAATCGCAAAAAGTGTCATAAGAGTAGAAGTAAAAGATAAAATTCCTAATGATGCATTAAAAACAATCGAATGAGGAAGTAATTATTCACTCCTTATAGAAGGAGAAAAATATAGAGAAATATCAGTTTGATCTGATTACAGTATAAGTTGGGTTGCAAAGCAACATACCCCTTGGCGTTCTATTCAATTCCAATTTTTATCATGACCAAGCACGTGCAAATACTTGCCATATGATTATAACACACATGTAGCTCAAGGAAGTTTCACTTTTAAAGCCAAACAAGAACATGCTTGATGCCTATATCAAGTTGCTTATTGAGATGTTGGTGTTACAAGAAATATGTGAGTCAAATATGCTTATGCAGTTATAAAATTTTTACCCTAAATTCTAGAATTTATAAACAAAATTCTCTCAAGGAAACCAAATATAAATGTTAGGAAAAATATTAATGAGATTCGTAGGAAAAGAATCTGCAAAACCTAAAATTTTCAAAAATACTTTTAAAGTAAATCATTTAAAATATTTGAAAATTGCTTACTTTTCGAGATTCATCTATAACACCATGTTAAAAAAATTTGAAAAGAGAAAAGAGTGCTCCGCGTCTTGCATATGAAATTTTCACTGTAGCATATACATGCGGTGGGTGTATTTATTTCATCATTATATCTTATGGAAGAATCCCTTATTCTCGGTTCCGTCGGTGCTCTCAGTGGTGCGACATGAGCTCTCGCCATGCTCATATCAGCTGTCTGTATGTACGTAGGAATTTCCTATGGACTCCATTTGCTGACCAAAAAATATGAGCCAACTCTGGCAACAGCGTGGTCTTGGATACCTCTCGTAAACCTCTACCCTTTTGTGAAACTTTCAGGGAAATCTCCCTGGTGGATCATCGGTATGCTTGTGCCAATTCTCAATATATTTGCGATTTTTTATCTTTCCTATTCTCTTGCAAAAAGAGTCGGGTATGATATTGGAGCGATGCTTGGTCTCGTCTTTTTCCCCTTTATTACACTCCCCTGGCTTGGTCTCAAAGTACAAAAGAAAAAAACAACATTTGCATGGGTTGTATGAATTCTTGCTATCGTATTTTATGTATTTGGATGGCTTTCCCTTATGGCCTCAGCGGCAAGCATGACAATTGGGGCAGGATTAAATCCAGAGATCCAAGAACAAATCAAAGAGCAGATTTCAAATAATCCAGAACTCAAAAAAGCACTCGAAGAAATGAAGAATAATCCAGAATTTCAAGAAGCGTTACAAAACCTCTCTCAACAATAATTTTTCTATGTTTCAAAAAAAACCTCTTATCAGACCCGTTATCAACACTCTTATTCCCACAGTAATTGACAAAACTCCTTCTGGAGAAAGGGTCTATGATATCTACTCTCGTCTTCTGGAAGATCGTGTTATTTTTCTCGGAGAACCGATTGATTCGACCGTCGCTAATACCGTTATTGCTCAACTTTTGTTTCTCGAAAAACAAGATGCAAAATCTCCTATCACTCTCTATATCAATACCCCTGGTGGTCATGTTACTGCTGGTCTTGCAATTTATGATGTCATGCAATATGTGAAACCAGATGTCATCACAGTAGCTATAGGGTTGGCTGCAAGTATGGGCTCAGTGATTCTCGCTGGTGGTGCAAAATGAAAACGTTATGCACTCCCTCATGCCGAAATCATGATTCATCAACCTCTTGGTGGAGCCGAATGACAAGCAACAGAGATAAAAATCGCTGCTGAGCATATCCTAAAAACCTGAGAAACACTCTACGGGATCCTCGCGAAACATACTGGACAGCCACTAGAAAAAATCAAACAAGATTGTGATCGTGATAATTTTATGGATGCCAAGCAGGCACTCAAATATGGCCTCATTGATAAAATCATCAATAACGAGGCATAATTTTATTATTTAATTTTTTCCTATGAAAAAATATTTGGTTGAGTTTGTCGGTACAGGGCTTTTTGTTCTCTGTATTATCGCGATCATAGCAAATAAAACAGCGCTTCTGCCTGTCCATATAGGACTCTCTCTCATGACTCTCGTGTATATGGGAGCTCATGTTTCTGGTGCCCACTATAATCCTGCCGTCACACTCTGATTATTTCTCCGAAAGAAAATAAATCTTTCTGATTCTGTGGGGTATATTATTGCCCAACTTCTTGGTGCTGGAATAGCATTTTTTGTCGCAAAGGTATGACTCAATATTGTGTTACCAGAGACCATTATTGTCAGTGATATGTTGGCAGTATTTGTCGCAGAAGCTGTCTTTACATTTGCACTTGTGAGCGTTGTTCTTTTCACCGCAGCAAGCAAGGCCTCAAGTGGAAACAGTTACTTTGGTCTTGCCATTGGTGCTGTTGTTATCGCCGGAGCCAGCGCAGTCTGAAATATATCGGGAGGGTTTTTTAATCCGGCAGTACTCTTGGGCGTTGGATTATCTGGTATATCATGATCATGGGTAACGATTTTACTGGGAAATATTGTTGGCGCTGTTGTGGCTTCATTTTTTCATGCGACTACAAACGAAAAATAGTTTTTCCTCTACTTTTTATGAACCGGAGTTTTTACTCCGGTTTTTTTGTAAAGAAATTTGAATTTCATAGAAAAATAGTGTATCTTACTCATATGGAAGTATCTCCTTCTCTTTCTCTTACGGAAACCGAAAAACATAATGCTATGATTAGCTATTGTTTTTTGGGTGTTTTGATGTTGCTTTCACGAGAACCTCAGTTCCAAAGTACTTTTGTGAAAAGCCATGCGCGCTATGCCAGCCTCATCCATGTGGGTTTTTTAGTTTTGATTGGAGCACTGATACAATCGAGAAATTTCAGTTCTGTCATACTTTTTGAGTTTTCCTGGGTCCATGTTTTGCTTTTCATTCTCTTTGTGGGGCTTCTTGGCGCTCTGTGAGTAGGTATTTTTTGAGCCTATAGAGGACAAGAGCCCAATATTACTTTCACTCGTCTTTCATGGAAAGAAATCCGAAAAATAGGAGCTCCGGAAAATATCACTCATGAAGAAAAAACACCTTTCCTCCTCTCACACATACCATTCGTAGGCACATATTTCGCATCAAAATATGGAGAGAAATTCTCATATGGAGAGAAATTTTGAGCCTGGTTCCTCATAGCTGTCGGAGTTTCTCTCTTCATTGATCCCAGTATGACCATTTTTGTCTTCCTTACTCTCATTACCATTTTTTGGCTCGTATATCAGGGAGTCTCATCGGGAGATATTATTTACAAACTCAAGATCTATTTACCCGGTACACACGATATTCATATACACCTATTGGCAATATGGAAATATACTCGAGCACTTATAAAACACACGAACGGAGAAGTTTTTCCTGTTTGGAAAGAGATCATCGAGGAGGCAAAAAATAGATATATTCCGATCAAAAAAACACAGAATTTTTCAAAAATTATTCTCGTTCCTCTCATAAATATCCCCTCTCTCATTCGGCATTATAGAAAATGAGAGCGCCCGATTCTGTGGCTTTATGCTCTTTTCATAAATATAGGCCTTCTTTTCGTATGGGTATGGTGAAACGTATGAATAATTCTCTTATTTTTCTTGGCACTTTTCTCGATTTTTTTGCGCTATGACCAAGAAGGTGATGTCAATA
>CAYPRD010000036.1:0-5096 GCA_964413195.1 uncultured Candidatus Peribacteria bacterium
ATTAGAAGCACTTCATCCCACTCTCGGTCATTCGGTATTTAGTCTCGATTTCCATGTTATGGGGAGAAAGCTCTTCTTTAGTGTACAGGTTTCTGCAGACGAGAAGCCTATTATTGAAAATCAGCTATATACGACATTTCAAAACATAGAAATAGAAGAAGTGAAAAGCCCCATGAAATACGATCCAGAAAATTCTGTCAAGGCATCGATATGAATGCGAGAGAGTGATTTTTTTCCAATACAAATATTTTCAGAAGGAGGCGATGGAGTCCTGAAGAAAATACTCACCCAAACAGCCGATCTTGACCTTAATGATAAATGTACATTTCAGATTGCATTGATGCCTGCTCATACGCACAATACTATCTGGAACTATGCAAGAAACATAGCCTATAAGTGGCATATGTTTAAAAATTCTATGAATGTGAAAAGAAGATTTCTCGATACAAAGATAAATATTAGAAGTCACGATGCCGAACATAAATATCATCACAAAAATCATGCAAATCTCTACTACGCAAAGATAACGTGCTACATTCAGTCTTCCTCCCAGGCTCTTGCGCGGGCGAAAATACTTGCCCTCTTGAAAAATCTCTATGACCTCGAGAATCACGAGAATCAAATCATTTTTGATGTGAAACCGATGCATGAGTGAGATGTGAAAAACGTCATGTCACCCGTTCTCAAAAAGAGAAAATATCTTCTTTCTGCTGAAGAAGTAGCAACTTTTTGGCATTTTCCGCAACCAAAAGATAAGGTGCCTCATATTTTGAGAATTCTTTCTCGCAAAGCTCGTCCACCCCTGGGGTTACCAACGAGTGAAAACACTGCTGAAAAGGACTTAGTTAAGTTTGGTATTACCAATTACAGGAGTCAAAAAATCCCTTTTGGTTTAAAGACGGCAGACAAGGCTCGACACCTCTATATGGTAGGAAAATCAGGTTCCGGTAAATCCAAACTTCTTGAACTTTTGGGGTACTCTGATATTGTGAATGGCCGGTGATTTGCGCTTCTTGATCCACATGGAGACTTGGTAGATAATATTCTCAAATATATTCCCGAGAACAGAAAAAATGACGTCGTTATATTTGATCCCACCGATCTCAATTTCCCAGTTGGGTTCAATCCGCTTGAAGAAGTTCCTGAAGAATATAGACAAGAATTTACTAATAGTTTTTTGGAGATCTTTAAGAAATTGTTCTGACAAGCATGGAATGCTCGTCTAGAGCACGTGATGAGGTTTTGTGTCTTAGCATTGTTGGAAGTAGGATGAGCAACAGTGCTTTCTATTATTAAACTTCTCACAGACCGCGATTATCGTCAATCTATCATAAAGAAATTAGAGGACCAAACCGTCAAGAATTTCTGGACTAATGAATTTGCTGCGTGGAGTGAGAAATTTGATAGCGAAGCTATCATGCCTATCTTGAATAAAGTCGCCCAGTTTGTGAGTTCTCCCATGATTCGAAATATTGTATGTCAAGTGGATAATAAAATGAACCTAGCGGATATTATGAATAATCGAAAAATTTTACTTGTGAAATTGAGTAAATGACAGCTGGGTGAATCAAATGCAAATCTGATAGGAGCCATGATGATTACTCGTATTTATCAAGTGGCGATGATGCGAGCAGAAATACCAGAAGAAAAACGAGTACCATTTTCTGTGTATATCGACGAGTTTCAAAACTTTGCAACCGATACATTTGAAAACATTCTTTCAGAAGTTCGTAAATATAAACTCAACATCACGGTTGCTCATCAGTACATGGATCAGCTTTCATCAAGCCTACGACGAACGATATTTGGTAATGTTGCGAATATTATATCTTTTCGTGTGGGTGCGGAAGATGCTGCTATTTTGGCAAAAGAATATGAACCAGTCTTTACTGTTCCAGACATCATGAATCTGGGTGTACGAGAGATGTATCTCAAGATAAATGTTGATGGTGAAAACACTGAGGCATTTTCAGCTCGAACTATGAATGTCCCCCGACTCCCCTATGATTATAGTAAAGATATCTGGAATCTTTCTCGACAAGTGTATGCTCGACCAAGAAAAGATGTAGAGGCAAAAATATTTGGTTCTGATGCCGAGATAATAAAAACTATGGAAGCTCTCAAGGTGGAGGGAGACTTTAGTCAGCCTGTGATATAATTTTTTTTTACGGTCTTTCGTACCTAGGCCTGAAAAGAGTTCATTGATCAAGATCCCTTTGAGTTCTGTAAATTTGAGAGGCAACATCAGATACTAGTCTGTCCATTTCTCATTCGAAATTTACTACAGGAATTATTCATTTATACCAGCGAAAAATTGCTGCAGTTCTCATAGGGTCTGCGCCACTCCAAATACGATCTATTCTTTCATGTCTTTTTTCTGAAGGTCATGAACGATGGAGAATTGATCTTTCTTGGGCGTGTCGATCTGGACGGTGGAGATCAATATAAACTGGAGATAAAGCTTCTTGTTCTGCGGAAAATCTCATAAGAGCATTAAGATATCTAGTTTGTGTTGTATGATCCATTCATCCAAATGTGAGGATTGGGCTACGGCCAGAACGTATTTCCGCTAATAATAATTTTGCAAACACGCCATAAAGTTCATGTCCTGGTCATTCATAACCCGCTATAATTTCCCCGCTATTCATGAGAGCAAAAAATTTATCTTTTTCTATGATACGTATTCACTCTCAGGCTACCTCATTCTTACGAAGAGGTCGGGTTGTCACACGAGCACTACTTTCTACAAATCTTGTATCATGCTTCGTTATACCATTACTGAGATCTGATTTTCCAGATCCAGTCACTCAATGAATAATCACTGGTCAGTTTCTCATAAATATATTGTATAATATAATTATGAATATGCAATATTCTTAAAATCCTTTTCTCATCTCGCTTTTATACGCTTCTACACCGGGCTGGTCAAAAGGATTGACCCCAATCATAAGACCAGAAAGTGCGCATGAATACATCATGGCATAGAGAAAATATCCCATTGTTTCAGGAAAGAGATTTTCCAGCGTTATTGTCATACTTGGACATCCTCCATCATTGTGCGCCTTCGCGGTAGCCTGTAAGGCAATACTATTTATTTCATGAAGATTTTTACCCACAAGAGTATTGAGTCCATCAGATATATCACTCATTTGTGGTATGGTCGTTGTCGTATATGGATTTTTGATCCAGAGCATAGTTTCAAAAAAAAGTCGACGTCACTCCTGCACATATTGCCCGAGAGAATGAAGATCAGTTGAGTAGGTAAGCGTATCTGGATACAGTCACTTCCCCTCTTTCCCATGACTTTCCCCCATGAGTTGTTTCCACCATTCTCAAAGGAAATAGAGAGAAGGTTCAAGGGTAATAAAAAGTTCCGATACGAACCCTGACTGTTCGAGAGCAACCCGTTTTTCTGCATAAACAAAAGCAGGATGAATCTCATCATATGTGCGTAAATCAGTCTGTGCTTTTCGGGCACCTTCTATGAGCTTTTGAATATCTATCCCCGCGACAGCACATGGTATAAGCCCGACAGGAGTAAGGACAGAATATCGTCCGCCCACATCTGCTGGAAGGATAAATGACGTGTATCATTGTTTTTCACTTTCGGCTCTCAGGGCGCCATTTTTCTCGTCTGTTATTGTGATAATTCTCTCTTTTACCTCTTCTGGCAAATATTTTGAAAGGAGAAAATTGCGGACAAGTCGATATGATATAGCTGTTTCCAGAGTAGTCCCTGATTTTGAAATAATGCACGCAGAAACTCTCTTTTCTTGGTATTGATTAAAAATTCTCTCATATTCGCGACCACTTAGATGGTTGCCCAGAAAAACAACTTCACAGTTTTTGCTGGTGGCATAAGGATCAGAAAAGGCCTCTATAATTGCTCGTGCTCCCAGGTATGAACCACCTATACCGCAAACAATAAGTACATCACTTTTTGAACTGAGGGCATCGGCGTAGGTCTGTATTTCAGCAATTTTCTCATCAGTCATATATTCTGGCAGATTTATCCAGCCGAGATATTCTGCACCTTTACAGGTTTTATTCTGGAGAGAGTTATGGGCCTCAACACATCACATGGTAGGCTGAAAAGTCAGATTTTTTAAAAAACTATCAACATAATGGGTTTGTAGGGAAAGGCACATAAATAATTGGAGATGATTTTTAATCAATTTTAGTATAATCACTTCCGTCCCTTTTCAATTCTTTCATGAAAAAAATCCTTCTTGTTTGAGGTGGTACGGGAGGTCACGTATTTCCTTTACTTAATTTGGCAAAGTTTCTCCGGAAAAGACACCCAGAGATTTCTTTTCATTGGGTATGAGAAAAGAAGGGCATTGAACTAAAAATTGCACAAGAAAATGGGATTCCTTTCTCTCCTATTATTTGTGGGAAGCTTCGTCGTTATTTCTCGTTGTCTACTATTTTTCTGCCTTTACAAATACTGGTGGGGATCATTCAGTCTCTGGGTATCCTGTGGAAGATGAAGCCTTCGGTTCTTTTTTCCAAAGGAGGGTATGTATCATTACCAGTTACCTTTGCTGCTGCCATGCTCCGGATACCTATATATTTGCACGAATCAGACTCTGTTCCAGGATTGGCAAATAAAATTGTTGGTTGATTTGCTTCTGGGATATTTTGTGCCTTTTCTGATGCAGATATTCATTTTGAAAAAACAAAGATTCTTTGACACGGAATGCTCTTGTCAGAAGAGATAATTACCATGACTCAGGAATCACCTATCAGGGATGCTCGCACGCAAGTACTTGTTTCTTGTGGGTCCCAATGATCAGCAGCTATCTTTGATGAAATTTTGCATATTCTTCCCTTCTTTCAAGATGTAGATTTTTCTATTGTTTTGGGCATAAAAAATCTTGATTATAAAGAAAAATTCCAAGCCTTTCCCCACGTTCAGGTATTTGATTTCTTCTACAGTCAAGCTGATTACTTGAGCATTGTTCAAAAGTGTGATGTTGCCATTGCACGAAGTGGCTCAAGTATTTTTGAATTTGAAGCATTTGGGCTTCACATGATCCTCATTCCTCATCCATTTACTGGGAACAATCACCAGTATTGGAACGCAAAAGCCTTTG
>CAYPRD010000037.1:0-4848 GCA_964413195.1 uncultured Candidatus Peribacteria bacterium
GTCAAAACTGGCCTGATACAAAAAGATCTAAAAATGGTCGTAGAAACACTCAAGGTAAAATTACCCAATCTACATTTGTATAAAAATATTATTGCCTGATTTGAACATATGGCACAAGATTTTGAGCAAAAAGTGAATGAGCTCTACAGACAACTTTCCCTCTACCAAGAACTCATAAAAGAAAAAAAATTCCACACGCTCACAAAACTCAAAAAACTTGAATGCATAAAAATAGAAGAGGAGCTCCAAATCTCCTGGAAGTTTTGGAAAAAGATGGTAGCCCGATTGGATCGTCAATATATTCTTTTAGAATCCTAATTTTTCTGTGTGTAACCTACTAAAAAACTCCACAAATGTGGAGTTTTTCTGTGTTTCAAATGGTGGGCCGGGAGGGATTCGAACCCCCGAAGCTAGAAGCAAAGGATTTACAGTCCTCCCCATTTGACCGCTCTGGAATCGACCCGTATATATACAAATGGAGCCACCAATCGGCCTGCCTGCCGGTAGGCAGGGTTTGAACCGATGACCGGAGAAATACGTGAATCGTATTTCGAGTGGGAGTGGTCATCAATCGACCTACTGTTGTCTCTATTTAAATGGAGCCACCAATCGGGTTTGAACCGATGACCTACGGTTTACAAGACCGTCGCTCTACCAGCTGAGCTATGGTGGCACGTGAAAGGGATTGTATTTAATCTCTTGAAATTGCAAATAAATTAAATTTTGCCCTTTTTCGCTGCATATATTACGGGGATAAAAAATGCAATGAAATTGTTTTCTTTGCTTCAATATCATATTTTTTTGATCTTCCGAAATCTCTTTTTTATTTTTTTATAAAAAAGATTTGCAATACCACCCTTTTTTTATAGAATGCCGCCACATATCCTAATTTCGACCATATTTCATGGCAAAAGAAGAGAAAATTTTAGCTCAGGGGACCGTTTTGGAGTCTCTTCCAAATGGCGATTACCGTGTGCAGATTACGACTCTTGCTGGTCAGGAACTTGGTGAAAACGGAATGGTGGTGATCGGATATATTTCTGGTCACATGCGTAAGTGCAATATCTCCCTCCTCAATGGAGACAAAGTAGATGTTGAAATTACTCCCTACGACACCGGGAAGGGTCGAATTATTTATCGTCATAACGTTGCTTATTCTGTATGAAAGTCCGCCCATCAATAAAAAAACGTGATGTCCGCAATGATGTTGTGGTTGTCCGCTGGAACAAGAGTCATACTCGACGATATGTTCGTATTATCAACAAAAAAAATCGACGATATAACCAACGACAAGGCTAATTATTTTTCTTTTTATGGTACGCATCTCTTGAGTTAACATTCCAAACGATAAACATTTATGGGTTGCCCTCACTGCTATATATGGTGTTGGGCCTACTCGTTCTCGTGCTATTTTGACAGCATGCAAGATCAAGCACGATCGCCGTGCAGAGACTCTTTCTGAAGAAGAGCTGGGAATTATCCGTGATGAGCTCAAGCGATACACTCTCGAATGAGACCTTCGTCGAGAAATAGCAACCAATATAAAATCCCTCCAAGATATCAACTGCTACCGAGGTGTACGTCATAAAAAAAATCTTCCTGTCCGTGGTCAGCGTACCAAGACTAATGCTCGTACGAAACGTGGGAAGAAAGCAACGGTAGCAAATAAGAAAGTTGCTGCGAAATAATTTATCTCTCTCTTTATGACTCAAACTCTTCGTCGAAATAAAAAAACCAAACGTACTGTTGAACAGGGTGTTATCTGCGTTTCTGCTCTGTATAATAATACGCACATCAGCGTGTCAGATACAGAAGGAAATGTCCTTACCTGGCATAGTGGTGGTCGAGCTGGATTTAAAGGTGCTCGAGAAGCTACTCCGTACGCTGCAACAGTGGCTATGGAAAAATGTCTCGAAGAAGCAATGCGTCTCTATGGATTAAAACGAGCACATATCGTCGTAAAAGGTGTTGGCGCTGGTCGTGATAATGCATTACGGGCAATAGTAGCTGCTGGAGTCGAAATAGATACTATCGTTGATGAAACTCCCGTTCCGTACAATGGGACCAAGAAAAAGAAAATTCGTAAACTCTAATATTATTTATCGTTTTTATTGTTATGCGTTATACCGGTCCAAAAAAGAAACTCTGTCGTCGTGAAGGAAAAAACCTTTTCGGAAGTGAAAAATATTCTTTGAATGATTCAAAGAGAAAACTTCTTGGGAAAAATGTTGGTCGAATGGGACTCTACGGTCAACAACTTCGAGCAAAACAATCCACTAAGCGTATGTTCGGTGTTTCTGAGAGACAATTTGCCAATTATTTTAAAAAAGCTGCTCGTATGGGCGGGAATACCCTCGAAAACATGCAACGTCTCCTGGAAACCCGGCTGGATGTTGCTATTTTAAAGGCCAACTTTGCTCGTACTATTATGCAGGCTCGACAATTTGTGAGCCACGCGCATTTTACTGTAAATGGACAAAAAGTTGATATCCCATCCTATCAGATATCTGTTGGTGATATAATTGAGGTACGTGAGAAGCTCAAGGATACTCCTCTCTATCGGACACTGCAAGTAGAATCTGAGGAATTTTTAAAGAATAATCAGTCTGGGCGTGTGTCTGCTGTTGATTGGATCGAAGCTGATCCAAAGGCGTTTAAGATTGTTATCAAACGACTTCCAGAAACACAAGATTACGATCAAAGTGTTGATATGAAGAAGATTATTGAATTTTATTCCAAGTAATTTTTTACTTTCTATCCTTTTTCCCATGCACATCCTTCATACTCTCATTGGTCTTCCAAAAGTTACAGAACATCGTGTTTCTCATGAGGATTTTTCCATGGAGTCTGTTTTTGA
Source organism: uncultured Candidatus Peribacteria bacterium (assembly GCA_964413195.1). Lineage (GTDB taxonomy): Bacteria > Patescibacteriota > Gracilibacteria > BD1-5 > JAGOOR01 > JAGOOR01. The sequence continues at coordinate 2,858 of CAYPRD010000037.1, forward strand.
TATTACGCCACTTCCTCGTGGATATGGGATGACTCTCGGACACGCTCTCAGAAGATCCATCATTTCCTCTATTCCCGGAACTCGTGTCACAGGTATCAAGATAGAATGAGTTACTCATGAATATACGACACTTCCTGGTATTCGTGAGAGTGTTCTGGATATGATGTTAAATCTCAAGGGGTTAGTCTTAGAAAAATCTGATGCTGGCGTTACATGGTTACAGCTCAAAAAGAATAAGGCTGGTACTGTAACAGCAGCTGACATTAAAACGACTGGTGGTGTCGAAATCCTGAACAAAAACCTCTATATCACTGAGATCGATAGAGATGGATTTGAACTCGATGTACAAATTCGCATCGAAAAGAATGTGGGATACAAATCTATTGAGACCTTGAAAAAAGAAGATGATGACGTGATGATCCTCGTCGTTGATGCAAGTTTTTCTCCTGTATTGAATGTAAGCACCGAAGTGAAAAGTGAACGTTATGGTGATATGACGGATCTGGACAAACTCTCTCTGAGTATCAAGACTGATGGGTCTATTACCCCAGAAAGTGCTATGAAGTTTGGAGCTCAGATGTTGGGTTCATATTTTAATCTTTTCTGTGATTCTGATGTTGTGGTAGAAAGTGAATTCATGGGTGATGTTCGATCACTGCGAGAGAAGGAAAAGAAAGAAGCGCACGCAACAGAGCACCGTGAAAACTTTACGCATATTGATTTTCTCGGTCTTTCACCAAGAACTCTGAATGCGCTTGTCAATGGCAACATCCTTTCTGTTGAGCAATTGGAGAAGTGCACTGAAGCAAAATTATCATCTATTAAAGGATTTGGAAAAAAGGCTATGGACGAAGTCCGAGCTGCTCTTGCAACGCAAGGGAAGAAATTACTTTGAGATGATTAGTACCTGATAACTTATTTTTATGAGACACCGTTCTAAAAAACATTTGAAGCTTAAGGGTCGTGATGTAAATCATCGAGACGCTGTTCTTCGCAATCTTGCATCAAGCCTTTTTGTGCATGGAAAAATTGCCACAACACAAAAGCGTGCTCAAGCGGTTGTATCGCTCGTACATGGACTTATTCGTGTAGCACAAGAAAAAGATACCATGAATACCATCCGATCTCTCCAAGCATCTCTTTACACAGAATCTGCTTCTCGTGCTGCGATTGATTTCGCGAAAAACACCAAGAAAACATCAGGGTTTACTCGGGTTACTCCACTGAAATACCGTGTTGGTGATGCTAGTCTTCTCGTAACTCTTGAACTTGTTGCTTAATTTTCCTTTGTTCCTCATATGAAAACACTTTTTCCAAACACTGTAGAACGTAAATGGTACCTCATCGATGCTAATGGGCTCACGCTCGGTCGTCTTGCGACAGTCATTGCTCAGAAACTTTCTGGGAAAACAAAGCCTACATACTCAGCACATATTGATGGTGGTGACTACGTTATTGTGACCAATATTGATAAGATCAAAACAACTGGGAGAAAGGAAATGCAGAAAGAATATCACACGCATTCTCAATATCTTGGTGGGCTCAAGACTATTACACTCAGTGAACTTCGTTCCAAAAAACCATTCGAACCACTCAGACTCGCTGTAGCCGGAATGCTCCCAAAAAATAGCCATCGAGAAACTATGCTTGGTCGTATGAAACAATTCCAGGGCTCTGAACACAGTCATGAAGCACAAAGCCCAGAACCACTTACTCTCTCATAATTTTGTTTTAATCTATGAAATATACTTACGCTATTGGTCGACGAAAAACTGCTACTGCTCAGGTTCGTCTTTTTGCTGGAAAGGGTGATTCAGAAATTAATGGTCGTCCTCTTAAAGAATATGTGACTCGAGATGATCTTCTTTCTCTGGTTCATGCTCCTTTCAAAGTTACCGGAGGAGAGTATCATTTTTCTGTAAAAATAGCTGGTTCCGGTGAAAGTGCTCAGGCACAGGCTATTGCCCATGGAATTGCGCGTGCACTTGTAA
>CAYPRD010000038.1:0-4772 GCA_964413195.1 uncultured Candidatus Peribacteria bacterium
ACCGCCGACCACAGGGTTATGAGTCCTGTGCTCTACCGCTGAGCTACATTGGCACACGAACAGATGGTAGGAATTTTCGGAAAAAGGCAACTTTTTATGACAGAAACCGGATAACGAGAGGATAGGGGTAGTTCTCACCATTCAAATGACGTATGAACCCGAGGATCATAAGTACAAACCAGGTAACGAGTACGAGAGGAAGAAGGATAAAGCCAATAAGAATAAAACACAAAATCCCTGCTCAGAACGTATAGAGAAGGAAACTTATATTAAAATTAATAATCTCATAGCACGTGTCGCGCTCAAGTGAAGAAAGCGAATCCTTGCGCACTAAAAGATAGATAGCCACGAGCACAATTCAGAGCAGTCCTCCGGAAAATAAATTTCCCAAAACGTGCAATACTCACAAAATTTTCACTCCATCTTTCGGAGTCTTGGGTGTAAACGAATCGCTTGGTTTCTGGGAAGCAGACGATGGGCGAGGTGTTTTCTTTGGAAGAGATTTTTTCGCACCTCTTGATGAAGATGCCTTGACTGAAGAAGATGTTTTTTTCATAACAAAATGATAGAAAAAGGTGACTAGAAGTCAAAAATTTTGTGATTTAAAAAAATCCGTACAATCTCACTATGGTTTTGTGCAAAATAACGCAAGAGGACTTCTTGGTTACACCATTTGAGAAAAAATTACGGGATGAATTTGGTCTGCCAGAACCCGATATTCTCCCTCATTTACGTATACGACAATTGTGAGCCTTTTGGCCACACTGGGCTCTTCATAAAAGACAGTGTGACCTCTCAAAAAAAGATATTATTTCGGTATTTCACCCCCGTTGTCCATATCCAGTATGGCATAAAGATATATGGTATAAAAATGCTCAACCACCTCAAACAAAAATTAATTTTGAAGAATCATTTTTCACGCAGGCATCTAAACTTTTTTTTCAATGTCCTATACCACACAATTCCGGGATAGGAAACGACAACTGCGAATTCACGGATGACTGGTGGTATGGCAGAGATTGCTACCTGTGCCATTGTTGAGTCAGAAATGAAAACTGTCGATATAGCTACAGAGTAATCGGTTGTAAAGATTGCATGTATGCAACATTTTGTTTCGAATGCGAACAATGTTTTGATACGATCAATTCTGAGAAGTGTTTCAGCTGTATTTATGGCCTTTATCTGAAGAATTGCCAGGATAGTGCCTTTTGCTACGATTGTCGAAATTGTTCTGACTGTTTGTTTTGTTTTAATTTGAGAAATAAACGCTATTGCATTGGAAATAAACAACTCACAGAGCAAGAATATTATGAGCAGAAGAAACAGTTCGAATATAGAACCCCCGCATGATACGAACATTGTAAACAACTCTTCCAAAAAATGATGCGAGAAATAGCGTGGCACAAATCTTTTTACCTTGATTTTGCTGAAAACTCAACAGGCAACTATTCCCTACGACTCAAAAATGTGCAAAACACTTTTTTTGGATGAGACGGAGAAGATGCCCTCAATATAACACGTTACGGTTGGGCAAAGACTGCCATCGATAGTATTAATTTACAGGAAGCGGAAAAAATCGTGTATACATCAGGGGCTCAGATAAAATGCTACGAAATAGGGTATTCTTTTATGCTCGATAATTCACGATTTGCTCTCTATAGTGGATATAGTTCTCGGTGTGAAAATATCTTTTGATGTTGCGGACTTTTGAATGGGAAAAATGCGATACTCAATACTGCCTATGGGGCATGAGAATTCCAGGAATTACGAAAAAAAATTATCGAGCACATGAAAAGTACAGGAGAATGGGGGCAATTTTTCCCTGGATCATTTGCAGCAAGTCCTTATGATGAAAGCTGGTGAAGTCTCTATTTTCCACTAACACAGGAAGAACAAAAAACACAATGATTCCAGCGCCTCCCAGAAGAAGAGCCAGCAACAGGAGACTATGATTCTACCGAAACTATCCCCCACCTCAATGAGGCAAAAAATACCGAGGGGAAAATCTATTGGGACAATACAGCAAAAAAACCTTTTCAAATTCTTCCTCATGATATATTTTTGTGCCAAAAACTCGACGTCGCGTTGCCGTACAGTCATTATATGCGGCGTGTACGAGAAAATTTTTCTTGGATGCCCTACGATGGGGCGCTACGCAAAACCATATGTGCCAAGTCAGGAATCAATATTTTGACTTCTTGGCCAAGAGAATATGATGCACGTATCCTCTCTGAAGCAGAATATAACGCTATAATTACCTAATATGTTCCTCCCCTCTTCCTCTACCCTCTCTCGTTACGCTGATATACTGGTCAATTTTGCCCTCGGTGGCGGTACTGGTATCAAAAAAAATGATATTGTTCTTCTCTGTGTTCCAGAATGCGCACGACCCATACTCCCCCATCTCCATGATACTGTCTTGCAATCAGGCGGCCACCCAATAGTGGAAATTATTCCTGATGGATTGCAGAGACATTTTTTTGAACAAGCCAACGACGAACAGATCGATTATCGTCCTATGAAACGTCTGCTTGGAACAGTAGAAGACTGTGATCATCGTCTCTATATTATTGCAGAGCAGGAAAAATATGAACTTGCTGGCATTGATGGTGCAAAAGTTATGCGACGCCTCAAGACCATACAGCCCTATAGAGAAGCGATGCAAAAAAAAGAAAATGAAGGAAATTTTACCTGGACACTTGGACTTTACGGAACGGAAGCAATGGCGTCTTTCGCGGGAATGAGTCTTGCAGAATATTGGCAAGAAATCATATATGCATGCTATCTCGATGATGAAACTCCTATTCAACGATGGAAAGAGATAGAAACACAACTCTGTTCTCTCACACAAAAACTTACTGACCTCCATATCGAATGGGTACACGTGGTCTGAGAAGATATGGATCTCAAAGTAAAAATTGGAGAAAAGAGAAAGTGGTTGGGTGGAAGCGGGAGAAATATCCCCAGTTTTGAAGTTTTCACCAGCCCTGACTGGCGTTGAACCAATGGATGGATCAAATACAATATGCCTCTCTCCTATCAGAGTACCATTATCAAAGGTATACGACTCGAATTTACTGATGGGCTTGTCACCCACGCATCGGCTACAGAAAATGAGAATCTTTTGAAAGAAATGCTCGCTCAGGAAAATGCCAATAAAGCATGAGAATTTAGTCTCACGGATCGGAGGCTCTCAAGAATCACAAGATTTATGGGTGAAACACTCTATGATGAAAATGTCGGTGGACCATATGGAAACACTCATATTGCACTGGGCATGGCATACAAGGATGCCTACACAGGCGATATCGCCGGCACCACAAAAGAAGAATGGGAAAACCTAGGCTACAATGATTCAGTGGTACATACAGACATGATGAGTACCACCGACAGAACCGTGACAGCTACATTACAAGATGGCAGTGAAAAAATCATTTACAAAAACGGAGAATTCGTTCTCTAATCACCAATTCAAAAATTTATTTGCATAATTTTTAAATTATGTATAGTAATTATACTTAATACTCTATTTTATGAAAACGCTTCGTGAAGACAGTGGACCTAAATTGTCTCGTGGAAAAGACCTTACTCATGCTGCTAAACTAGCTGCTGCTATTCTGATGGTGAGTGGACCTTCTGCTCAAGCAGGAGATAAACCATTTAACAGTTATGAACCCGTTGCTTCTTCGGGCAGCCTTATAACACTGAGTAACGGTGATGAAGTAGTTACTACACCTTCAGCTATCCGATTTGAAGCAAGAGAAAATTACACTGGACCGGTATATGTTTCCTTTGAACTCCGCGCTCTTTCACCTCAGGTGGGCTGGCCAACGTATGCACTTCCGCTCATAAACCTCGGAACACACACATTACAAACAGGAGAAATAGTAGAGCTTTCTGGATCGGGTCTAAAATTTCCGGCTGCGTGGGCTGGTGGATACCAACTAAATTTCTCTTTCCATAAAAATTCCAATGGTACACAACCCCTCCAAACTGGAAATGCTCGTACACTTTTCACGGCAAATACGGGCCTCACTTTTCCTCAGTATATGGAACATTTTGGTCTCACTGGAACCAATGCATTGGAAACAGGTGATCCAGATAAAGATGGTATCCCCAATTTAATAGAGTATGGCGTTGGATCACATCCAAATAAATTTTCTCCAACACCACTGAACCAACCAGTACCAATCGGAAGTAACCTTATTGTTGACTTCAATAGACCAGTGATTCACGATAATGTAAATATTTCAGTAGAATGATCTGAAAATATGAGAGAATGGGAAACTCTTGCAACAGCAACAACAACGACTACCCCCGTCATTGTTATGCCAGAAGTTACCTCAGGCGGAGAAGGCTCAAAATATTTTCTCAGAATGCGCGCCACCCGACAATAATAAAAAATCCCTCCTGAATTGGAGGGATTTTTTAAAACTCATTCGCAAAACTATTTTTTCAGGAGATCACGTATCTCGGTAAGGAGATCTTCAGAGCTTGGTCATTTTGGTGCTTCGGAAGTATCTTGCTTCTTTTGCATCTTTGACATCCCTTTTACAACAAGAAATATACAAAATGCTATAATAAGAAAGTCGACTGCTGCTTGCACGAAACTTCCCCAATTGAGCGTCACTGCTGGCATCGCTTTTTGTATATCGGGGATTTCTTCAACAGCATGACGGATGACAAGTTTGTAATCAGTAAAATTGACGCCGCCAGTCAATACTCCTATAACAGGCATAATAACGTCTGCTACAAGAGAACTCACAATCTTC
>CAYPRD010000039.1:0-4299 GCA_964413195.1 uncultured Candidatus Peribacteria bacterium
AGTTGGTTAGAGCGCGTCTCTGATAAGGACGAGGTCCCTGGTTCAAATCCAGGCACACCCACCATGATACAACTGTCGGGAAGTGGCGCAATTGGCTAGCGCACGCGCTTTGGGAGCGTGGGGTTGCAGGTTCGAGTCCTGTCTTCCCGACCAGTTTTTTGATACGAGGCCCTATCGTCTAATGGTTAGGACAGCAGGTTTTCATCCTGTAAATCGGAGTTCGATTCTCCGTAGGGTCACCATATTAAACACTGTAAAACCAACTTGTAAAGAGTTGGTTTTTGTTTTGTATATGCGGATTTGACAGTGTGAGATTTGTTGAGGTTATGATGGAACCTTCGGAGAGGTCGAACTAATAACTTGATTTCAATAATACTTCTCTATAGCTCAAGTATTCTCTCAGCAATCTTTAAGCTAAGCTCTCGATCTTTCATCATACCCATCATTTCAACAACTACTGCATCAAGGTAATCGGCTATTTCATTCTTTCAAGCGTTTTTGATTTTTAATTTATAGACATCTGGAACATAAGAGGAATACTCACCTCTAGCTTGAATGGCATCATTTACACCAATGGGATCCCATTCTTCCCAGAGGACTTTATCAATAGATTTGTACAGCGGTGTTCTGTGAGGTTTCAAAGATTTCATAATTTTCAAAGACACCTACATTATCTTTGTTATATGTTTTTTTCAAATCTTTCGCACCTAAACTCCCAAAATCCCCACAACCCCCCTTCTCCACCCCTCTCAATCAACTTGAAGAAAGTATAATTCATCATACGCCAAAAATACTACAAAGACAAAAATTCACGGATTCCTTTCCCGTGTTTTTCGATAAATGCTCCATTTACTTTCTTGATAGGATCAGCTCATAAAAAGGAAAGTATTGTCTTGAGACGTTTTTCACGAATATTTTTTTCTTCGATTCCGATAAGTGCCTCGATTTCTTTCTCTGCATCAAAATAACGCAATTTTGTCTCAACAGGAAGTTGCCAAAAAAGAGCAAATCCCCTCTCTGGAAAATTGATATCTACGAGCTGAAGACAGTGCTGAATAACTGCTTTTTCGAGCTCCAGACGGATATTTTCAATGTTCGTACGTATTGAATCAAGAGAAGTGGCCCCCAGTGGAGGTGTGCAGATTTCGATATACATTTTTGTTTTTGGCTCAGTACCTGAAGGACGGATAATAACTCGAATTTTTGTGATACCAGGAGTTGGCTTTATTTCATACGTGAGGACATTTTTTGAAGACCGATCTGTCTCTGAGACCATAGGCAGATGATCCCACCCATCAGAGAAATTCAATACTTCAAACTGTCAAAAATTTCTCGGAGGATTCAGGCGAAGCTCCTCTTGAATGCTCTGTATTTTTTCGTACCCAACGGCTCCAAGCATGCGCATTTCAGTGAGATAATTTCGAGCATATCAGTAATTTTGATATATTTCCTCGAGTGCACTCCAGAGAGTTTTTCATTCTTTTTTTAATTCAGATGCGTAATTTGCGAGCCATATAGTCCCAGAGCATGCATCTTTGTCACGAGCATAATTACCGCCCAAATATCCATGACTTTCTTCACATCCAAAGAGCAATGAATCTATCGTACCAGAGGACTCCATTTGATTCATTACATCTCAGATATATTTGAACCCGACCATAAGGCCATCGATCATCTCAACTCCATGAGCATGAGCTATAGTGCTCACAAGACTCGTCGTTACTTGCGTCTTTATGATATATTTTTTGGATGCTGAACCTTTCTTTTTTTTACATAAATAATACGCCAAGAGAGTGGCAATTTGATTTCCATCAAATGCTTCAAATTTTCCCTCATGTCGAGCCATAACCCCGATACGATCAGCATCAGGATCAGAATTAAACAAGAGGTCAGCCCCGATTTCTTCTGCGTACGGTATGCTTGTCTCAAAAGATTCTTTTACTTCTGGATTTGGGATATGGAATGTAATATTCTCAAATTCTCCACTCATATTTGATGTCCGGGGATCAAGAGAGGTATTAAAACCAAGGCGTTGCAAAGACGGATACACCGAAGTGATTCCACATCCATGAAGAGGACTATAGCATATCTTTATTCCTCGCTCTTCTCCACATGAAACTGATGTGGCTGAAGTAATATAGAGTTCATCTATCTCATCTCAGAGTTCCCGATAGAGACCGGAACTTCCTAACTCGTCTGGAGCAAAGCTCTGTATGTAGGAGACATGTTCATGTACTTCTCGAACGAGTTCTTCATCGAAAGGAGGAATCAGCTGCCCTCCGAAATGATCATAGATTTTTTTACCATTGTGATCAGCAGGATTGTGCGATGCACTAAAGACAATCCCTGATATTGTCTTCAGATGTCGTATAGCAAAAGAAAGTTCTGGAGTCGAACGAGGACCACGAAAATAATACACGGGGATACCATTGGCAACATACACACTGGCCGCATATGAAGAGAGCTTGGCTCCATCGAGATCCTTGATTGGTGAGAAAATATCAGGATGAAGAAACCCGTTACCGCTGAACTTCCGTACATCGTAGGCAAAAACAATACCTTTTTCCGTGGCCTCTTTCGGGTATTTTTTCAAAAGATACTGAGCATGTCATTGAGCAGAAGCCTGTATTGTCCAGGGATTAATACGATTGGGTCATATACCAACTTCTCCTCTTCTTCATCCAGTACCAAAAGGAATTGTCTGATAGAAAGAATCGAGCAGGTATGACCACTGAGCATTTTGTATAAGATGCAAAAGTTGTGGCCAATAATCCCGAAATTCATCTCCCGAGAGCCAGAGGAGTAAATTTTTCTCTGCTTCTGCACGTATATGCGGACTTACTTGTACACCGGCAAATCCTTGTGCAATGGAATTTCTGGTAGTAGAATCCATAAATTATTTTTAAATACGGAGAACTCCTCGCGCTTCCTCTATCAGCTCTGGATGACCAGTCATCAAGAAATCTACACTATCATCCACAGAATAGCGATATGTCACTGCCCCTGCTTCTTCGGCTATAAGAACCCCTCCAACAATATCGATCATTTTATCTTTTCTGAGAAGAGGGTTGATATAGAGGCCAAAGAACCCCTGTGCTACCCATGCTAGAGAGAGAGCTCATGAGCCAATCATACGCATGCGGTATGTACTGGTATAGAGAGAAGAGAAAAGATCCTGAATCCTCTTTATGACTTCCGGGGAAGAAAGATCAGTTGAAACATCGAGGACTACCTGGGTTTTTGATAATTTTTTTGGGTTTGCAAGCAAGAGTCGTTCACCATCCAAAAATGCTCCTCCACCTCTGATAGCAGAATACATTTGACCTGAAACGGGATTGTAAATAATGCCCAGGAGTGAAACTTCACCTCTTCGAAGTCATATAGTGGTACACCAGAGCGGAATGCCTGCAGAGAAGTATTTTGTTCCATCAATACTGTCTATGTCCCACACATATCCGTCTTTCCCTTCCCGGTTGAGATTGGCGGAATCTTCTCACTGAAAACCAAATTCTGGAAAATGTGCGTATATCCAATCAGAAAATGCTTTTTCTACCGATGTGTCAAAATTTGTAACAACATCGCATCCAGAATCTTTTGTTTGCGTGATATAAGCAGATTGCCAATTGTTTCTCACATTATCTGCCTGTGAGCGGATAAATTCTTTTGCCAGGAGCAGAATGGCATCGAGTTCTGGAGTAGAAAGGAGGGGATCATTCATACCAGAGATTGTATGAGTTTTTCTCAGAATAAAAGATGCAAAAGGCACTATTCTTGGAAAAATTCTCCAAATGGACGAGCATCTGCTGCAAGAAGAATTGGTCTATCATTATCAGTGAGATTTCTACACCGATGAAGACAATCCCCATAAATAAGTTTTATAGCACGATAATATGCAAAAGCGAATCCTTCTAAAGATGGTTCAAATCAAGCATCAGAGAGGCATTTCTGCATAGATCAACGAATCCATATGATAATAGCATCAAGTTCCTCGATTCTACATATTTTATCTCAACTACACCCGCAGCGCTGGCGAGCTCATGGGAATTTCTCAGAATACGTCAGGAGTTCCCAATTTTCTGCACGAAACATTTCAGCTAAATTTCTATTTGTTCTGCCATATTCACGCCTCTGAGTATCCATGATAAGAGTAAATGTATGAAAATAATTCGCAAAATCATGACTGATTCCCGTTACACAATCCATCTGATCAACCTCATGATCATCGTATAAACCATCAGTATTTGTATCAAAAGACAGGGTTTCCATCTTTTTCTATTTTTTATAATAATAAGAAATTAT
>CAYPRD010000040.1:0-4041 GCA_964413195.1 uncultured Candidatus Peribacteria bacterium
GTATTTTTTCTTGAAACCATTTTGTTGGTATTCCCTGTATTTCAGGATAGATGGGGAGATATTTTTTCCGTTCTTCTTGATAGAGTTCTATATCTGGCTGAGGAAAAGAGAGTTTCCCATACTCATATTTTGGTTTTCCATGAATAATAATAGTATCTCATGGTTTGATCGGGTTTTTGAAATACGGTGTGTGAAAGAATACACATTCACACGATGTACCATTTTTATCGGCAATGAGTAACTTGGTGAGTTTTTTCTGGAAACGTGTTCGTTCCTGGAGTACGGTGAGGAGAGTAACCTTGATAGTATTTTTTTCCTTGATATTTACGTAGGAAAAGCTATCAAGAACCTCGGAAGTGTCTTCGATATCCCGAGGGAAAAATAGTAATAAGTCCTCTACTGTTACAATACCAGCTCGCCCCAGTCGATCGATATAGTTCTGTGTCGTATGAATAAGAGTTTTCGTCAACTGCATATTGGTTGATTTTACTTTCAAAAATTACTAGAATTGTAGTGCTTTTCACCCACATGACAATTTCAAAAAAGAAACTTCCCGAAAATCAGATGACATCCCTCCCTGAAGAGGATGATTATTATGCGACTGAAAGGCAACGTATCGCGCAAGAAACTGAGCGAGCAAAACGTATACACAAAGAAGACGTTCATTTACACCTCGTGGCCCATATCCCATATTATGAAGACGCCTCAGAATGACTCCGGAGTGCCCTGGTTCGTCTCAACAATATCCTCTTGCATCGTTTTGATAAGCCGGGCATGATTATCTGGGATTTTCTCAAAAAAACACCAACAGAGCTCTATGATTATGCGAAGGATTTTGATAACGATATTTCCCCTGATGATCAAAAAATGATTGTAGAATATCTTGAAAGAAAAAAACAAGAAGACGCCTCAATGGTAGAAATGGGATTTGATGAAGATGGGGAAGAAGATGATATTGTGATCGGAGATGAAGACAAAGAAGAAACTGATGAGGAGGGAGAGGAGGAAATATAATTTTTTGACTTCTTGAAAAAATGCATATAAATGCTGCGTATTTTTTATCGTATTTTTATGTCAATAGATCGTCAAAAAAATCTCAATGATTGAAGTAATGATTCTCAGCCGGGAAACACAAGAGCTCTTACTTTATTTTTTGCTACCCTTCTTTCTTCCTGTACTCTTCCTCAGGCGAAAAATACTCAATGAAATTGAGTACCGCCTCGTTATGGTTATGGTTCTATCTGAACAAATTCTCCAGCTACTGCTCCAGGGTGCATGCAGGATGCCGTGTATCCAGCCCTCTCAACTCCGGGCTGTATGCAGGATAAGTTTCGCATCTATACTTTTCGTATGCCTCAGTGAGGGACTCTTCTCGGAGCTGCTCGACACTATGGTGTTTCTTTAGAAGATATTTTGCGCGTGAATCCAGAGATAAGAAATCCGGATTATGTCCAAGAAGGGGCTCCTGTTCGTGTTCCTGTTTGCTTTTAAAATAAATTTGCTCCCGGGGTAACTTTTCATACAATCCATGCACACGGTGAGTTACCCAAGAGGCTGAAGGGGCGGGATTGCTAATCCTGTAGGGTGACCAAAAGTTGCCGCGAGGGTTCGAATCCCTCACTCACCGCCATAAAGATAGTGAGATATTCGTTCACGATTCGAACCACTCGTTCGCTTCGCTCCTCGGATTGACTCGGAAACCGGCGCATCGGTTTCCTCCCCCTCACTCACCGCCATTTTTCATTTACGGACCTGTAGCTCAGCGGTTAGAGCAGCGGGCTCATAACCTGTTGGTCGCTGGTTCGATCCCAGCCAGGTCCACCAATGAAATTTGTCAAGTTTTATACTTAATATAAGTATAAAAATTGCATCAGTATAAGCACCGCTCAAATTTGACGGTGTTTATTTTTGTTTCAAATAAACCAACCCACCGGGAGTCGAACTCTTTCAATCTAGATAAAATTCATATAATAGGTCTTGTTATGACAAAAACCACTATCGATTATAAGCCTTTGCATAAGAATAAGGAGTATTATCTTCGGAATAAGGATTCACTTCTTAGGAAATTTGAAGGACAATTTATACTTCTTCACGAATGTGAAGTGGTAGATCATGGACAAAATGGTGCACTTTTGGCCCAGAAAGCCATTGATAAATATGGTGTCTGAAATTTTTGTGTTCAATTTTGTGCAAAAGATGAACCAAAGGCTGACGTATCTCACATAATTAAGATTATTCATGGTGCATAATTTAGCTTTTACCTACGAATATAACGCAATCATCAATCAACCAATCACTCAAGTAATTATATCTCACGATCAATGAAACGATGAGTGAAAAAAGTGATATAAATGAACGGCTCTTTGGGATACATGAGCCATGTCTTCGTGTATTGCTGACAATATTGCTATGAGGCTTTGATTGCCAATAATTACCACAGGTAAAACTAAAGGTATTGATAATCTTATTCACGATTGCAATGTCTACTTGGCCAATGTAAAACTTCCCAATAACCAAACAATATCTGTTCAATTATTGTGAATTGCAGAGAGAGATGATTTCTCAATGCTCATATGAATGGACGTTATAACACAAGGTGAATTTGCCTTATCTACTTATCAGGGTACTACAAATATGACATTTTGTATCCCGTGAAGAAGACATACCGATTTTGTTAAAGAAATAAATAATTGACCGAAAAAACTTCTCTGAAGACGACACCCCTGTATTTGTCAGTCCTGAAAAAAATATAAAGACTGTTGTGAGAAAAAAGATAAAGCGGCCGGTATAATATAGTTTTCACATAACTGTCCATATTTTGTTGAAATGGATATAACCCCTGTAGCTTATTCTGAGAATTAATTCAGATGAAAATTTCCATCTTTAAGAGGATGGAGTTTCTTCTTTTCTCGGTAACTCATATCAGACGCTGGTTGTAAAGAGAAATCAGCCGTTTTCACCAAAATGTATTTCTACGTCAGCTGTCCTCCATGTAGCCCCTTTTGCAGGTATGAGTTTAGTTTTTTTCACTACAACTCTTACTGGAACATTCGAGAGATCTTCTAGTGACTTTTTTCCTGGTTTTAATTCTCATGACCTGAGCCAAAGATTACCGGCATCTTCCCTTGTTACATTATCCATTTCAAAGAGAAGCATTTGAACCAGTTGCCCACTAATCAAAATTGCATCAATTGATGTAAAATGAGGCTTACAGGGATTATCTCCTTTTTTAGACCAATTTAGATGGCTCAAATCTACTAGAGCTGTCGCACCAGGTTCTTGACCTGTAGTAAGGGTGATATTGTGGATATCATGTCTTGTATTCCGGAATCCATTTGAAAAATATCGTGATTTAGGATCTCAGAGAGCATCTTCTGCTCTGCCATAGAATACAGTATGATCATCTTGTTTGTGTCAACCAATTAATGTTGGACTCACATTCAGTCACAACAATCTTACGATGGCATCGATTCTTTCAGCGACTGTTCACTTCACTTCTACCACATTTTTTCCTAGTTTACGCCAGGTATCTAGAATGAGCTTGTCAGCCGTTTCTCGAAATATTTCAGAAACAGGACGATGTCCATCTTGTGAGATCGGAAATTCTACCGGTAAGTGTATTATATCATCATATCCTGTTTCCGCATGAGCCATTACGAGTTCTCAGAAGGCATCAATTCAGAAATCAAAATGAGCGTCTGTTATCTTTGATTCTGGACCATTTGCCCCAGATATAGTCCGAGCCTTTCCATAAGCCCATTCGTGAAGCGCAGATCCATCTGATATAAATCCTGTTCCTTGTAGTGGAGTTTCTTGAGCCCGTCTTTCCCCGTATCTGTACATGCCTAGTTTTAAAAGATCTTTCCCATCACATTGCTCCAGGGTTTTCCCAGGTATAAGGATAGGAAGTATATCTCGCATTCAACCAGCTACTGCTGCTTGTAATCATGTTATTCTTGCAAGCTCTCTTGTTGTCGTGGTTTTTCCAGTTGAGTATGTCCCTGAAACAACCAGTCTCCTACCGGAGTTTGAATAATTATT
>CAYPRD010000041.1:0-3736 GCA_964413195.1 uncultured Candidatus Peribacteria bacterium
AAATATACTTATTTGTCAAATATAATTGTGCCTCATAAAAAATCCCCCCAGTTTTCTAGGAGGATTCATTAAGAAAGTAAGATACTAACCTGATATCGTATCTCCACTAAGAATGTTGAAGATAAGATTGGTAATAGTCCAAGCAAAGAAAATTACGATGATACCAATGATAGCATTGATGATAATCTTTTTTCCTGCCTCTTTTCCTTCATCTTCGCTTCAAGAAGTGAGGATTTTCCAGCCTCCCCAAAGTGCCATGACAACCATGACCAGTCCAAGAAGAGTAAGCAAGCCCTTTATAAAGGTCTGGATAGTATCTATTGGGTCTCCAGTGTTTGGGCCTTTAAGACCATCGTCAATACGATCTAAACCTGGTTCGATCTCAGCGAGAGCTGTCTGCGCTGTTGCGAGTCCGCCTACACAGGTGTAGAAATACTTTTTTAGAGTATTCATAGAAATGATTAGAAATTAATACTCTCTCAGTATAGATTATATCCCCATTTCATGCAACTTTTCCCCCTCGACAAAAAAATAATATATTATCTTATAATATTACCTTCTGGCTCTTTTTAAAAAAGAAATGAAAAATGTATTTTTTGTGTGTTTTTTGAGATGATCAATATCCCGAGAGATGGATAATAATATACCAACCGCTGTGAGCATCATAAGCAGAGATGATCAACCATAACTCACAAAAGGGAGCGTGAGTCCTGTGTTTGGAAATATGCTCAAGTTGACGCTAATATTGACGATTACTTGCCACAATATCCAAAACGAAATACCAAATGCTACAAATTTTCCAAAAATATTTTCGCATAAAAATGCGATCAGCATACCTCTATAGATGATGTAGAGATAGATCAAAATGATGACAGTGGCTCCAAAAAATCCAAGCTCTTCAGTAATAATAGAGAAAATAAAATCTCATTGAGGCTCAGGAAGGTATCAATATTTTTGAATGGAATCTCCAAATCATAGGCCAGTCAATCATCCGCTTCCAATTGCGATAAGTGCTTGTTTATTTTGGTGGTGCATCGTATTTTCCTGAATAGCATTTTTATTCGACTGAAAAAACGTGTTTATGCGATCGTGAATGTAGGAGAATTTATTTTTTTCTCACCCACTGTCATAATTTCCCAAAACATAGAGCGTGAACGTTAAAAAGAATCAGATAATTCAGGCTGCAATAAGCACCCGAATATTTCATCAGGCAATAAAATAGATACTTAGTGCCACGGGCACAATAATAAGTAAGGCCCCTAAATCTGGCTGAAGTGCAACGAGCAAAGCCGGAATTCATAAAAGTCATATAAAGGGAATAAATCCATCTCGAATAGAGGGCAGAAAATGTCGGTATTTTGTACAAAATGAACTCACACTTACGATGATAGAAAGCTTGAGAAACTCTGTTGGTTGGAGTGAAAAAGGCAGTCAAGGTATGTCAAACCAACCCCGAGCTCCATTAATCTTGACTCACAAAACTAAAACAAGCAACAGCATAACAATCACAACGGCAGCAAATACATTTGCGTGCTTTTTCCAATATATATAGGGGATTTTGATGGCAATTACCATTGCACAGAGGCCCATGCCAGCTTGCAAGACATTTCTCAGAAGAAACCTCCAGTTATTTGGTTCCTCGAGAGACCCGACTTCTACGAGTCGTTTGGTGATCCTGTAGGAATCATACACGCTCACGGAACTAATCATGATTGATCAAAAAATGACCAGCGATAAGACAGCGAATAAAAGGGGATAGTCTATATTTCTGGATTGTAACATTCCCAGATGCTAAGAGTCTTTTTTCGCCTGAGAAATACAAATGGCTTGCTATTTAAATAAAATATGATTCCACATATTTATTTCTGGACAAACCCCTCTTGTTGGTAGAGGAGGAAGCTCGCCTGAGAAAGACGAAATGGTGATTTATTTCCGACGTATTTCCCCTTGAGTGCTGACATACATTTTACAATGTTTTCATGCCAATTTGTTCTAGACGATGCATAAATAGGACCTTGTGGATTTCCCCAACCAGAAAGTTGGTCAATTGTTTTGTATCATCCGAGCCATGAATTATTTACTACTGCGCTTATGGCACGTACTCATGTTCGAGCATCATTAAAAGCCCTCCTGTCTCCATCATCAGTATTTCCCACATTCCCGATATTTCATGGAGTAGTGAGATTTTTCCCAAGAGTACTTTCTGCAAAACCTACACAAAGCGTGAATGAGGGATCCACTCTTTCCGCCAGACTTTCTTCTACCCATATATTTCTGTCCGAGAAATTGTTGTTAGCATATTTTTTGAGAAGATTGGATTGTCTTTCTCCCTCAGTGCTTCATTCGAGATAGAAGAAACCGATTGTTGATTGTAATTGTGCTACATCATAAGATTTTCATGATTTTTTGAGATCATCGATGTATTTCCATCCGTAACGAGCTGGTATATGTTTTGGTGCTACATCTGAGAGATGAAACTTTTCCATAGGATCCGTAGGATTTGATTTCTCGTATATTTCAATGTGTATATTATTTTCACTACTATGAGCTGTGTGGACGTCACTCGTACCAATGATGTCTCACCTACGAACAGAAGAAAACATTTTGAGCGTATTTGGGACAACTCCTGTATATATGGATATATATCATTCTGTATGTTTCATTATGACAGAAGAGGGAAGTGAACCGTTGGATTGTTGTTGCATGAGAATATAACCATCAGCTATGGCTCTTACCGGAATACCAGGGGAAGTGATTATATCAAGTCCTCCGTGGTGGGTATTAAAAGAGGTATAGTATTTTTGATCCCGAAAATGATAACCGAATCAATTGAGAGGATCAATTGGCCAAGTTAATTCACTAAATTGGATACTTTTCTGCAATAATTCTTTTTCTGCATTTATATAATTATTTATCCAAGCACATGTCTCGTTTTTTTGTGTTGCACAATTAAGTGCCTGGGCAGTTTGTTGTAAATTTTTCTCATATTCAGCAAATTTTTTCTCAAATTCTTCAACAATATATTTTTTCTGTTCGGCTATCTTTTGATCAAATTGTCATTGTACTGTTTGTTTTTTTTGTCCGAGACGCTGCATGTGTTCACCGAGCTGATCTCCTTTTTTGTTTGTTTTTGAGAGAATATCTTTTTCTAGAGCCTCTGATATTTCGAGTTCTCTGGAATATGTTTTAAGTTTTTTGATAACATTTTTTTGTTCCTGGAGTTCTTTTTCTAAATCTTTCTTGAGTGTTTCGAGGGAATTTTTGAGATTTTTTTGTCGAGTAATCATCGTTTCTCCATTCACTTTGAGAAGATTTGTGTGCAATTCTTTCTGTATTCTTGTATTTATACCATCTCAAAAAAATAAGTTATACACGGTATCCTCAGTATCTTTCTGGCCTTGTTTATATGTATCGGTTAGTATTTTTCTCATCAGCACTTTTGTTTCTTCGAGCCTTTTTTGTAATTGCTCAATTTGCTTCTGCATGGTTTGTATTTGATTCTCGATTTCTTTTTTTCGTATTGTGTTTTCAGAAATATTTTTTCTGATTTGATCTTGAACATTCTGAATGTTTTGAATTTCTTCTAAACGAGCAGTTTCGGCATTTTCGATAAGAAAAGATATGTTATTGAGTGTGCGTTCCATAGAATCGATACGTTTCTTTGATTCCATGAGTTCTCGGAGTTCTTCTTCTTTTTCAGAAAAAGCTGTTATATCTTCTATACTAATGTTAGAAA
>CAYPRD010000042.1:0-3710 GCA_964413195.1 uncultured Candidatus Peribacteria bacterium
CCTATGCTCCAGACAGACCTGAGAGAGTGGTATGTGAGGAGTGTTACAGGAGGGTGGTGTATTAAAAAAGATATATGAATACGATCATCATTCAACTCATCAAGGCATACCAATTTTTCCTCTCTCCTGACCACAGTTTCTGGGCGAGAGCACTCGGGAAACACCATTGTCGATACTACCCCACCTGTAGTATGTATAGTCGAGAATGTTATGAAAGATTTGGATTTTTTTTAGCAACGTGGCTCACTCTCAAACGCCTCATTCGTTGCAATCCTTGGTCACCATGAGGTACCGATTTAGTACCAGACATTGCTAATATGAATGGCAAGAATAAGAACTGTAAAAAATAGATGTTTTCCTATACTAATATTCACGATGTTTGAATACCTCCAAAAAATTGATAGCGAACTGCTCTCTCTTATTCGAGAAATGTTTCTCATACACGGTACTGGGTGAGAAAAGATGATTCCTCTTTTCTCAGACATACAGCCAATTTTTATCAGTATTTTTTTGATCGGACTCTGGTTGTATGGCGTACAGAAAGCGGAAGACGGACCAAAAGAAGTCGCTCTGGATATATTCTGGCATATCCTCGGTGCATTCTGTATTTATTGGATTCTCAACCATACTCTTCCCTTTCGCCCACGGCCTGAAAGTGTCGTGAATATAGCTCCTCTGATATACCATATTCCTGATAATTCCTTCCCTTCTGGTCATGCACTTTTTTTTGGAGCTTCTTGGTGGTCCCTGCATAAATTGCTCTGATGGCATAAAATTACAATTCTTTGTATTGCTCTGGGTATCCTCACCTGTATGAGTCGTGTTATAGGTGGGATACATTACCCTGGTGATATATTGGTAGGATTTCTTCTTGGTTGGGGATTAGTAGATATATTCATGCGTATCCCTCATGGGGAAAAATATCGGAAATGGTGCCATGATACTCCTCTTAATATTGCTCGTATATTCCGACTGTAACTATGCAATCCTTTTATCAAATTATTTTTGATCTTTTCGCACAGATCAACTACACAGCTGTCTTTATTATGATGGCAATAGAAGCGTCTTTTATTCCATTCCCGTCAGAGATTCCAATGATCGCTGTTGGTATGCAAAGTTCTGCTGGTACAATGCACCCTATTGTTGGTCTTGTGGTCGCTCTTTGTTGAGTATGGGTTGGTACAACTATCAATTACCTCATCGGGGCGTTTATTGGAGATGCATTTGTAGAAAAATACGGGAAATATTTTGCTATCAAACACAAGGACTATGTTCGGGCCAAGGAGCTTTTTAATAAAGATGCAAATTTTTATACTTTTTTTGGCCGACTTCTTCCCATCATTCGACAAATAATCTCTATTCCCGCCGGAATGGCACATATGCCATATGGACGTTTTATTGGGCTCTCAATGTTAGGGTCAAGTATTTGGTTGACCATTTTGATCATATTATGATATTTTATCGGTCAGAACAAAGAGCAAATACACACGTATTCTACATTGATTTCCGCTTTCTTCATTCTGCTTTTTCTGGTAATCTTTTATACGAAACACCGAGCAACTAAAACGAAAAAATAGAAGAAAGGACCCAAAAAAGAAGACCCGAGATAAGGAGGGAACACGTGATATACAGAGTGAGTGAAAATACGTATGGTCACCAGACAAATATCGGATCTGCGCCAACGAGACGCGCAATATCTCGTTCACTCTGAAATACACGGAAATGGTACCGAATAACAAGATAAAAGGCTACTATGATAACCAAAAAAGTACTCACAAGAAAGATACGTATACTTTTTTCAATCAACCCAAAACGTTGTAATGTGAGATCAAAACGTTTCAAAGTTTTACGTATCTCCTCAAACTGAACCGGCTCAAAAATATCTCTATACGCTCGTATTTGGTCTGACAAAGCCTCTATATTTACTCAGGAAAGAAAGAGAGTAATACTATTCGGGAATGGATTTGTTCAGGACAGAAGATCAATAATCTGTGGATCACGCTGGATCTGTTCATCCAGAGCTTCTTCAGAAGAAATGTAGGTATATTTTTTTACACCAGTTACCGGTATATCTTCAAGAAAATCACGTACTCGGGGATGTGTGTAGGCATGACCTTCTGATAAAAAAAGTGGGTAGAATAATTTTTCTTCGATAAGATATTTTTGTTTTTGGAGATTGGAAAAAACAAAGACAGCAAAAAAAAGTGTTGCCGAGAGAAACACGAGCATGCTGACGACAAAGAAAGAGGATTTTTTTGTACGAACTATATGGAGCCAACTCGTACGAGCGATGACACGAAACATAGCTCTAGAATATAGGCTTCCTCTAAAAATACAAACAATGAGACTCGGTGGTCTCATTGTTTTTTAGTTATTTATTGTATGAGATGTTATGCAGCGTTTTGCTCAACGGTAACATATGTTGACCGAACCTGTCGACCATCAAAGCGCGTACGTCCCTTTTCATAAAATCGAACTACTCAGTCAGTAATAGCTTGGATAGTAAAATCACGGCCCTGAATAACGCCCTCTCCAGGAAAAATTTTATTCCCTTTTTGTCGAACGATAATATTGCCAGCAATAACTGCTGTTCCCTCATACACCTTGACTCAACGACGTTTTGCCTGTGAGTCGCGACCATTTTTGGTAGATGATAATGCTTTCTTATGAGCCATAAAAAGAATGAAAATTAATTAGACTGATTGTTAGTACGAGCAAAACGAGCATTCACCTTATTTGCTTCAGCATTTTTATAGACATCAAGTTTTTTCTTGAAAGCATTTCCTGTTTCCTGAGCAGCTTCGATCAATTCAACTGCCAGGGCTTCTGCAAAGGGGGTACCCTTCTTTGATTGTGCCGATTCTTTAATCCATTTTGATGCCAAGAAAAACTGTCTTCTTGGAAGAACATCTCCAGGAACCTGAAAAATAGAACCACCGATACGTTTTGGACGAACCTCAACTCGTGGCATCACATTTTCAAAAGCTTTTTCCATAATAGCATCTGGATCTTTATTTCCTTTCTCTTTTACAATTTGAAGAGCATCATCAAGCAGCTGTCGAGCAAGATGTTTTTTACCTTGCTGCATGATATAATTAATAAATTTTTGTTTCTGGGTAGTAATCATAAAAGAAAATATTATTTTTTAGGTCTTTTTGCTCCATACTGACTTCTTGCTTGTTTTCTATCGGCCACACCTTGAGTATCGAGAACACCTCGAACGATATGGTATCGTACACCCGGGAGATCTTTTACACGACCTCATCGAATCATCACCACAGAGTGTTCCTGAAGATTATGTCATTCACCTCAGATATACGCAATCACTTCATACCCATTCGTAAGACGAACTTTTGCCACCTTACGGAGAGCGGAGTTTGGTTTCTTTGGAGTCATGGTGTAGACTTTTGTACATACTCCTCGCTTTTGAGGAGATGCAAGAGGGAGATCAATACGTTCCAAATTGTTTCGAATTTGCATCAACGCAGGTGACTTGCTCTTTCGAACTTTATTTGCACGTGGTTTTCGGATTAATTGTTGTATGGTAGGCATAAGAAAAAGAAAGAAGTACTAACGTTTAGACCACTGAATACGCTTACGAGCTTTGTGGAGACCTGGTTTCTTACGTTCCACTTTTCGTGCATCACGAGTCAAATGTCCTTGTTCATGAAGTGTTGCTTTGTATGTAGCATCTACTTTTACAAGTGCAC
>CAYPRD010000043.1:0-3656 GCA_964413195.1 uncultured Candidatus Peribacteria bacterium
AGAAGAATATTGGAGTCTATGGCGATACCAATGGAGAGTACGATTCATGCTACTCCAGAGAGTGTCAGGGTTATGCCCATGATTCTTACTCATGCCAAGAGAAGAGCAAGATAAATAATGAGAGATGTTCCGGCGACGATTCAGGAAATTCCGTATCTCCAAAGCAAAAAGAGACACACAGTGATAAATCCGATGATACCGCTTATAATGAGTTTCTGGAGTGATGATTTTCAGAGATTTGGGCCAATCGCATGTTCGCTGTGTTCATATATACCGACTGGGACGATACCTTCGTTGATTTTTTTGCTCAATTCGGTCGCCCATTTCTTACTATCATTTTCCATACCAGGAGTGATGATGGCATTTCCATCAATTCTTCACGAAACATTAGGTGCCGTGAGGAGCGTATTTCCGAGGAAAATAGCTATCACAGATCCGGTATTTCTTTCTGTAATATCTCCAAACATCTTTTTCCCTTCACCATTAAAGACAAGATTTACAACATACTGTCCTGTAGTAGGGTCTTGGCTTGCCACAGTATTGATCAAAAATCTTTCATCAAGAATTTCATTGTTCTTCCCGCGAGCCGGCTTGAACCGAAGTGGTTCCTGATCAACGAAAAGCATTTTTACATCAATCTGACTTTCTGGCTGAATACTTGTCCCAACGAGGGGTTGTATTTCCAGCAGGGCTGATCCGGTTCTCCCACCAATAGTTACGCTCGATACCTTACCAGAGAAGTTTGATTTTCAGATGAAATTATTTGTTTCAAAGATATTTTTGAATGACTCAAGTGTCAGCTTTGAGGTTCAGAGCATATTTTGTAGATCACCGTTTTTAAAAGAAAAAACGTTCTCATATGTATCCGCCATTTTTTGACTATAGGCATCAAAGGGGACTGTTTTATTATTGAATTCTTCAAAAATCTTTCCTATTCAAGCGGGTCGCTTCTTTTGTTCTTCTTGAAACTCCATCTCTGTTCTATTTTCTTTGAATTGAATTTTTATTACCTGCCCAATGACACTCTTTGCTTCTTGTATGAAAGCAATACTTTTTTGTTTCTTTTGTTCCTCGTTGAGTGAGCTGTAATCGCTGGGTGTCGGTATTTGCACGATAATATGGGTTTCATCTCCATACAGGGTGGTATTGAGTGTTGGTTCAGTTGTTCCGATGCGCCTCACGCGGCCATCAAGGATGGTTTTCATATCTTCTATGATCTGTATTTTTCTTTCGCTGGAAAGCTCTTCTACGTTCGAGAAATCGACCAGATAATCCAGCTCTACACCTCCATGAAGGTCAAGACCGAGTTTATATTCTCCTATTTTTTGATCAAGAGATTGTAGCCCAAAAAAAGACCAAGGAGTAGCCAAGAGAAACCCACCGACTACGAGACAGAAAAGGAGTATTTTTTTCATAGTTTATATGTTTGTTCCATCTAAATCAAGCGCCTCGAGGTCAGATGCAGTATCATAAGTCCTCTCAACAGAGTTACCCGTCGGTACATGCCCTTCTTTGAGCATGATATGGAGTTCTCGTCCTCTTTCTCCATCCTGACTTTTTGTTGCTATATCAGCATATTTTTCGCTGATGTAGGCATGAATCTGTTTTCTCTCATATCCTGAGAGATCATACATGACCTGTTCGATACCGTTTTTTCGAGTGAGTTCTATCTTACGATCAACAATAGAGAAAAGTTTTCTCTGTTTTTCTGCCAAATAATCGTTTATTTCAACATGGATAAGACAACGGATTCCCAGCTTTTTTTCTGTCATTTGAGCGAGCAGTGTTTGTATCTCTTCGAGCGTTTTCCCGTGTGGGCCGATGAGA
Organism: uncultured Candidatus Peribacteria bacterium; assembly: GCA_964413195.1. Taxonomy (GTDB): domain Bacteria; phylum Patescibacteriota; class Gracilibacteria; order BD1-5; family JAGOOR01; genus JAGOOR01. Next base: position 1,828 of record CAYPRD010000043.1, read on the forward strand.
AGAGGGGAGTCAGTAGAAGATATTTTGACGCTGTATATGTGGTTTTCTGCATCTTGCTCCTGAATGGAGAGATCAGAAAAATCGAGACCCAGTGTCTCAAAAAATCATTGCGCTAATTCCTGAAGAGAAAGTGAGATGTCCATACATTAGTGGTGAGAAGTAGGGTGATGAGCAGGAGCGTGATGATGTGACGAGGCGTGTTCTCCGTTTTCGGTAAAGACAGAAAACCAGAGTGATTCTACAAACACCTCTATAACCGAATTCATCGCCGAAACTATAATCAAAAAAATAAAATATACTAGTCCTATTAATATGAGGACTCATTGTAAGAAAAGAGGTCCCAATCAGAGGGCGACAAGCCAGCTCATAACAAAGGGGAGTGTAAAAATACCCACAATGAGTACGATCTCTCGAATGTAGACCAAAATAAGAGAGAAAAATATCCGTAGAGTTATGTGTATATTTTCGATGGTCATAGTAAGGGAGAGCCCGAGGGATTCAAAGACTCATTTATCTTGAGCTATAATAAAATATCTGGCATATTCAAACAAAAATCGTGTCAAAATAAGGGCTATCAAAAAAATCGCTGCTATCGTAAAGGTCAAGGTCCAGTTTTTATCGAGAAGACGATATCAATAAAAGAAAATATAGAAAATATATACCGGCTTTGACCAAAAAAGAAGTGAATGATATTCGGCAAGTTTAATGGATTTTTTCCATCAAAATGCAAATGCAGGCATGGTGTGATACTCTCGTTCATTTCGATTATTGTAGGCTCGTATGAGGTATATGAGACCTGCATTGAAAACATTTTTAATAAGAAAATTAACCAAAAAATACCCTGTTCCTAAAAATATCAGACTTCCAATAAACGTTGTTCAATGCTCTCAGAGCATATCTGTTGTGAATGATCGTGCCCAGGAGAAGAAGTCTGATTTTCTGTGCATCACATCAAGCCACACGTAACCTACTTGATAAATAAGAGTTCATGAGAGTATTAGGGTATCAAGGAGCGATCAAAAAAAGTTGAAACGACGAATCTTTTGAGCACTTGATGTCAGTTTCCAGGCGTAGACGAGATGGTTATGGAGTGTGGAAGAGTGCATTTTTGAGCCAAACAAGGAATCATTGAGGAGTTTTTGTATCCATACTTCTGCGGTAACCAATTTTCAAATATGATCATTGTACGAGATGGCGTACTACTTCATTTCACGGCATAAATGCTACATTCTTGAGTCCTAATACCGTATCTTTTTTCAGGAGGTATTCGTAGGGTGTACCTATGGAGAATACAATTGATTCGGATGTGAGGATGCTTGCGATTTTTGTTTCTAGATCACGCAACTTATCTGGACTATCATAGTAAAAACGAGAAGTAAGTCGCAGAAGAAGGCTATCCAAGTTCGCGTTTTTTATGTTGGAGAGATTGAATCATGATTCTGTTTCTCAAGAACTAAAAAACGGTGCAATATTGTACTGGAATGATCCCAAATATATCCCCGTAATAATTGTATCATAGTGGAAGTCTGGTTTGTTGGTATTGTTCTTGATCTCCTCAATGGTCATTTCTTGGAGGGTTGCCTCGACACCGAGAGCAATAAGTTTTTGCATCATTTCTTCTCCGATACGTGAAAAAATTGGTACTCCTGTTTGTACAATAATATGATGTTTCAGCGGCTGACTGTTTTTATAGAGTTTTTTTGGATCCAGCGTGTTTTCGGGTACAGGGAGGCTTGCTAATCGTGCTGAAGTTACTGATTTTTCCCATGCTTCTTGTGTTCGAGAGAGTTGAGCCTTGTCTCCATGATAGTAGAGTTCAAGAGTTTCTT
>CAYPRD010000044.1:0-3461 GCA_964413195.1 uncultured Candidatus Peribacteria bacterium
TTTCTTTTCAAAAAGATATAACATGCATTACTCTTCTTCTTCTCTTTTGAATAGGAATTTGAATAGTTGGATACTCCCGCTTGCTCATACTCTTTGATCTGTTTTTGATTCTATTTATTATAACAACATGGTGAAAAATCATTCCTCTCAAATATTATTTTTTCGCCATAGTATCTTGCGTATTTATATGGTCAATACATATGAGTATACGACATACCCCTCTCATAGATAAAAAATCATACTCCCATATCCAAAATATGAGACACATAATTCCTGAAGGGAGTTCTATTGTCACACTGGATATCGCGGACACCCCTTGGATTATGTCAGAAGATATGTGGGATACTTACGGTATTAACCATGGAGAGTTATGAAAATATATCGATACTGCTACCCCCTCTCTACAAACAAATCCTTTTGTGCTCTGCAACACACTCAAAAAAATACCAAAGCCAGCCTATGTATACACCGGTAAGAAACATATATCTTCAACAAAAGATAATCCTTGCCTCATTTGAATACAGGATAGAGATTATCACCTATTTTATTTCATCGAGCCGAGATAATTCAGTATCCCCATTCAGGCGACAGCAGCAGTTTCAAGACGTAAAATAGACTGCGAAAAAGACCAGAGATACGTATTTTTCTCTTGAAAAAAGGAAATTTCTTCTTGTGACCATCATCATTCTGGTCAGATCCAAAGAGATAAGTTTTTGGTCATATCAGGAATGGATAAGTCACCTCATATATGACCAATAATATGGTGGAGATTCTCGTGCTCAGAAAGTAACTGAGAGACCCCATATGATTGATAAAAACAAAGTGGTAATATATTATTACCCGATTGTTCAAGTGCTTCTTGGATAATCAGATCACACCTTTTTTGTTTCGCATCAGAGACAGATCGTAATTGAGAACGATCGGCAGGAAAAAAATATATCTTTTGTACTCCCAGCTCTGTCATTTTCTGAAGAATAACTTCAAGAGTAGAGAGTTTATTGGGATATGCCTGAAAGAGTGTGAGCCCGGGATGAAATTGTCTTTTACTATGTATTTCTTTTTTTTGACATCGAAATGATTTTTTATTTATTTCTACTACTTCATATACGATATCAGGTCATTTTTCTTCAAAAAATACAAAACGGAAACCTTTTTTGGCCCGAAAGACATGGACAACTTGATGAAAGATTCTTGTGTCCTCAACAACCAAAGTATCCAGAAGACCAGAATAGAGAAAACGATGCATAAAAAAACTGCCCTCATTCTGGGCAGTTTTTCTTGTAAGTCAAACTTTATGATTGAGAAGGCTGGGCCGTGTTAGGTTGTGCAGGTTTAATTTCAATTAATTCTATCTCGAAATTAAGAGCCTTCCCCGCAAGTGGGTGAGGATTGGCGACTTTTACAGTGATTTCATTCTCAGTTTTAGAGATAATTTCTTGTTTTTGTTTGATTTCAACATCAACAGTCTGATCTTTGGTATCGATTTTTTTAATCATTAATTCTGTACCATCCTTGAGAATATTTTTCATTCAAACTGTAAGAGTTTTTCCATAAAACGGTGCCTTTGGATCATCAACGCTGATAACCACATCTTCCCCAGAAACAGCTACGATCTTGAGACTCGCCTCTCCCATCTTTTTTTCAGAACCAACTTCCACAGAGCTAAAAAATTGCTGTGCACGAGCTTTTGGCATTTTCTGTTCTACATTACCCGTAAGAGCATTGGATGGGACTGTTTCTGTGACAACTTCTTTATACTGACTAACAGGCATGGTCCTTTCAATATATTGTTCCCCATATGCATCAGCAGGTTCAATACGAACTTTTTTCTTCTCCCCCAGTTTCATGCTTCGGACAGCATCCTCAAAGCCCTTGATGGTTCCAGCAGCCCCCAACACAAAGGTCAACGGAGATCTACCCTCAGAACGGGATGATTCAAACTCTTCACCATTATCATAGGTACCAACATAATGCACTACAACGGTATCTCCTTCTTTTGGAACAACATCAGCAGCAAAAGGATTCAGAGAGCATCCTGCAAAAATAAAGGAAATAAACAGGAAAAATGGAAGTATTTTTTTCATAAATAAACAAGTATAAATTAACCGAGTTATTATATTAAAATAATACTTTTGTAAAAATTGAATGCTTGATTTATAATTTTTTGATCTATGACACAGTGCGTGAAAGTGCATAGATCTGTCGGCCAACAATTTGACCTACTCTATGATATTCGAGGGAGGGCCCAAAGAAATTGTGAACAACATCAAGAGTCCAGGTTTGAGTGAGAGAAGAAATCTCAGGCATATATATTTTTTTACCAGATACATGCCAAAACGGGAGGGAAAAAACTATTTTTTCAACAGATGCACTTTTCCAGGCCGAATCCAGGAAAGATGTATAGAGATGTACTAAATATTCTCGTTCTTGAAGTATTGCTGACAGAGACACTGTTGAGCTGGTAAAATTCTTCCCCAACATACCCTCTGTCACTATAACAGTTGGGAGGTTTATTCATAATCATACCAAATTTTTCGCATCTAAAACTTGAGATACAAGATGATAAGGCTTTTCAGGAAAAAGATTTTCTAAATTTTCCTGTGTCGCCGTTACCATTTTTTCTTCTTTATCTGTAGCAATAACAGTATGATATCACGCTGAAACAGCCTCTATGAGGGTTGTTCAGAGCCCACAAAATGGATCCCATACTTGCCAAGAATGATCACCCCTTGTTCATAAATTGAGCATTATTTGAGCCACTTTTGGTGGCATCATGCCAACATCCATGGATCTCTTTCTGTCCATATCACGATGGGTGTATCCCTCAATATCTTGTACCCACAATGTTCTAGCAATTGATACGCCGTATCGTGTAGGGAAAATCATATATTCAGATCACTTACTCACAAGCTTCTCGTGTATAGTAGTCGCATTCCTCACCCTCCCCTCTGAGGTATGTTGAACAATACGTACAGAGTATCATCTTTTTTTCAGAGTCTCTTTTATACGAAAAGGAAGATTGCTGAGGTTCGAAATATATCCATCACATCCTATTTTTATTTTTCATTCTTTTGAAGAAGGGCGAGATTCGATATCCTGTATGATCACATCCGCAATTTCTGATTTTGGTATTCTTTCGTGAATAATTTGACCTATTTTAATCGTTCCACCTAGATTCCGTGCCTGAAATAAGATACGCTCTTCCGTATCCGACACGACAGCAAAATCACCTTCCCATGCAATATCCTTAAAAAGAGTATAAATCTCAGCGCGTGATAGTTTTTTTTCTCTTCAGAGGAGAAAAACATAGTGTTGATTCATAGGGGGATGATAAAAGTTTTTCCTAAAACATCAAAAAATCCCTCGAAAAGAGGGATTTTTCAGGAAAGAAAAGAACTATATTGATTCTTTGAAAGTCTTACCAGCTTTGAAAGATGGAGATTTGCTAGCAGCAATCTTGA
>CAYPRD010000045.1:0-3286 GCA_964413195.1 uncultured Candidatus Peribacteria bacterium
GCCGGAGTCGAACCGGCTTCCAGAGCTTTGCAGGATCCTGTATGACCGTTCTACCAAGGCGCCAAGTATCGGGATTATAAAGGAACCAATACTCTTTGCAAACTTTTTAATACCTTGATAGCCCGGTCTTGTTCTATGAAAAGAGGACTCGTAGCAATCGTGATGCAATCAGCTTTCTGCAACCAATAGAGAGTATTTTTTCGCAGTATTTCCTCTTCAAATCCTTGAGAAAAGTAATCCAAATCAAGGTCAACGATGATGCTCGGATAGTGGTCGAGCCTGTCTTGTATGGTTTCTGAAGGACTCTTGTGAAATCAATTGTCCCAAGAAAATACACCGGACCCCGTGAGAGACTCACCAGTAATGATGAGTACTTCGCCTACGAGTCCAGTTGCCAATGCGGGGATAATAAAATTTGCGATCGTGAGAGATGTGTTGGTGTATGTTTCGACTTCATTTTCTTGTGCTTGCTTTGGGTCATGCCAAGGAGGAAGCTCATCCGGAGTCACCAGATCTGTATGTTGGTCGATATGAACTAACAGAGATCCAGGTTTTATATTTCCATCCCAGAGTGCTTGATGCCAGAACGCAAATGCGTGGTTGTGGTTATCAAAAATCCATGTTGGAACTCGAGAGTTTTTGAGAAAAATAAAATGCTGTAATCATTTTCCAGTCATGATAGTGTTTCACACTTCTCCTTCTATGACCGTATCATCACCGATGTCTACATCGTCCAGCGTTCCAGTTATGAGACTCGGAACAATAAGAGAAGGATGTTTTCTTTCAGAGAAATTGAGACGATTGTTTGAGATGGGAGTGGATATGATCCGTTGCTCTTTGTACATGCAGATAGTGTATAGTAGTTGCTGAAACTACCAAAAGCATTTCATCGTCTTGCTCAGACCAGCATACTCCATATACTCTTCTCACTCAATTATGAAACGAATGATTACGGGTATCAAGCCCACAGGCACATTTCCGCATATTGGTAACCTCATGGGTGCCATACTTCCTCTCAAAGAAAACGCTAAAAAATACGACACAGCCATATTTATCCCTGATCTTCACGCACTTACTTCAATTCGAGACGGGAAGATCCTCAATGAGAATATTCGCAACGGCCTCATCGCCTATCTTGCGGTTCTCGGCAGTGATACAGGGGTGACTATTTTCCGACAGTCCGATATTGTTGGTATCACAAAACTTGAATGGATTCTCAGTTGTTTTACGCCGTATTCTCTTATGCTTCGAGCACATACCTTTAAAGACGCTGAGAATAAAGGACAAGATCTCAATATGTGAACTTTCAACTATCCAATTCTCATGGCAGCAGATATTCTCGGGTATGATATCGATGTGGTTCCAGTCGGGAAAGATCAGCTTCAGCATCTCGAAATGGCGCGTGATATCGCTCGTTATGTGAATCATCACTACAAAGCGGATATTCTCGTCGAACCAAAACCAATTATTGATGACGCGATTGCCGTCATTCCCGGTCTCGATGGTCGCAAGATGAGCAAATCGTACAACAACTATATTAGCATGTTTGAAAGCTCGGCCGACCTCAAGAAAAAAATTGCGACTATTCCAACAGATACCAAAACACTCGAAGAACCAAAAGATCCAGACACGTGCCATGTCTTTGCATTGATAAAAACTTTTTGAGAGAAAAAAGAAGTCGAGGAAATTCGTGCAAAGTACAAAAAAGGTGGCTATGGGTATGGTCATGCAAAACAAGACCTTCACGTTATTCTTGATCGATTTATCGAACCATATCGTGAGGCATATGCGAGACTCAGTAAACTTTCTGACGAAGAACTCTTTGAGCCTGTTCGACGTGGAAATGCCAAAATGCAGAAGCGGTTGGATGATGTATTGCAGCGTATGAGGCAATATATTGGTGTATAGCTATGAAACGCTTTTTCCTCTGGCTGAAATGGATTTTTTTTCTGGGAATCATGAGAGTATTTTCTGCTGTCCCCTATGTAGGAAACACATTACGCTTGCATGCCAATAACCTTCTTTTCCGTGAAGAGCATGTTGTTTTCCCAGAATTTTCCCTGTGCGGTATTGACGTTCTTTTTTTAACCGATCCACATATCGGAGGAAGTATTGACCCAGAAATACCAAACATTGCGGCAAAACTCACATCATTTATAGACGAGAGAAAACATCTTCTTGTTCTCCATGGTGGAGATTTTCTCTCGTCTCAGGGTGGAAAATCCTTAGAAGAAAAGCATATACTTGCCGTTTCTAAAAAACTTTTTTCACCGCTCACTTCTTTTCCTCATTGTGCTGTGATTGGTAACCATGATGAAGAAAATCCACTCTTTCCCCAGTACAAAAAGTGGCTTACAGATGAGTATGATCTTCATTTTCTCATCGATCCTGAGGATAAGAAAATATTTTCTTATCCTGCGAGCATAGCCGTCCATGGTCTTCATACTCTTGCGATTCATCTTCATACGATGGAGAAAGAAAGACGCGACACACTTCTCGATGCTTTGATTGCTCATCTTTCTGATCAAAACGTAGCGAGAAATATTGTTCTCATACACAATCCTGATGGTCTCGAATTCCTTCTTCAGAGACTTCTGGAAACACAACAATTCATCACTATTCCGACACTTTTTCTCTCGTGACATACGCATGGAGGAATGTTTGATGTAGCTGGAATTCGCAAACTCGGACTCTGGGTGTGCAAGACTTCCTTTGGTCGGTACAAGGGATGGTATGAGCCAGAGGGGAAGTATAAAGATACCGGAAATTGGAAACTCTATGTTTCTTCTGGTATGGGTAACAGTCCGGGATTTGATCTGCGGAGCAATGCACAACCTGAGGTCGTCCTTTTTCATCTCTAGAGGTATTTTTCCTAAAATCGGTATACTTGTCGTATGGTTTCTCAACTTTTTCCCCCTGATATGACCGGTGTTTTTGTGGGTCGTTTTCAACCGTTTCATGTCGGACATCTCAGTGTCGTACATAGCATACTAGAACGATATCCGAGATGTATTCTTGTCATTGGATCTGCGGATAAATTTCGTACCGATAAAAATCCCTGGACAGCAGAAGAAAGAGAGTTGATCATTTTGGCGAGTATCCCTGAGGAACTCCACGAGCGTATGCAGATTCTTTCTCTTCCTGATAGTCCCAGTGACAATGATTGGTTTACTGCGCTCGAGAATTTGCTCCCAAAAAAGTCTTGCATATTTACGGGAAATCCATGGGTGCTCGATATCTGTGAAGGCTACCAGTACCCAGTCGAGTGGATTGAGTATACTATTCC
>CAYPRD010000046.1:0-2687 GCA_964413195.1 uncultured Candidatus Peribacteria bacterium
GTGCGGTTGAAATGCCGATAGGAGAGAGTCCTTGGGGTTCCTATTTCGGCATGTTTCGGGACAAATTTGGGATTGAGTGGATGGTGGAATTTCCAGAGGCTCAGGAATGATATTCGTCACCCTCTTCTCACTCTCCGTCTCCTGGGAATTGTCGTGGTGATTTTATGGATGTTTGTATAAAGTTTGTAGGCGTTTTTTGGTGATGCGAATCTCGTTGTAAAGATCTTTTGAAAGTTGGAGTGCTAGTTTTGCAGCTTCTTGCGATGAAAGCTCGTCTTTGTTGGTTGTTATTTTTTTCGCTTCAGAGATAATTCGGTCTGAGGCTGTTTCTTTTTTTCTGAGAAATGCCTCGATGGGGATTAAAAGCGGAATACGATCTTTCGGTATAAATTTTTTTCCAAGTCGAAGGAGCGCTTTACAGTATTTATAAACTTCGTGATTTGCTAATCCTTCGTATGCAGCCAACGGTTGGAGATGATTTATGACATAATCATCGGGCGGGATGAGTATTTTTTTACCCTGAAAACTAAATGGTTTTTTGATAGCTGTATTTGATGGAATGATTTCTAGATATTTTTCTTGTACTTCTTTTATGATGAATTTCAGAAGTATTGCCAGAGCGACAATTATATCTGGATGATTCATATCTGCTCCTCGAATTTCCATAGTTCCGTGGGGGTTTATTTTGACAGGATTCCAGGAAGTATCGAGTATGGAATTGAAACGTATAAAAGACGAGAGCTTGAATCCAAATTTTTTGAAGAGATTTTTTAAATCGCTAAACCGGTTTAGAATCAAATGCTGAATGTCGCGATTGGTGTGTTTGTATGACTGAAGTGCTCCAAGATTTTGTAGATTTGTATAAAGACCTTCTGGGTAATTGAGAACTTTCCCTCCTCTATATGCGATAATTCTTCCATCTTTTCCGAGTCTTTTCCCTTGATAGAATGGGGAAGATTGGGAAAAAGTCGTTAAGGCTGGATCAATTGCAATGCAGAGATTGTAAATGTTCATCATGCTTTGCATATTTTTTGAGTAGGCGAGCGGCTTGATAATTTTATTGAAATCGTCAAAAACTCCCCATGGAAGGGAAAAGTGGAAATGTAGGCCGATGCATCTTCCTGCGATACTGTATCGTTTTTTTCCGATAATTTTTTCTTGGATTTTGTAACGTTTATCCTCGTGAAATTCAGGATGCATCGATCCTGGATATGTTCCGTATGCAAAGAGAATAAGTTTTTCTTTTTTTGCGACTTCAGCAACTTTTTCAAAATCCTCCAAGGCAAGCATCATGGCATCTGGCACCATGGTATGAGGTGCTGTGGTTATTTCTATCATGTTCTTTGCACATTCCTTTTTTATTTCCACTTCGGGAAATTCTTTTTTTACCCGTTTAATCAGGCGTTCTGCACCATTTGTCATAAATCCCTGTTCATCCAAAGTAAAGAGCTCAAATTCAATCCCAAAACGCAATGTTTTGAGGCATCTCTTTTTTCGTATCATGTTGAAACCATACCTGGTAATTGCTTATAAAACAACTATGCCCCGCTCAATATAAAATTCTCGTAAACCGACGAAGAGAAGATATGCGCTGTATGAGATAAGTAATGCCACTCCTGAGAATCGTCCAATTTCTTTGCGATAATAGCTCATGAGAAAAAGCATGATACTTATAAGAATCATAACACTTACATCAATCATCATACTTGGCGAAAGTTTCAATGGAGTGAAGGTTGCGACAGTGCCCAGGATAAAAAATACATTTAATGTATTACTTCCGATGATGTTGCCAATCGCAATTCCTTCTTTTTGTTTTTTTACTGCAATAATTGTTGTTATCGCTTCCGGTAGAGATGTTCCGATTGCAACGATCGTAAGGCCGATAATTTCTTGACTCACTCCCAGTAAACTCGCGAGATCGATCGCATTATCTACAACGATTTTTCCTCCTCCGATAACTGCCAAGAGTCCTCCTATAATTTTTATTGATAGTAGGAGTATTGATTCTTTGGTGTGGATTTTTTTCTTTTGACTTGTTTGAGTTTTTTCTGCATTGCTTCTCCTAAAATTTTCAGCAATGTAGAAAAGGAAAATAGCAAAAAAAGCTAAAAGTATAATACCATCCCCCGCGGTGAGGTAATTATTATTGGTTCCGTGGTTTCGAAAAATTTGATCGAATCCCAAAACAAAGAGAATAACTCCCGAGAGAATAACAAAAGGAATCTCTCGTTTTGTAAGTTTTTCAGATTGAATTTTTATTGTTTTTATTATTGCGCAAATTCCAAGAACAAGGGCAATATTTGCGATATTACTTCCGATAATATTTCCAATCACTAATTCTCCGTTCTTGGAAAATCCGGCAAGAAGACTTACGATAAATTCAGGAAGGCTTGTTCCAAGTGCCACAAGCGTTGCACCAATGAAAAAATCTGATATGCCAAGTTTTTTTGCGAGTCCTGCGCTCCCGTCAACGAAAATATCTGCACCTTTGATTAATATGGCTAGTCCTAGGAAAAGGAAGAAGATGATCCAAAAAGATGTCATTTCATGAGAATACAAGATAATCTTTGTATTATAGCAAGAAATGAGTGTTTTTACTATCTATAATTGTTTTTATGACTGCATGTTCTGGTTGTGCAGCAGCATTTCCAGTGCGTGCTGCATGGATCCTGCGAGGGTCACTTCTC